>CALCIA010000084.1 GCA_937907435.1 uncultured Actinomycetes bacterium
GGGTCACAGCCTGCCAGGACCCCCATGAGGAGCCCAGGACCATCCTCGGACGGCCACAAGCGCCCCGGACCCCCGCCCCCCGAACCCCCGCCCGTCCCCCACCAACCCCTAAGCCGCCGCAGCCGCCCCGAGCTCCGCCGCCTCGGCCAGCAGCTCGACCGAGCGCACCCGGTTGTCGACCGAGTCGGCGTAGTGGACCGTGATCAGCTCCTGGACGCCGGTCTTCGCCTGGAAGTCGGCCAGGTAGGCGGCTGCTTCGGCGCCGGTGCCGACGGCCGAGTAGGTGAGCATCTCGTCGACCGCGCGGGCGCGGGGGGAGTCGAGGATCTGGTCGACCTCCTCCTCGGAGAGCTTGCCGCCGCCCGGCGTCTTGAAGAGGCTTTTGACGCGGATCCGCCGCGTCACCTCGAGCTGGCGGTCGGCCTCCGCCTTGTCCGCCGCGGCGATCACGCCGACGCCCGCCATCGCGTAGGGCTCGGCGAGGTGCTCGGAGGGCTTGAAGCCTTCGCGGTAGACCTGCAGCGCGTCGAACAGCGAGTGCGGGGCGAAGTGGGAGGCGAAGGCGTACGGAAGTCCCAGCACCGCGGCCAGGTTGGCGCCGAAGAGGGAGGAGCCGAGGATGTAGAGGGGGACGTTGGTGCCTTTGCCGGGGATCGCGACGACGCCGGAGATCGGGCTGTTCTCCGACAGCAGGCCCTGCAGCTCCTGCACGTCCTGGGGGAAGCGTTCGCTGGAGAACTCGTCGCGGCGCAGCGCCCGCATCGCGGCGGTGTCGGAGCCGGGGGCGCGGCCGAGGCCGAGGTCGATGCGGCCGGGGTGGAGGATCTCCAGGGTGCCGAACTGCTCGGCGATCACCAGCGGCGAGTGGTTGGGCAGCATGATGCCGCCGGCGCCGAGGCGGATCTTCTCGGTGTGGGCGGCGATGTGGGCGATCAGGACCGCGGTCGCGGAGCTGGCGATCGAGCGGATGTTGTGGTGCTCGGCGTACCAGATGCGCTCGTAGCCGAGCCGCTCCGCCGCCTGGGCGAGGCGGACCGAGCCCGCGAAGCTGTCGGCGATCGACTCCTGCGGCCCGACCGCGGCGAGGTCGAGGATCGAGATGGGGACGTCGGTCATCCCCTAAGCATGCCGAACCGGCCGCGCCGCCCCCGCCCAGCTGTTCCTTTTGCCGGAATGGTCGGCAAAAGGAACAGCGGGCGCTGGATCGCTAGATGCCGGAGCCGACTCGGCCGGAGCGCGCGTCGGCCCATTCGTCGACGCCGGAGTCGAAGTCGACGATGCGGTCGATCTCGGCCAGCTCCTCGGCGGTGAAGTCGAGGTTCTCGAGCGCGTCCACGTTCTGCTCCAGCTGCGCCGTCGAGGAGGCGCCGATGACCAGTGAGGTCATGCGCGGGTCGCGCAGGCTCCAGGCGAGCGCCATCTGCGCCAGCGACTGGCCGCGCGTCTCGGCGAGCGCGTTCAGCCCGCGGACCCGGCCGATCACCTCGTCGTTGACCCAGGAGCTGTCGAATGCCCCGTAGCCTTTCTGCGTCGCCCGCGAGCCCGCCGGGACGCCGTCGAGATAGCGGCCGGTGAGGAGTCCCTGGGCGAGGACCGTGAAGCCGATCACGCCGATGCCGAGATCCCCCGCCGCGTCGAGCAGGCCCTCGTCCTCGATCCAGCGGTTCAGCATCGAGTAGCTGGGCTGGTGGATGAGGAGCGGCGTGCCGAGGTCGGCGAGGATCGCGGCGGCGCGGCGGGTGTGCTCGGCGTCGTAGGAGGAGATGCCGACGTAGAGCGCCTTGCCCTGGCAGACGGCGGTGTCGAGCGCGCCCATCGTCTCCTCCAGCGGGGTCGAGCCGTCGAGCCGGTGCGAGTAGAAGATGTCGACGTAGTCGAGGCCCAGGCGCGCGAGCGACTGGTCGAGCGAGGCGAGCACGTACTTGCGCCCGCCGCCGCCCTGGCCGTAGGGGCCCGGCCACATGTCCCAGCCCGCCTTGGTGGAGATCACCAGCTCGTCGCGGTAGGGACGGAAGTCCTCGCGCATCAGGCGGCCGAAGTTGACCTCGGCGGCGCCGTAGGGCGGCCCGTAGTTGTTCGCCAGGTCGTGGTGGGTGATGCCGAGGTCGAAGGCGCGGCGGGCGATCTCGCGCTGGGTCTCGAACTTGCGGTCGTCGCCGAAGTTGTGCCAGTAGCCGAGCGAGAGGACCGGCAGGTCGAGCCCGGAGCGGCCGGTGCGCCGGTAGACCATCTTGCCGTCGTAGCGATCGGCGTCCGCGTCGTAGCTCATCGCCCCGATTTCTACCCACTCAGCGGCTTCGGCAGTCCGATCCGGCCGCGGGAGCACCCGGAGGGGGGAGAGATCGCGGGCGTCGGGACCTTAGGGGCGCATGGGCAGACGCCGGGACTCACACCGCCGCGAGCCGCTGGGCATGGAGGCGACCCGCGAGCTGGTCGAGGAGGTGCTGCGCACGGCGATGGCCCTGGAGGACGTGGTGGTCTCGCTGCTCGACGACCTGCCCGACGACGCCTTCCCCGACGAGGATCCGGGCCTCGTCCTGCTGGAGATGATCGTCGGCAGCGTCCACCCGGCCGCCGTCGCCGCCGGCGTCCGCGACACCCGCACCGCCACCGCCCTCATCGGCGCGATCCGCGAGCGCGTCCTCGCCGACCTCCGCACCGCCGCCACCCTCGCCGACGAGCGCGAACGCGCGGAAGAAGCAGAAAGAAATCCCGAAAAGTGAGGCGCTACGTTGACCCAGATGACGACCGAGATCGAGACCGTGACGGTGACCTTCGAGGAGCTGAAAGCGAACCTCGATCACTACATGGCGGTGAAGGAGGGCAAGCGCGTCTCGGTGATCCGCGACGGGGAGGAGGTCGCGGTTCTGGGACCCTGGCTCCCGGGCGAGGAACGGATCATGACCGCGGCGTGGCAGAGGTTCTTCCGCGACCTCTTCCCGCCGGAACCGGTGGACTACGAAAACACCTTGAGCCGAGCGCTCGAAGAAGTCCGAGGGAGCCGCCCGTTTACGTAGACGCGTCGGCGCTGGTGAAGCTCGCCGTCGACGAGCGAGAGTCGGGTGAGGCCCGGTTCTTCGTTCGCGGGGTACGACTCATCAGCAGTGAGCTGTTGGTCACGGAGGTTCCTCGGGCCGTGCGGCGGAAGGCGGTCACGTTGCCAGAGTTCGATCTCGCGGCGAACCTCGGCAGGGCGGAGATCTATCTCGATGCGATCGTGCTGCATACCATCGAGCGACTTACGTTGTGGCGGGCGGGAAGGATTTTCGAGCCACGTCTCCGTTCGCTCGACGCCATCCATGTGATGACCGCGCTCAGCCTCCGGCCGATCGCGGTGTTCCTCAGCTACGACAAGCGTCAGATCGCGGCTGCCCGCGACGCGGGACTCCCGACCGTCTCGCCCGGCGCGTGACAAGCTCACCCCATGGCTTCGTTCTCCTCCTTCGACACCCGCAACTACCGGACCGTCGCGCCGCGCGAGGGGTACGACCGGTGGGCGGCGACCTATGAGGAGACGGTCGAGGACGCGATGGACGTCGCGCTGCTGGAGCGGCTCGAGGTCGACTGGGGCGCGGTCGGGTGCGCCGCCGACCTCGGCTGCGGGACCGGGCGGACCGGGGCCTGGCTCAGGGCGCGAGGCGTGGGGGAGATCGACGGGGTCGACCTCTCGCCGGGGATGCTGGACGCGGCACGCGCCCGCGGCGTCTACGCCTCGCTGCGCGAGGGCGACGTCGCGGATACGGGCCTGGATGCCGACGCCTACGACCTCGTCGTCGCCTGCCTGGTCGACGAGCACCTCGCCGATCTGCGCCCGCTCTACGCCGAGGCGGCGCGGCTCGCGCGTCCGGGCGGGCGCTTCGTCCTCGTCGGCTTCCACCCGCACTTCATCATCGCCTCGGGGATGCCGACCCACTTCGACGACACCTCCACGGGCGAGTCGCTGGCGATCGAGACGCACGTCCACCTGCTGAGCGACCACGTTGCCGCGGGGCTGGGTGCCGGGCTGACGCTCGCCGCCCTCCACGAGCGGGCCGTCGACGACGAGTGGGTCGCGCTGAAGCCGAAGTGGGAGCGCTTCCGCCACCACCCGATCTCCTTCGCCTGCGTCTGGTCGCGCCCCGCCCGGCCGTGGTCAGATCACCGCCGGCCCGCGGTCGATGGCTGAGGTGACCGCGCGGGAGTGGGCAGGGCGGCTCGCCGAGGTCGCTCGCGGGGTGCGCGACGGGGACGAGGCCGAGGTCGTCCGCGCGGTCGAGGCGCTCAGCCGCCGGCACCGCCTGCTCGCCCCGCTGGCGCTCCTGGTCGGCGGCGTCGCCATGCTCTTCGGCGGCCTCCGTCTGCTGCTGACGAACTGGCGGCTCACCGTGATCCAGATCCCGCCCGCGATGTGGATCTGGGCGGCGATGTACGACCTGCGCGGCCACGTCCTCCACGACCGCACCGTGCAGGAGCTGAGCGGGCCGGCGGTGATCCCGCTGATCGCCGCGGTCATCGCGATCACCGCCGCCTGCTTCTGGCTGAACGCCCTCTTCGCCTTCGCGATCAGCCAGGACGGCAAGCCGGAAGTGCTCCCGGCGATCGAGGAAGCGCGGCCGCACCTGGCGACGATCCTCGGCTCCGGCGCCGTCGTCGGCCTCGCCCTGGGACTGACCGTCACCGTCGTCACCCGCGCCCACCGGCCCTGGTTCGCGGTCACGCTGAGCGTCGTGATCGGGGTGATGATGATCGCCTACGTCGCCGTCCCGGCGCGGCTGATCGGGGTCGACTCGGGCGCCGTCTCGCGCCGCGACCGGCTCTCGGCGAGCGTCGTCGGCACCGTCCTCGGCGCCGTCGTCAGCACCCCCGCCTACGTGATCGGCCGCGTCGGCCTCCTGATGATCGGCTCGCCGTTCCTGCGCCTCCCGGGCATCCTGCTCTTCGTCGTCGGCTTCACCCTGCAGGCGGGCGCGACCAGCGCGGTGAAGGCGGTGAAGATGGGGGCGAAGCTGGGACGGCGTGATGCCGGGCGCGCCGCGGAGGGCGCGCCGCCCCCGGTCCCGCCCCGGTAGCGCCGCATTACCTCCGAGGTAAGCGACGCGCCTCGCGCGCCCGGGTACGCTGCGGTGGATGTCGTCCCAGGCCGCGACCGCGCCCCCGACCGGCGTCGGGCCGCTGCTGCGCGAGTGGCGCCGCCGGCGCCGGCGCAGCCAGCTCGAGCTGGCGCTGGAGGCGGGCGTCTCGGCCCGGCACATCAGCTTCCTCGAGACGGGACGCTCGAACCCGAGCCGCGAGATGGTGATCGGCCTCGCCGCCAACCTGGAGATGCCGCTCCGTGACCGCAACGAACTGCTGATCGCCGCGGGTTACGCGCCCGAGTACCGCGAGCTCGCCTACGAGGACCCGGACCTGGAGCCGGTTCGCGCGGCGATCGACCAGGTGCTGGCCGGCCACGACCCCTACCCGGCGCTGGTCGTCGACCGCCACTGGGAGCTGGTGACCGCCAACCGCGGCCTCGGTCTGCTCACCGCCGGCGTCGCCCCGCACCTGCTGGAGCCGCCCGCCAACGCGCTGCGCCTCGCCCTGCACCCGGAAGGTCTGCCGCCGAAGATGCTGAACCTGGGCGAGTGGCGCCACCACATCCTGGCGCGGCTGGAGCGCCACGCGCGGGTCAGCGGCGACCCGGCGCTGGCGACGCTGCTCGAGGAGCTGCGCGGCTATCCGGGCGAGGAAGTCGACGAGGCGACGGTGACCGCCGCCCACGACGTCTTCGTCCCGTTCCGGATGCGCGCGGAGGACGGCACGGAGCTGAGCTTCTTCGGCACGATCTCCACCTTCGGCACGGCGCTCGACGTGACCGTCGCCGAGCTCTCGATCGAGTCGTTCTTCCCCGCCGACGACGCCACCGCGGCCGCCTGCCGCGCCTTCGCGCCGCGCTGAGCATTACCCCACGGGTAATCGACGCGGCTACCCGCGGCGGGCAACCTGCTCGCCATGAACCCACTCGCGAACAAAGCCCAATCGACCGCCCGGACGAGCGCACTGACGATGGCGGTGCTGATGGCCGGCACCTTCGTCTTCGTCCTCGACTTCTTCATCGTCAACGTCGCGATCCCCTCGACCCAGGTCGAGCTCGGCGCCTCCGATTCCCAGATCCAGCTCGTCGTCGCCACCTATGCGATCGCGATCGCCTCGCTCCTGATCCTCGGCGGCCGGCTCGGCGACCTCTTCGGCCGGCGCCGCCTCTTCATGACCGGCCTGGCGCTCTTCACCGCCTCCTCGGCGCTCTGTGGGGCGGCCCCGGGGATCGAGGTGCTGCTCGTCGGCCGCATCCTGCAGGGGATCGGCGCCGCCCTCTTCGCCCCGCAGGTGCTCTCGATCATCGGCGTCACCTTCGCCGGCGACGAGCGCCGCCGCGCCGTCACCACCTACGGCATCACGATGGGCCTCGCGGCGGCGGGCGGCCAGCTCGTCGGCGGCGCGCTGATCGCGCTGAACGTCTTCGACCTCGACTGGCGCACCTGTTACCTGGTCAACGTGCCGATCGGGATCGCGGCGCTGGCCCTGGCGCCGCGGGCGATCGCCGAGTCGCGCGCCGAGGGCTCGCGGCGGCTCGACTTCCTCGGCGCGGCGCTCGCCGGGGCGACCCTGGTGGCGATCGTCCTGCCGCTGGTCGAAGGCCGCCGCCAGGGCTGGCCCGCCTGGACCTTCGCCTGCCTCGCCGCCGCGGTGCCGCTGGCGTTCGCCTTCGCCCGGCGCCAGTGCCGCCTCGCCGCGACCGGCGGCGCGCCGCTCGTCCACCCGGACCTCTTCCGCGAGCGCGCCTTCACCGTCGGCGTCCTCGCCTCGGTCGTCTTCTACGCCGGGATGGCCTCGTTCTTCCTCGTCCTCGCCATCTACCTGCAGGAGGGCTGCGGGCTCAGCGCGCTCGACTCCGGCCTCGTCTTCACCGCGCTGGCGACCGGCTACCTGCTCGCCTCGGCGGGCGCCGAAGCGCTGGCGCCGCGGTTCGGCCGCCAGGTGCTCGCGGCGGGCGGGACCGTGCGTGCCGCGGCGCTCGCCGGCCTCGCGCTGACGGTCGGCGCGATCGGCACCGGCGGCTCGCCGCTTCTCCTCGTCCCGGCGCTTGCCGTCGACGGCATCGGCATGGGACTGCTGACCGCGCCGCTGGTGGCGACCGTGGTCGGCGGCATGGACCCGCGCCACGCGGGCGCCGCCTCCGGCGTCCTCTCGACCGCCCAGCAGGTCGGCAACACGATCGGCGTCGCCGCGATCGGCGCGATCTTCTACGGCGCGATCGGCCCCGACGGCGACTACGCGGGCGCCTTCGAGCTGGCCCTGGTCGCGGTGGCGGCGGTCTGCCTGGCGGTCGCGGCGCTGGTCCAGCTGCTCCCCGGGCGGCCCGCCGCGGCCGTCCCGGCGCCCGTGCGGCCCGAGCCGCGGCTCGACCAGTGAGGTTCAGGCGACTCTCATACTCGACACGAGGACGGCGGCGATGAGATGATCGCCGCCGTTCCATGAACAAACTCGACCTCGGCACCCGACTTCGCGCCCTCCGCTCCGAGCGAGGCCTCTCGCTCAGCCAGCTGGAAGCGGCCACCAAGATCTCCAGCTCGTTCCTCTCTCTGGTGGAGAGCGGCAAGTCCGACATCACGATCAGCCGGCTGGTGCGCCTGGCCGACTTCTTCGACGTCGAACTGAGCGACCTGGTCGAGGGCAGCCGGGTCGAACGCCGCCCCTATGAGGTGATCCGCGACGGCGAGGGCAGCGTCCTCACATCGACCGCCGAGGGCCTCGCCACCCGCTTCCTCGGCCACCAGCGCTGGCAGCTCTCGCCGCGGCTCACCGACTACGAGGTGGGGGCGACGCTCGAGATCGCCGGCGGCGGCGACGGGGCCGTCCGCGAGATCTTCCACCACCGCGAGCTCTTCATCTACGTCGTCACCGGCTCCTTCGAGATCACCGTGCGCGGCGAGCCGGTGGCGATCTCCCGCGGCGACGCGATCCTGATCCGCGACGGCGCCGACCGCGTCGTCAACACCGGCCGCCGCCCCGGCCGCCTGCTGATCGTCGGTGTGACGACCGGCGCGTAGGGGGTGGGTGGTCCCGGGGCCGGCGGGGTCCGGGAGGGCCGGTTCCCCGCAAGCTGGCGCCCGGGAGGGACGGGGACTCGCAAGCTGTCGCCCCGGGAGGGTCCAGGCCTCGCAAGCTGGCGCCCGAATTACAGACGCGCCCCTCTCGCCACGGCCCGGGCAGGCTGTGGCCGTGGCGAGAGGGGCG
>CALCIA010000085.1 GCA_937907435.1 uncultured Actinomycetes bacterium
CGGGCCGAGGTGTGGAGGCTCTCCGACCCGATCGTCACGGAAGTCCGACTTCGCAACGTCCCTGTGACGCCTCTCCCACGCACCCCTCACGTCCTGGGCTCCTCATGGGGGTCACAGCCTGCCAGGACCCCCATGAGGAGCCCAGGACCTCCCTCGGACGGCCGCGCGCGCCTCGGACCCCCCGCCCGTCCAGCCGCCCACCCCCACCCGACTTCTCCCCCCAACCCCTCCACAAAACTAAGGCCCAGGCGCGCAAGCCCGCTCCCCACTTAGGGAATTGGCCGGTTATGCCGAAACAACGTCCCGGAAAGTGCTCTTACACTCTTGGAAGAAGAAGATGGACGAGGGCGATCAGAAGCGGCAACTGATCGACGGGCAGACCGAGGGCACCGGACGCCTGCGGGGTGGCGTCGACCGTGCGCATGAGGGCGTCGATGGCGCTCGCGCCGGCCTGGTGCGGGCACGCCTGGCGGTCGAGGATGTCGGCTGGTTCCTGCGGCAGCACGTCGCCTGGCCGGTCGAGGACTCGCTCTACCGACTCGGACGCCGGGGCGCGATCGGTGTCTTCGGCGGTGGCGGGATCGCGGTGGCCGGGGTCGTCGCGGCGCTGGTGATCGGGAGCGCAGGCGGCTCGGGTCAGAGCGCCGGGATCACCGAGGCCTTCGTCACCCCACAGCGCTCGCCCGCTCCGACGCCCGCCGCGGTTGCGCCGGCCCCGGCACCGAAGAAGAAGGCGACGAAGCCGACCGGGCCGACCCTCCACGGCGCACCGCCCGACTTCTCCCCGGCCAAGGACGTGCAGGCCGGCGTCGGCGACGGCAAGGCCGTCGGCGGCAAGCAGGCCGGCGATGAAGCGCCGGCGCAGCGCGGCGCGGCAGGCGGCAACAATGCGGACGGCGGGCACGCGGCAGGCGGGGGCGACGCGACCGCCGGGCGCGCCAGTGCCTCAAACGACACGCCCGCCTCGACCGCGAAGATCGGCGCGACTCCCGCGGCGACCGCCTCGGCGCAGGCACAGGCCTCGAGCCTCGCGAAGGCCAGGGGCGCCGATGTCGCGGAAACCGGGACCGGACAGGGCACCGGCGGCGCCAACGGCAAGGAAGGCAGCGAATTCACCGGGCCGCCGGCGCCGAAGGCCGCGAAGAAGGTGGCGCGGCGGTTCGCCGAGGCGTTCGTCGTCTACGAGATCGGCGGCATCGACACGAAAGTGCGCAAGGCCTTCGACCAGACCAGCACGAAACAGCTCTCGCGCTCCCTCCTCCATCGGCCGCCGCGCCAGCCCGCCAGCGTCAAGGTGCCGCAGGCGAAGGTCGTCAACGTGGTCGCCGGGCCGTCGAGGGGGAAGGTCTACACGGTCAGCGTCTCGCTGCTGCGGGTCGGCGTGACCAGCGAGCTGCGGCTCGAAATGGAACAGGGCGTCGGCAAGAAGTGGCAAGTCACGAACGTCTTCGGCTGAGCTGATGCCCGACCATCCCCGCAAGCTCCGCGCGGTCGCCGCTGCCGGCGTCCTCACCGTCGCCCTGGCGCTGCCGATCGGCGTCGCGGCGGGCGCGGAGAACGGGCAGCCGACGCAGGGGGAAAGCCTGGCGGTGCCGACGCAGAAGAGCCCGCTTGGACCGGCAACGGAAGCGGCGGCGCCGAGTGGGGAAGCAGGCGGGAACTCCGGGTCCGAAGCGGGGTCGGGAAGCGAAGCGGCGCCCGGGACGGAAGGCCGATCCGGGAGCGAAGCCGGGTCCAGGTCGGGCTCGCCGGCCGGGAAGAGCGTCACCGAAAACTCGCCGCTCACCCCGGAAGCGATCCGCCACCCGAAGCTCCCGCCCGCCAGCGGCGGCACCACGGCGGAAGAACCGACGCGCGGCGAAGAAGAACTCGCGGAAGCCGAAACCGAACAGGAAGCCGACGAAGCGGCGCGCCGGGCGGGCGAAGAAGCCGGGATCGACCAGCCGGCGCCGGTGCTGCAGATCCCGGCGCTGACCGCCTCCGCCTGCGCGGCGACCGCGGTGCCGCCGCAGCTGATCCCGATCTACCAGCGCGCCTCGGCGCAGTACGCGCTCGGCCCGCAGGGGCCCGCCGTCCTGGCCGGGATCAACGCGGTCGAGACCGGGTTCGGCACCAACCTCGGGCCGAGCTCGGCGGGCGCCGTGGGCTGGATGCAGTTCATGCCCTCGACCTGGGCGACCTACGGGGTCGACGCCAACGGCGACGGGATCGCCGACCCGAACAACCCCGAAGACGCGATCTTCGCCGCCGCCCGATATCTCTCCGCCGCCGGGATGCCCGCCGACACCTATGGCGCGATCTACGCCTACAACCACGCCGACTGGTACGTCTCCGAGGTGCTCGCCAACGCCGGCTGTTACGCCGCCGAAATCGGCGACACCGCCTTCACCGCGGCGGGCCTCAGCCCGCAGATCGAAGTGCTGCGCTGCGAAGCGGCGCCGGGCTGGAAGCAGCAGATCCCCGCCGATTACCTGGAAGCCTTCGAGGCGGCCGCGGCCCGTTACGAACTCGGCAAGCGCGGCGTCTGGGCGCTTGCCGCGGTCGCCCGCCTGGAGTCGAACTTCAGCCGCGGGATGACGAAAAAAGAGCTCGAAGGTACGGGGCCGCTCGGGCTCGAAGCGAGCGAGTGGAAGCAGTTCCGCGTCGACGGCGACGACGACGGCCACATCGAACACGCCGACATCTTCGACTCCGCCGCGACCCTCGCCCGTGAGATCTGGTCGAAGGGCTCGCTGGAAGCCGGCGTCTTCGCCCACAACCAGGCCGCCTGGTACGTCGAAGAGGTGATCTCGGAGGCCGAAGAAATCGAAGGCGGCTGCAAGACCCACTACGTCGACTGGCGGGTCGCCCCGCTGGCCGCCGAAACGCAGGTCACCGGCGCCGAAGCGGTGATCCAGCCGAACGGCCTCGCCGCCGCGCCCGCGAGCGCGCCGCCCGCGGTCAAGGCCGCGATCGCCGCCGCCAACTCGATCGCCACCACCCCCTACGTCTGGGGCGGCGGCCACGCCTCCTTCTACAGCTACGGCTACGACTGCTCCGGCGCGGTCAGCTTCGCCCTCTACGGCGCCGGGCTGCTCGACTCGCCGCTCACCTCCGGCTCACTGGAGAGCTACGGCGAAGCCGGCCCCGGCAAGTGGATCACGATCTACGCCAACGCGACCCACACCTACATGGTGATCGCCAGCCTCCGCTGGGACACGGTCGGCGACGCGAGCGGCACCGGCCCCCGCTGGCACGCCGAACCGCCCTACCCGGAAGGGTTCGTGGTCCGGCACCCCGCCGGGTACTGACGCCGGCAAACGCCCGCCCCCTGCGCGAACCCACCCCCTTCCGCTGTTCTTTATGGCCTCCTGGGGTCCATAAAGAACAGCTGGCGGGTGGGTGATTCCGCGGTCAGGGACGGAGGGTTCCGGCCCTTGCGGGTGTCCGAGGTGGCGGGGCGGGTGTCCTGGGCTCCTCATGGGGGTCCTGGCAGGCTGTGACCCCCATGAGGAGCCCAG
>CALCIA010000086.1 GCA_937907435.1 uncultured Actinomycetes bacterium
GGGAGCTCGCGTGGTTCGAAATCCACCTGTGGCGTGGATTTCGAACCACGGTAGGCCGGTCGGGAATCCGCGTGGTTGGAACCCCGCGCCATACGCGGATTTCCAACCACGCGGATCCCTGACCGTCCGGGGACCGGCCCTCGGCGCCCTTCGGTGACTGTCCCGGCGCGCTTCTGGCGCACACCGGGCGCACTCCCGTGACGCTTCCGCGCACCTTCCTCCACACCTTCCGCACACCCGCCCCTCTCGCCGCGGCCACAGCCTGCCCGGAGGGACGCCTCGCCTCGGACAGCTTTGGTCAGGATTGTCCGTGTCGAGTTTTGGGTGCTGAGCAACCAAAACTCGACACAGAGGTTCTTGACCGATCACAGCGAGCCCGGCGTCGGAGCTTGCCCCGGAGCGTGACGGCGGCGTCGGGCAGGGGTGGAGCGTCTTGTACCCCGGAGCTAGCGAGCTACGGGCGCCAGCTTGCGGGGGTCCGGCGCGAAGGGGTTGAGCGGAACCCCTGCCCGACGCCGCCGCCCTACGCTCGCGTCTGGGCGTCCCTCAGCGCGCGCCCGACCTGCTCGACCGTGATCACGCCGGAGAGGCGGCCGTCGGCGTCGACCGCCATCAGGGCGCCGAGGCGGCGGAGGTTCTGGTTCGAGAGGAGTGAGGTCAGGGGGGTGTCGTCGCGGATGAAGAGGCCGCGGTCGTGGTCGACGATTTCGGAGACGCGGGAGCCGGCGCGGGAGACCTCGGGGACCTCGTCGGCGGCTTCGCGGTTCAGGAGGCCGAGGAAGCGGTGGGCGGCGTCGACGACCGGGAACCAGGGCCAGCGATAGCGGAGGAAGTACTCGTCGAGGGCCTGCTCGATCGAGAGGTCGCCGGGGATCGTGACCGGTTCGCGGTCCATCACGTCGGCCACCGAGATGGTGCCGATCTGGGAGTTCATCCGGGTCTGGATCGAGGCGCCTTTGGCGGCGCCGTTGATCATCACCCCGACCAGCGCCAGCCAGACGCCGCCGAAGGTGCCGAGGATCTCCCCGGTCAGCGCCATGTAGATGCCGCCGGCGATGAAGACGTAGCCGAAGATGCGGCCGAGGTCGGCGGCGAACTTGGTCGCCGCGTTGCGGTCCCCGGTCGTCTTCCAGGCGATCGCGCGGGCGACGCGGCCGCCGTCCATCGGGAACGCGGGCAGCAGGTTGAAGACGAGTAGCAGGAGGTTGATCGAGGCGAGCCAGGCCATCATCGCCAGCACTCCCGAGGCGCCGGAGGTCGACTCGATCAAGGCCGCGTGGCTGAACTCGTGCCAGCCGCCGGCGGCGACGCCCCCGATCATCAGGGCGACGAAGATCAGCGCCGTCACCGCCGGGCCCGCCAGGGCGACGCGCGCTTCGACCCCCGGCCCGTCGGCTTCGCGATCCATCCGCGCCATGCCGCCGAAGATCCAGAGCTGGATCGAGCTGATCCCGATCCCGTTGCGGAGGGCGACGACGGCGTGGCCGAGCTCGTGCAGGAGGATCGAGCCGAAGAAGCCGGCGGCGCTGGCGACGGCGAGGATGAACGGCGTGGTCGAGCCGGCCGAATTGCCCAGCAGTTCGTCGTAGAAGCTGGACATCCAGAAGATGACCAGGAAGAGGATCACGAACCAGGACCAGTCGACCGCGATCCGGATCCCGCGGACGTGGAACAACGTGATCGAGCCGCCGCCCAACATGAAGTCAATGGTAAGCGGGTAGCGTGGCCGGCCACATGGCCAGTCACACAGTTGGCACACCTTTGCCCGAGGCCGTGGGCGACCCCGACCAGGCCTGGCTGCGGGAGCGGCTGGAGGAACTGGAGCGCATCCACCGTCCCTCGGCCTCCGAGGGCGAGCGGCGTGCCGCCGAGTGGCTGGTCGGCCAGTTCCGCGCGCTGGGCGCCGAGGCGCGCATCGAGGCGGCCCCCGCACACGGCACCTACTGGTGGCCGCTCGGGCTCGGCACGGCGCTCGGGGCCCTCGGCGGGCTCACCGCCCGGCGCGGCCATCGCGCGCTCGGGGCCGCCCTCGGCGCGCTCGGGGCGGCGGGCATCGCCTCCGACTTCCCGCCCCACCAGCGCCGCCTCCGCGCGCTCCTCCCCGAGCGCACCACCTACAACGTCGTCTGCGAGATCGGCGATCCCGACGCGGAGCGGACGATCGTGATCAGCGGCCACCACGACGCCGCCCACGCCGGCCTCGTCTTCCACCCGGCGATCCCGAAGATCGCCGACCGCCTCGGCCTGATCGAGCCGATCGAGACCAGCCCGGCGCTGATGGCGCCGGTGGTCGGCGGCCCGCTGCTGGTCGCCCTCGGCGCGCTCACCAAGGTCAAGGCGCTGACCCGGCTCGGCACCGCGCTCGCGGCGACCGTCACCGCGGCGATGGTCGAGATCGGCGCCCGCCAGGTCGTCCCCGGCGCCAACGACAACGGCACCGCGGTCGTCTCCCTGCTCGCGCTCGCCCGCCGCCTCGCCGAGTCCCCCGCCCCGGGCGTCCGCGTCATCCTCCTCTCCGCCGGCGCCGAGGAGTCCTTCAGCGAGGGCATGAAGGCGTTCGGCGAGCGCCACTTCGAGGAGCTCCCCGCGGACTCGACCTTCTTCCTCTGTCTCGAGTCGACCGGCTCGCCGCACCTCCTCGTCCTGCGCGGCGAGGGCTTCCTGAAGATGTACGACTACCCGGCGCCGGCGCTCGAGCCGCTCGACACCGCGGCCGCGGAGCTCGGCATCTGGCTCTATCCCAACCTGCGCCTGCACAACGGCACCGACGGCCTCGAGGCGCTCGCCGCGGGCTACGAAGGAGCGGTGATCGCGAGCTGCGACGAGCTCAAGCAGCCCTCCAACTACCACTGGCCGAACGACCTCGCCGAGAACGTCGACTTCGGCACCGTCGCCGCTGGGATCCGGCTCGCCGAGGCGACGATCAGGCGCCTCGCCTGACCCTCCCGGCGCTCCCCCGCGCAGTGTGATGCATTAGGCGAATCCCGACTACGTGGTCGGATTTCCGCTCTATAGCATCCGGCCTCGTGCCAAGCCACGACGTACTCGTCATAGGGGCCGGGCTCGCCGGCCAGCGGGCCGCCCTCGCCGCCGCAGAGCAGGGCGTTTCCGTGGGGATCGTCTCCAAGGTTCACCCCGTCCGCTCCCATTCAAACGCCGCTCAGGGCGGCATCAACGCGGCGCTCAACCCTGAGGACACGTGGGAGTCCCACGCGTACGACACCGTGAAGGGCTCCGATTACCTGGGCGACCAGGACGCGATCGAAGTCATGTGCCGCGAGGCGCCGGAGGAAATCCTCTACCTCGAGCACCTCGGCGTCACCTTCCACCGCAACGAGGAAGGCAAGCTCGGGACCCGCGCCTTCGGCGGCGCCTCGGCCGCCCGCACCTACTACGTCGCCGACATCACCGGCCAGGCGATCATGCACGTGCTCTACGAGCAGCTGATGAAATATTCGGAGCAGATCACCCGTTATGAGGAGTGGTTCTGCTCCTCGCTCGCGATCGACGAGAAGGGCGAGTGCTGCGGCGTCGTCACCCGCAACGTCGCCGACGGCTCGATGCAGCTGTTCGGAGCCAAATCGGTGATCCTCGCCACCGGCGGTGACGGCCAGATCTGGAAGCCGACCACCAACGCGCTGATCTGCACCGGCGACGGCATCGCGATGGCCTACCGGGCGGGCGCCAAGCTGATGGACATGGAGATGATCCAGTACCACCCGACCACGCTGGCGGGCAAGGGCTTCCTGATCACCGAGGGGGCCCGCGGCGAGGGCGCCCACCTCCTCAACAAGAACGGCGAACGATTCATGGAGAGGGACGCGCCGAACAAGATGGAGCTGGCCTCGCGCGACGTCGTCTCCCGCGCCGAGCAGACCGAGATCAACGAGGGCCGCGGCTTCCCCGACGGGACCGTGGCGCTCGACATCACCGTGGTGCCGAAGAAGCGCATCCACGAGGCGCTCCGCGAGATCGTCCTGGTCGGCCGCGACTTCGCCGGCGTCGACATCACCCGCGAACCGATCCATATCAAGCCGGGCAACCACTACACGATGGGCGGCGTCAAGACCGACATCGAGGGCCGCACCGACATCCCCGGCCTCTACGCCGCGGGTGAGACGGCCTGCGTCTCGGTCCACGGCGGCAACCGCCTGGGCGCCAACTCCCTGCTCGACACGCTGATCTTCGGCAAGCACTCGGGCCGCGACGCCGCGGCGCGGGCGCTGCGGACCGACTGGTCGAAGCCTTCGGAGAAGGTGCTGGAGGACGAGCAGAACCTGATCGACGACATCAACGGACGCGAGAAGGGCTCCGGCCGGCGCGTCTCGGAGATCAAACTCGAGCTCGGCCAGACGATGGACAAACACGTCGCGGTCTTCCGCGACGAGGCGGGCATCACCGAAGCGCTGGAAACGGTGCGCCGCCTCAAGGAGGAGGCGAAGAGCGCCTACATCGACGACCACGGACAGGTCTTCAACCAGGACCTGATGGCCGCGATCGAGCTCACCTACATGCTCGACTGCGCCGAGTGCTCCTGCGTCGCGGCGCTGGAGCGGAAGGAGAGCCGCGGCGCCCAGACCCGCACCGACTTCCCGGAGCGAAACGACGAGGAGTGGCTCAAACACATCGACCTCGAGCGGACCGAGGACGGCCCGGAGATCTCCTACTCAGAGGTCACCATCACCCAGTGGCAACCGGAAGCGAGGACGTACTGATGGCCGACTACACGATCAAAGTCCGGCGCTACCAGCCGGAGAGCGGCGAGCCCGCCTACTGGGAGGAGTTCAACGTCGAGCTCGAGCCCTCGTTGTCGGTCCTCGACGGCCTGCTGCAGACCAAGGACCGCACGGACGGCTCGCTGGCCGTGCGCTGCTCCTGCCGGGCGGCGATCTGCGGCTCCTGCGGGATGAAGATCAACGGCCAGTCCGGGCTCGGCTGCAAGACCCAGATCGGCGAGGCCCAGGCGCTGGCGGACAAGAAGGCGGCCGCGGTCGGCGGCGCCTCCGAGGGCAACGTGATCACGATCGAGCCGATGGGCAACCAGCCGGTGATCAAGGACCTGGTCACCGACATGGAGTCGACCCACTGGGAGAAGTTCCGCCGCGTCACCCCCTGGCTCTTGCCCGCCGGCACGCCGCCGGAGCGCGAGTACATCGTCGAGCCGGAGTCGATGATCGACATCACCCAGTCGATGGCCTGCATCCAGTGCGGCGCCTGCGTCTCCTCCTGCCTCTCGATGGAAGCCGACCCGCTCTTCATCGGCCCGGCGGCGCTGGCCAAGGCCTATCGCTTCGTCGGCGACCCGCGCGACGCGGAGACCTCGGAGCGCCTCACCGACCTGGCGCACGACCCGCACGGGATCTACGACTGCACGCACTGCTTCAGCTGCATCGACGCCTGCCCCAAGGGCGTCGCGCCGATGGACCAGATCATGCGCCTGCGCCGCAAAGCGGGCGAAGCCGGCATCGAGGATCCGAACAGCGGCCACTCGCACGAGATGGCCTTCGTCAAGATCATCGAGAAGAAGGGCACCCTCGACGAGTCGATGCTCCTGCAGGAGTCCTTCGCGCCGGGCGTGCTCGGCAAGCTGATGCCGACCAAACGGGCGATCAAGGAAATGATCGGCTCATTGCCGACCGCGATCCGCGGCATCAAGACGGGCAAGATGCGCTCGCTGCCGAAGCTGATCCCCGGCATCCACCACAAGCTCCCGGGCGGCGCCCAGGACGAGGTCAAGGCGATCTACAAGCACGCCGAGGCCCACAACGAGGAATTCAACCTGTACATCAAGGGCGAGGAGGGCGACGAGGAGGCGGCCGTCCAGGAGGGCCTGGAGCCCGACGCGGCAGACTACTTGCCGACCGGCGCCGACAAGGAGGCCTCTAATGGCTGATCAGATCAAAGTCGCCTATTGGCCCGGCTGCGTATCGCGCGGGTTCACGCCGGAGCTGCACGGCTCGATGGCGCTGGTCGCGCAGAAGCTGGGCATCGAGCTGGTCGAACTCGACCGTGCCAACTGCAGCGGCGCCGGCGTCATCGCCGAGCACAACCAGGAGCTCGCCGACACGCTGAACGCGCGCACCTTCGCGCTAGCCCAGCAGACCGGGCTCTCGATGATGAACATCTGCTCGACCTGCCAGGGCGCGCAGTCGGAGTGCCAGCAGCGCCTTGACGCCGACTCCGGCTACCGGGCGCACATCAACGAGGTGCTCTCGGGCCAGGGGCTCTCCTACGAGAAGTCCGCCGACGGCTCCTGGAACAACAAAAACTTCCTCTGGCTGCTGGTCGAGGACTACGGCCTCGACCGCCTCGCCGCCCAGGTGAAACGGCCGCTCTCCGGCCTGCGCGTCGGCCCCTTCTACGGCTGCTACATCGTGCGGCCGAAGGAGCGCCTCGGCTACGACTCCTACCCGGACCGCGACATCTACCTGGAGAAGGTCATCGAGACCCTCGGCGGCCAGATCGTCGAGTACGACGGGGCGCGCAAATGCTGCGGCTTCCCGGTCATCACGATGAACCGCGAGACCTCCCTCTCCCAGGCGGGCACCCACGTCGGCGACGCGATCGACGCCGGCGCCGACTGCCTCGTCACCCCCTGCCCCCTCTGCCACCTGAACCTGGACATGCAGCAGCCCGAGGCCGCCAAGGTCGTCAACCGTGACCTCGGCCTCGCCGTCCTCCACCTCCCCCAACTGGTCGGCCTGGCCCTCGGCGCAACCCCGAAGGAACTGGGCATGGACAAGCACATCGCCTCGACCAAGTGGGTCCAGGAGCGCCTGACCGCGGTTCCGGCGTAGTACGCGGCGACAGCAGGCTTTCGAAGGGCGGGCCGGAGACGGCCCGCCCTTTGTATGGGGTCTGGTGGGCATCCGTCGCGCGGTTAGGGACGGGCACCCTTAGGCGAGAGTCCGGTTAGGGACGCGCCCCTCTCGCCACGGCCCGGGCAGGCTGTGGCCGTGGCGAGAGGGGCGGGTGTGCGGAAGGTGTGGAGGGTCCGGGACGGGAGCGTCACGGGAGTGAGTCGGGCGTGACACGGATCCGTCACGGAGGTCTGACGTCGTCACAGAGATGCCGGGGTCTCCACGCTTTCTCCCGTGTTGTCCAACACCGACTTCCGCGCTGCGTGGATTGACCGTGCTATAGGGGCCCTAAATCACGCAGCGCGTTATCGGGCCTTGATTTCGGCCCGAAAAAGGGCTCCCCAGGGCCGGAAAGTGTGACGTTCCCGGCATCTCT
>CALCIA010000087.1 GCA_937907435.1 uncultured Actinomycetes bacterium
TCCCGGCATCTTCGTCACGGATCCGGCCGAGGTGTGGAGGCTCCCGGACCGGATCGTCACGGAAGTCCGACTTCGCAACGTCCCTGTGACGCCTCTCCCACGCAAGCCTCACGTCCTGGGCTCCTCATGGGGGTCACAGCCTGCCAGGACCCCCATGAGGAGCCCAGGACCATCCCCGCTACGGCCGCGGCCGCGAGACGTACTTACTGCCCGCTGCCGTGAAGCGCCAGGGGAGATCGACGGCTTTGGTGATGCCGATGCGGGGGCTCGTCACGACCTCGGGGGGGTCGGCTTCCGGGGGCAATATGAGGAAGGGATCGCGGTCGAGGCGGTCGGCGTTCTCGGCGAGGGTGATGCCTAGGGCCTCGGTGAGCTTGCCGGGGCCGGAGCAGAGGTCGAGGTCGGTGCGGGCCTTGCCGCGGCGGGCTCGCATCGTCTCGATCTCGGTGGTCGGCTCGAGGGCGCGGACCAGGACCGCGGCCGCCTCGCCGTCCGGTTCGCAGACGAAGTTCAGCAGGCTGTGGATGCCGTAGGAGAGGTAGACGTAGGCGCGGCCCGGGGGGCCGAAGATGACGCTGGTCCGCTCGGTGAGGCCGACGTAGGCATGGCAGGCGGGATCGTCGCGCTCGTAACTCTCGGTCTCGACGATGATGCCGCCGACGCCGCCGAAGAAGAGCCGGCAGCCGATCAGCTCGCGAGCGACCTCGTGGACGGAGCGCTCGAAGAAGTCGACGCCGAGCCGGGCGCCCGAGGCACCCGCACCCTCGCCCGCTGTTCTTTTTGCGCCTGACAGGCTCATAAGGAACAGCTGGGCGCCGGGGTCAGACCCCGGCGACCTCGCGGACCTCCGCGAGGGCGGTTCGCGCCTCCTCGATCTGGGCGGCCAGGGGCTCGGAGCCGGTGCCGCCGGCGATCCGCTTCGACTCCAGCCACGAACCCCGCTGAAGCACCTCGTAGTACTCCTCGCCGGCGTCGCCGCCGAGGGCCTCGGACACCCGCGCGATCTCCTCGCGGCTGAGGCCCGACAGCGGCACGTCGCTCGCGATCGCCGCGCGGACCAGCTCTCCTACGATCCCGTGCGCCTCGCGGAACGGCACGCCCTGGCGGACCAGGAGGTCGGCGACCTCGGTCGCCGCCAGCATCTCGTCGCCGGAGGCCTCCTCCAGCCGCTCCCGGTCGAAGGCGATGTCCTCGAGGATCCCGGCCGTCACCTCGAGGCTCGCCTCGATCGTGTCGATCGCGTCCCAGAGCGGCTCCTTGTCCTCCTGCATGTCCTTGCCGTAGGTCAGCGGCAGCGCGTGCATCACGCCGAGCAGGGTCTGGTGGGCGGCCGCCACGCGCGGGCTCTTGGCCCGCAACAGCTCGGCCGAGTCGGGATTCTTCTTCTGCGGCATGATCGAGGAGCCGGAGGAGAAGCCCTCATCGAGCTCGACGAAGCCGAACTCGCTGCTCGACCAGATCACCAGCTCCGAGCCGAGCCGCGAGAGGTGCATCGCGCAGGTCGCCGCGGCGCTCAGGTAATCGATGACGAAATCGCGGTTGGAGGTGCCGTCGAGCGAGTTCGGCGTGATCGCGGCGAAGCCGAGCTCGGCGGCGACGATCTTGCGGTCGATCGGCCAGTTGACGCCCGCGAGGGCGCCGGAGCCGAGCGGCATCACGCTGGCCGACTCGGCGGCGAAGCCGAACCGCCGGGCGTCGCGCGAGAGCATCCAGAAGTAGGCCAGCAGGTGGTGGCCGAGGTAGACCGGCTGGGCGCGCTGCAGGTGGGTATAGCCGGGCATCGGCCAGTCTTTGTGGGACTCGGCGAGGCCGAGCAGGCCCTCCATCGCCGCGGCGCAGAGGCGCATCGCCCGGTGCGAGGCGGCGTTGACGACCATCGCGATGTCGGTGGCGACCTGGTCGTTACGGGAGCGCCCCGTGTGGAGCTTGCCCGCCAGTGCCCCGACCTCCTCGCCGAGCAGCCGCTCGATCGCCATGTGGATGTCCTCGTCGGCGTCCTCGAAGGCGAAGCCCGGCGCCTCGATCCGCGCCAGCACCCGGTCGAGCCCGGCGGCGATCTCCTCCGCCTCGGCTTCGGTCATCACCCCGATCCGGGCGAGCCCGCGGGCGTGGGCCTGGGACTGGAGGACGTCGTAGGGCGCCAGCTGCCAGTCGAAGGGCAGCGAGCGGTTCATCCGCCAGAAGCGCGGGTCCGGGTCTTTGCGGAAGCGCGCCGGGGCGTCGTCGCCGGTGCCGTCGTTGCCTGGGAAGCGTGCCATCGCGGCGCCGATTATCCCCGCACCGAGGCGTCGACGGCGGCCGCCAGCTCCGCGCACACCCGCTCGACCTGCGCCTCGCTCATCCGCGGGAAGAACGGCAGCGCCATCGAGTGGGCCGAGGCGGCCTCGGCGACCGGGAACTGGCCCTCGCGATAGCCGAGCTCGCGGATGTGCGGCATCAGGTGGATGCTCGGCAGGTAATCCTTGGAGTCGATGCCGCGCTCGCGCAGGCGGTTGATCACCGCGTCACGGTCGACCTCGTCGGCGAGCCGGACCACGTAGACGAACCAACCGCGCACCTCGCGGCCGCGCGCCGCCATCGGCGCCTCGACCCCCGGCACCCCCGCCAGCCGCTCCCCGTACATCGCCGCCACCGCGGCGCGCTCCTCCAGCAGGCGCGGCAGCTTCTCCACCTGGGCGAGGCCGATCGCCGCCGCCACGTCGGAGAGCCGGTAGTTGAAGCCGAGCCGGTCGTGGTCGAGCCAGCCCATGTCGACGGCGCGGCCCTGGTTGCGCTCGCTGCGTAGGCGCGCCGCCGCGTCGGCGTCGGTGGGGACGATCATCCCGCCCTCCCCCGTCGTCATCTGCTTGTTGGCGTAGAAGGCGAAGGTGGCGAAGTGGCCGCGCGAGCCGACCTTGCGGCCCTCCGAGTCGACCGCGCCCAATGCCTCGCAGGAGTCCTCGAGGATGCCCAGGCCGTGCTTCGCCGCGAGCGCCTCCAGCTCCGGCCAGGCCGCGGGCCAGCCGAAGATGTCGATCGGCAGGAGCCCCGCGGTTTTCTCGGTGACAGCTGCCGCGGCGGCGTCGGGGTCGATGTCGAGGGTCTCGGGATCTACATCCACGAAGACGGGTTTCGCGCCCTCGTAGAGCAGGCAGTTGGAGGAGGCGACGAAGGTGAACGGGCTGGTGACGATCTCGTCGCCTGGTCCCCAGCCGAGCTGGCGCACGCCGAGATGGAGCGCCGCCGTGCCGCTCGACACCGCGACCGCGTCCTCGACCCCGAGGAAATTGGCGAAGGCGCGCTCGAAGCGCTGCCCCATCGGACCCAGGGAGAGCCGCCCGGAGCGAAGGACCTCGAGCACTAGCTCTTCCTCCCGCGCGCCGATCTCCGGTTGGGCCAGTGGGATCGGGTTCACTGGAAGGCGTACTCCAGCGAGTCGACCAGCGCCTGCCAGGAGGCCTCGATCACGTTCCCGGACACGCCGGTGGTCCCCCACTCGCGCTCGCCGTCGGCGGAGTCGAGCAGGACGCGGGTGACCGCGTCGGTGCCGCGGTCCTGGTCGAGGATCCGCACCTTGTAGTTGGTCAGCTCGATGTTGGCGAGGTGCGGGTGGCGGCTCGTGATCGCCTTGCGCAGCGCCTTGTCGAGCGCGCTCACCGGGCCGTTGCCTTCGGCGATCTCGACGAAGCGCTCGCCGTCGACGTTCAGCTTCACCGTCGCCTCGGTCTCGACCCGTCCCCCGGCCCGCCGCTGGGTCACGACCCGGTAGCTCTCCAGCTCGAAGAGCGGCTTGTAGACGCCCGCCTCGTGGCGGAGCAGCAGCTCGAAGGAGGCCGGCGCCGCCTCGTAGTGGAAGCCGTGGTGCTCGCGCTCCTTCAGCACCTCGATCGCCCGCGCGGCGGTCGCGTCGTCGATCTCGAGGCCCGCCGCGGCGGCCTGATCGCGGATCGTCGCCTTGCCCGAGAGCTCCGAGGGCAGGATCGCCCGCTCGTTGCCGACCGCGGCGGGCTCGATGTGCTCGAAGGTGCGCGCGTCGGCCTCGATCCCGGCGACGTGCATGCCCGCCTTGTGGGCGAAGGCGTTGCGGCCGACGTAGGGCGCGTTCGGGTTCGGCGAGAGGTTGCAGAGCTCGTCGACGAAGTGGACCGTCTCGGTCAGCGTCTCCAGGTTCTCGGCCGGGACCACGTCGAAGCCCATCTTCAGCTGCAGGGCGGGCAGGATCGTGGTCAGGTTGGCGTTGCCGCAGCGCTCGCCGTAGCCGTTGACGGTCCCCTGCACCATCCGCGCCCCGGCATTGACGGCGGCGAGGCTGTTGGCGACCCCGCAGCCCGCGTCGTCGTGGGCGTGGATGCCGATTTCGGCGCGGTCGCCGAAGCGGAGCGCCGCGACCTCGGTCGCTGCCGCGATCTGATCCGGCAGCATCGCGCCGTTGGTGTCGCAGAGGGTGACGTTCTCGGCGCCCGCGTCGATCGCCGCTTCCAGGCAGCCGAGCGCGTAGCCCGGGTCCTCGCGGTAGGCGTCGAAGAAGTGTTCGGCGTCGTAGACGACCCGCTTGCCGCGCTCGCGGCAGAAGCCGACCGACTCGGCGATCATCGCCAGGTTCTCCTCGCGGGAGACCTTGGTCACCTTCTCCAGGTGCAGTCCCCAGGTCTTGCCGACCAGGCAGATGACGGGGGCGAAGGAATCGACCAGGGTGAGCAGCCCTTGATCCTCCTCGGCGGTCGTGCCACGGCGCCGCGTCGGCCCGAAACCGCAGACGACCGAGCGCTCCAGCTCCAGCTCGGCGAGCGCGGCGAAGAGCTCCTTTTCCTTCGGGTTGGAGCTCGGGAAGCCCGCCTCGATCATCTGCACGCCGAGCTTGTCCAGCGCCTGCACCACGCGCGCCTTCTCGGCCGCCGAGAGGGACATCCCCTCGCCCTGCATCCCGTCCCGCAGGGTCGTGTCGTAAAGCTTCACCTGTTCCATCTGGTACTGCCTTTCGAGTTCAAGAAGAGACCGGTGGGCCCGTCGGTGGGCCCGGGGCGCACGGCCTCACGGCCGCGCCTGCCGCTAGGCGGCAGGGGTAATTCGCCCGATCTCCTCGTCCGTCGAGGCGATCTCCTCGGCGCCGAGCTTGGCGCCGTCGCGCGCGTCGGCCGGCGCGTCCGCCGCGACGTCGACGAAATCGAGCCACTCGAGGTACTCGTCGGCGCGCCCGTGCAGGGCGTCCATGAATTTCGCCTGGATGTGGCGGGTGATCTCGCCCGGCCCGCCGATCCCGTGGTCGTCGATCTCCCGCACCGGCACCATCTCCGCCGCGGTCCCGGTCATGAAGACCTCTTCGGCGAGGTAGAGCTCGGCGCGGGCGATGTCGCGCTCGACCACGGTGTAGCCGAGGTCACGGGCGATCTGGATCACCGACTTGCGGTTGATCCCGTCGAGGATCGAGGCGGTGTGCGGGGGCGTGAGGATCTCGCCGCCGCGGATCACGAAGATGTTCTCGCCCGAGCCCTCGCAGACGAAGCCGCGCTCGTCGAGCAGGATCGCCTCGTCGTAGCCGGCGTTGGCCGACTCGGTCTTGGCGAGGATCGAGTTGAGGTAGGAGCCGGAGGCCTTGGCGTGCGGGATCGCGCCCGCGGGGCTGATCCGCCGCCAGCTCGAGACCTTGGCGCGGATGCCCTTGCCGGCGCTCTCGTCGCCGAGGTAGGCGCCCCAGGGCCAGGTCGCGATGATCACGTCGACCGGCGCCGAGTTGGCGTAGAGCCCCATCTCGCCGTAGCCGCGGAAGGCGAGCGGGCGGATGTAGCAGGAGGTGAGGCCGTTGCGGGCGATCAGCTCCTTGGTCGCCGTGCGCAGCTGCTCCGCGCCGAAGGGCATCTGGAGGTAGTAGAGCTCGGCCGACTTCTCGAAGCGGTCGAGGTGCTCGGGCAGGCGGAAGACGGCCGGGCCGCGCTCGGTCTCGTAGGCGCGGATGCCCTCGAACACGCCGGTTCCGTAGTGCAGCCCGTGGCTCAGCACATGCACCTTGGCGTCGTCCCAGGGGACGAACTCGCCGTTCTTCCAAATCAAATCGACCTGGTCCATGTTGGGGGGATTATGCCCGATGGATCGAAGGTGCTGGGACCAAGCAGGTGAAAGCACCCTCGGAAAACCCAAAGGAGGAAGCAGGATGAAGCGATTTCTGCCCCGGCTGACCTACGCGAACGTGATCGCGTCGTTGGCCTTGTTCATCGCCCTGGGAGGGGCGGCGGTGGCCGCGGGGCTGCCGAAGAACAGCGTCGGCCCGAAGCAGATCAAGAAGGGCGCGGTGACCCCCAAGGCGATCCGCAGCAAGGCCGTGACCAGCGGCAAGATCGCGCCCAAGGCGGTGACCGCGGGCAAGCTCGGCCCCAACGCCGTGCTGCCGGGCAACCTCGGCCCCGGGATCATCAACACCAGCAAGCTCGCCGCGAGCGCGGTGACGGCGGAAAAGATCCGCAACAACGTCGTCACCACCAACAAGCTGAACAACAAGGCCGTGACGGCGGCGAAAATCGCCGAAAAGGGCGTCGTCACCGGGAACCTCGCCGAAGGCGCGGTGACCACCGGCAAGCTGGCCGACGGCGCCGTGACCGCGGCGAAGCTGAACGGCGAAGTGCTGAACAACGTCCAGCCGCTGAAGAGCGGGCAGACGCTGCGCGGGGTCTTCGACCTCGGCGGCACCGAGTCCAAAGCGGAGGCGGAAGCCGGCGAAACGCCCCCGGTGGCGCGCGGCTCGCTCACCTTCCAGCAGGCGCTGCTGAACACCCCGGCGGTGTCGGTCGTGCCGAAGGGCGGCCCCTACCCGGCCCAGTGCCCGGGCCTCGGCGGCGGTGAAACGACCCCGGCGGCCGCGGCCGGCTGGCTCTGCGTCTACGCGACCACGGAAACCAACCTGGAAGGGACTGCGCCCGTAGCGCTGACCATCGACAGCGTGAACCGGCTCGGTATCGGGCTGGCCGCGAAAGCGAAGAAAGAAACGAAAGGCGATTACCTGGTCGCCGGCGTCTGGGCGGTGACGGCGCCGTAGGTTCAGTGGGTCCATGGCGGGCGGGCGCCGGGGCAGAGGTCCCGGCGCTCGCGGCCGTCCGAGATGGCGCGGGGGTGTCCTGGGCTCCTCATGGGGGTCCTGGCAGGCTGTGACCCCCATGAGGAGCCCAGGACGTGAGGCTTTCGTGAGGGAGGCGTCACAGGGACGTTACGAAGTCGGACTTACGTGACGATCAGGTCGGAGAGCCTCCACACCTCGGCCCGAT
>CALCIA010000088.1 GCA_937907435.1 uncultured Actinomycetes bacterium
CACCGAGGCGCGGTCGACCTAACGTCCGGCTACCGGACCTCAGGTCGACCGCGCGCCCGCGGCCCCCTGGTCCTGACCCCGGAAAGGGCTCCGGAAGGCCGGGAAGTGTGACGTTCCGGGCATCTTCGTCACGGATCCGGCCGAGGTGTGGAGGCTCTCGGACCTGATCGTCACGTAAGTCCGACCTCCTCACATCCCTGTGCCGGCTTTTTCACGAACGCCTCACGTCCTGGGCTCCTCATGGGGGTCACAGCCTGCCAGGACCCCCATGAGGAGCCCAGGACACCCAGGACCATCCTCGGACGGCCGGGGCGGTCGGAACCCCCGCCCCCCCAGCCAACCACCTAAGAGTGCACCGTAAGGAACCGCGAAAACCACTCGGACGCCAACTGCGCCACAAGGTCTAAGGCCCCCGGCTCTTCGAAGAGGTGGGTGGCGTCGGGGACGATCGCGACCTGGTGGCGGCAGCGCATCAGTGTGGCCGCCTGCTCGTTCAGGCCGAGGACCTGCCAGTCGGCGCCGCCGACGATCAGGAGGGTGGGTGAGATGACCCGCTCGAGGGCGTCGCCGGCGAGGTCGGGGCGGCCGCCGCGGGACACCACCGCGTGGATCGCGGAGCCCACGTGGGAGGCGGCGCGGAGCGCCGCGGCAGCGCCGGTCGAGGCGCCGAAGTAGAAGATCGGCAGCGTCCGCAGCTCCTCGTCGTCCTGGACCCAGCGGGTCACCGAGAGGAGCCGCTGGGTGAGTAGGCCGATGTCGAAGACGTTGGCGCGGTCGCCGGACTCGACCTGGGTGAGCAGGTCGATCAAAACCGTCGCAAAGCCATCGCGGTTGAGGTTCGCGGCGACCGCCTGGTTGCGCGGGCTCTTGCGGCTCGACCCGGCGCCGTGGGCGAAGATCACGAGTCCGCGGGCGTCGGCGGGGACGCGGAGGTCGCCCTCGAGCAGGACGTTCGGCTCGGTTTCGACCTCGACCGCGCGGTCGTCGGCCACCGGGTCGGCGGGCGGATCGGCGCTCACGCGCATCGCCGGGACCTCGCGGCCGAGCTCCAGCAGCCGCGTCACCTCGGCATCGGGGACCGGCGAGAAGTCGACGTAGAACTGGCCGACGCCGTGGAAGCCGTGCGGTTCCTCGAGGCAGACCACCCGGTCGAACTCGCGGGCGAGCCGCTGCCCGACGCCGGGCGGCCCGACCGGGACGGCGAGGACGATCACGGCGGCGCCGCGGGCGCGCAGCGCGTGGGCGGCGACGACGGCGGTGCCCCCGGTGGCGACCCCGTCGTCGACCAGGATCACCGTCCGCCCCGCCACCGGCAGCGGCTCGCGGTCACCGCGGTAGCGCCGCCGGCGGCGCTCCAGCTCGGCCGACTCCGCGTCGATCACCGCATCGAGCTCGGCCGCCGAGATCCCGGTCAGCTCGGCCTCGTCGCGGCGGATGTGGCGGAAGCCGCCCTCGGCGATCGCCCCCACCCCGTACTCCGGCTGGTAGGGAGCGCCGACCTTGCGCACCAGGAGGATGTCGAGCGGCGCCTGCAGCAGGCGCGCGATCTCGTAGGCGACCGGCACGCCCCCGCGCGGCAGCGCGACGACGATCGGCTCGCTCGCCCGCCAGCGCTCGAGCGCCGCCGCCAGGCGACGGCCCGCTTCGTCGCGATCGGCGAAGAGTGCGAGGCGGTCTGCCATGCGGCCATCCTCGGCCCGGCGGCCCACCGCCGCATCGGCAGGAACCCGCCGCAACCCTGCGGCATCCCCCGGATGCCGCCGCCGCCTCGATGTCGATGGGCCGAAAACCAGACATATAGACAGGTTTTCGGCCCATCGACATCGGAATGAGAGAAATCTCATCGGCATTCAATCGCCGCTTCATCTTGCTGCGCGAGGGTGTCGCCGATGGCCACGGTCACCGCCCCGCCGCCCCGACCCACCCGGCGGCGCCCGCGTCCCACGCGCCTGCCGCTCTGGCGGCGCGTCCGCCGGGTGGCGACCGTGGCCTGCGCCTTCTGCCTCGCCGTCGCGGCGCTCTCCTGGCTGCCGGCGGTGACCGGCAGCCGC
>CALCIA010000089.1 GCA_937907435.1 uncultured Actinomycetes bacterium
TGCCCGGGCCGTGGCGAGAGGGGCGCGTCCGTTATCCGGGCGACAGCTTGCGGGGAACCGGCCCTTCCCGGGCGACAGCTTGCGGGGAACCGGCCCTCCCGGGCGCCAGCTTGCGGGCCCTGACCCTCCCGGCCGCCAGCCTGCGAGCCCTCCTCGAAACCGACCGCCCGGCGCCCCTACCTCCCCGCCCTGCCGCTGATCCAGTTCGCCCGCTTGTAGGGCGGCAGTTGCAGGACCAGGAAGAAGAGGACCCCGGTGGCGCCCGCGTAGATGTAGAGCTCGGCGACGCCGGAGTTTTCGCCGGTCACGTTCTGGCCGATCGCGAGGATCGAGAAGGTGAAGACGGCGAGCCCGAGGGCGGAGAGGAGCCACGGCTTGGCCCGGTTGGGCATGAACTCCATGCGGACCAGGCTGATGATCACGACGACGAAGACGGCGAACTCGAGGATGCCGAGGATCGTCCACGCCGCGTCGGTTCCGGGGATCGTGGCGAGGAAGGTTCCTTCGAACTGTTCCTTGATCCCTTTCGGCGCCCCGATCCCTTCGAAGATCTTCTCCTTGCCGGCGTAGAAGAAGAGCGTCCCGACCAGGAAGTAGATCCCCGCGAGCAGGAACCCGTAAGCACTCCAGTCCTCCCAGCGCATCCGCTCGGCGTCGACGTCCCGACCCGTGCGGGTCGGCGCCACGCTTTGTGCCTCCATGGTGAACCTCTTTCCAGACGTGCCACCCGGCCCGATGCCGGTGGCAAGGGACAGGGCGAGCCTAACCGGGCGGAGGCGGGCCGATCAATCGATGGCGACCGATGTCCTACGTCCCTCGGGCCCGAGTTCGCAGTAATCCGCGGATAGCGCGGAGAAGTGCGAACGCGGGGCCCGAAGCTATCTGGACGGATTGCGCCCCGCCGCCGCCGCGCGGGTGCGATGGTTCTGGGGCCATGCTGATCTACTCGATGAGCGTCTCCGTGGACGGCTTCGTCACCGACCGCGCGGGCGGGTTCGAATGGACCGCCCCTGAGGAGGAGGTGTTCCGCTTCCACCTCGAGCAGGTCCGCGAGCTTGGCGCCTACCTGCTCGGCCGCAGGCTCTACGAGACGATGTCGGTGTGGGAGACGGATCCGTCGCTGCGGGTGGACCAGTTCCGGGACGAGTTCGCCGACGTATGGTGCGCCCTCCCGAAGGTCGTCTTCAGCCGTACGCTCGACGGCGTCCAGGGCAACGCCCGCCTCGCCGAGGGGTCGGTGGCGGATGAGGTCGCCGCGGCGACGGGCGCGACCGACCGGGACGTCTCGATCGGCGGCGCCGAACTGGCCGCCGCGGCGATCGAGCACGACCTCGTCGATGAGTTCCGCCTCTTCCGCCATCCGGTCGCCATCGGCGGCGGCACCCCCTACCTGCCGCCGATGACCGAGGCGGTCCAACTGGACCTGATCGAGGCCAGGAAGCTCGGCTCGCGGGTGATCTACGAGCGCTACCGACACCCGCGGTGAGTCGGGGACGCGGATCGAAGAGGATCGTCGGCACCGTCGCCGAACGGTGGGAGTCCATGGACCGGATCGGGAAGACGCGCCGTCGCCTGCGGAGGGCGCTCGTCGGCATCGCCGTGGCCGCGGCCTTCCTGGCCTCCCCCACCCTCGCGGCCGGCGCCTTCTTCGGCAACGCGACGATCCGACCTGCTGTTCACGACGGGGCCGCACGCTGAGCGGGCAGGGGGTCAAGATCGTCGGCGGGGTCGGAGCGGCCACCGCCGGGGGCGCGATCGTCCTGCCGATTGACTCCCTCGAAGCTCGCGGCGCCACCCCCGAGGCGCGAACCGCCGCCGCCCCCTCCTTCGTCCACGGCAAGAACTCACTCACCCTGTCGGCCATCCACTTCGATTTCGCCAAGGGGACCCTGGAGGGCACCTTGGTCGGCCGCCGACTCCCCGTCTTTCGCCTCGGCACCGCCATCGACATCTTCCCCGCCTCCGGCAGCGTCTTCTTCGTCGGCGGCCGCCTCCGCCTGACCGACGCGACCGCCACCCTGCTGCAAACTCGCCTCGACCTCGAACGACCCCTCGTCCATCGCGGCATCGGCCAAATCTCGATGGGCGCCACCGAGACGACCCCACTCCCACCCGGCTGCACCCCACCGCCCACGATCCTCCCCGAAAACCCCCCGCCACCGGAAGAGTGCGTCCCGGACCCGACGCCCGAAGTCAATCCGCCGCCGATACTGACGCCGTAGGGCGCACGCCTGGGCGCGGGGGGCCGGGGCGCGGCCGGCCGTCCGAGGTGGCGCGGGGGTGTCCTGGGCTCCTCATGGGGGTCCTGGC
>CALCIA010000090.1 GCA_937907435.1 uncultured Actinomycetes bacterium
CAGCCTGCCCGGGCCGTGGCGAGAGGGGCGGGTCCCCTACCCGGGGGACAGCTTGTGGGTCCCCGTCCCTTCCGGGCGCCGGCCGGCGGCGCATCACGGCTTGTGCGTTCCGTGCCTCTCCCGTGACACCTGATCGGCCTTACCAAAGGTGCGTTCGTCGCTTGTCCCGTATCTGGGGCCTAACGACGCACGCAGCCGGAAGGTCGTTGTGTCCTTCCCGCCCGTCCCGCGCTACTCGAGGACTACGTGCCGGGCGCCGTCGGGGGCGTGGGGCTCGCCCTCGGGGGCGGCGGTCTCCCACTTGCCGAGCGCCATCGCCAGCGCCGGGATGAAGGCGATGCCGAGCAGGACCAGGGCCCAGACGAAGGTCGAGGCGAAGGCGCTCGCCAGCGGTTCCTGGGCTGCGGCCTGCTGGGCCGGGCTCAGGGTCCGGACGTGCTCCAGGCCGCCGCCGCCCGCCCCCGCGATGTGGGCGGTGATCTCGGCGGTGAGGATGACCGAGAGGATCGCGGTGCCGATCGAGGCGCCGCCCTGGCGGATGATGTTCATCGCGGTCGAGGTGCGCGCGATCGCCGCGGCCGGCACCGCCTGCATCGCCGCGGTCATCGTCGGCATCATCGAGAAGCCCATGCCAAGGCCGAGGACGAAGCTGAACCCGCAGAGCAGCGCGTAGGAGGTGTGGGCGGTGACGAACGCGAAGGGCGCGATCCCGATCACCAGCAGCGGGATGCCGCAGGCCGGCCAGAGGTTGGGACCGTAGCGGTCGGTCAGCTTGCCGGCGAGCGGCATCGTGATCATCGCGCCGATGCCCTGCGGGGCGAGCAGCAGGCCCGCTTCGAGCGCCGAGGCGCCGCGCACCGTCTGGTAGTAGAGCGGGATCAGCAGCAGCGCGCCGAAGAAGGCGATCGCGAACAGCGTGAAGGTGCCGGCCGCGGCGCCCGCGCGGGTGTGGGTGAAGGTTTTGATGTCGATCAGCGCGCCGCCGCCCTTGCGCCAGCTGTGGGCGAAGAAGGTCGCGATCAAGGCGACGCCCACGAGGATCGGCGCCCACGACTTGAACTGGCCGAAGCCGCCGCTCGCCGACTCGGCGAGGCCGAAGATGAAGAGCGTCAGGCCGGGCGAGAGCAGCACCATGCCGAGCCAATCGAGCCGCTGCGAGGGCTCCGGCCGGTCTTTCTCGAGCACGATCTGGGCGAGGATCACCGCGATCACGCCGATCGGGACGTTGATCAGGAAGATCCAGCGCCAGGAGACGTCGTCGACCAGCCAGCCGCCGAGGATCGGGCCGATGATCGGCGCCACCAGCATCGGCACGCCGAGGATCCCCATCACGCGGCCCAGGCGATGAGGGCCGGCCTTCTTGGTCATGATCGTCATGACCGCGGGCATGATCATGCCGCCGCCGACTCCCTGCAGGACGCGGAAGGCGATCAGCGAGCCGGCGCTCCAGGCGACCGCGCAGAGGGCCGAGCCGAGCATGAAGAGCAACAGCGAGGCGATGTAGATGCGCTTGGTGCCGAAGCGGTCGGCGGCCCAGCCGGTGGCCGGGATCACCGCGGCAAGCGCCAGGGTGTAGCCGGTGACGACCCACTGGATGGTGGTCAGCGAGGAGTGGAAGTCGATCGAGAGGCGGTCGATCGCGACGTTGACGATCGTCGTGTCGAGGATCGACATGATCGCGCCGAGCAGCACGACACCCGCGACGACCATCGTCTCGCGGTCGAGGGCGTTGGGGTCCGCGGCGGCTGCTGCCTCTGGACGACTCACGCCGTACACCGTATCAGACTCTCGTACGCCGTATCGCCGCCACGGTATGATTGCCGCATGGCAGCGGGACTAGACACCGTCTGGGCACGTGACGAGGAGCAGTCCTCGGGCCCCCAGCCCCTCTCGCGGGAGGCGATCGTGCTGGCCGCGATCGAGATCGCCGACGCCGATGGCCTGGAGGCCGTGTCCATCAGGAGACTTGCTACCAAGCTCGACGCCCGCCCGATGAGCCTTTACTCACACATCGACCGCAAGGGCGACCTGATCGATCTGATGGTCGACGAGGTGATGGCCGGCGCGATCATCCCCGGCGGCCCGCCGACCGACGACTGGCGCGAGGCCCTCCGCCAGATCGCCCAGCGCACCCGCGAGTCGACCCGCGCCCACCCCTGGATGATCGCCGCCGCCTTCCACCGCCCCTTCCTCGGCCCCAACGCCCTCCGCCACATCGACCAGTCCCTGGCCGCCGTCTCCGAGCTCCCCCTCTCCCCCGAGCGCAAGCGCGCCGTCCTCCTCGCCGTCGACACCTACACCCTCGGCTTCGTCCGCTGGGAGGTGATGTCGCCGAAGGCCAAGGGCGGCGCCCCCTGCGCCCGCCACCCCGAGGCAGGCCCGAGCGCCGCCGAGATCGACGCCTACATCGCCGCCCAGGCGGCGAGCGGCGACTACCCCCACCTGGCCAAGTTCGTCGGCAAGGACATGGGCCTCAGCGTCAAGGCCGAGCGCTTCGAGATCGGCCTCGAGTGGCTCCTGGCCGGCATCGAAGCCGAGGTCGGCGACGCTCGATCCGCCGCGGACTGAGCCGCGCGCTCAGACCGGCGGCCGCCCACCGGGGTCTTCGAAGCGGTCGACGAGCTTCATGATCGCGTCGGTCTGGGCTCGAACCATCAACTTCAGTTCGTGCAGCTCGTCGACCACCAGCTGCATCGTCGTGGTCAGGTTCGCGTAGGTCGTGTCCAGCCGCGTCAGCATTTCGCGATTGAAGCGCCGCGTCTCCGCGAACTCATGGTCGTATTTCTCGCGCAGCTCACGCGCCTCCTCACCCAACTGGAGCCAGCGGCCCTCCGACGCCGCACGTTCCTCTTGCATTTCCTCGGAGAAGCGCTCCATCCGCTCGCGATGGTCCGCGTCGCGTCGCTCGGTCTCCGCGCGGTGGCGGTCCATCGCCTCGCGGTGTTCGGCGCGCTGCTTCTCGGACTCTTTGCGGTAACGCTCGATGTACTCCCGGTGCTCGGCGCTGCGGCGCTCCATGTTTTCCCGGTGCTCGGCGCTTCGCTTCTCGGACTGCTCGCGGTAGCGCTCGATGTCCTGGCGATGTTCGGCGGTCCGCCTTTCGGACTCTTCGCGGTAGCGCTTCATTTCCTCACGGTGCTCGGCGCTGCGGCGCTCCATGTCCTCGCGGTGGATCTCCCACTTGCTTTTCCAGAGGCCGAGCGGCATGGAGGGGAGTGTGGCGATGAAATGCGCGTGAATGGTGAGCGGAAAGTAAGAATTCGGTGCCGTCTTTGTGACGGAACTGTGTCGCCAGCGCGGAACGGTGCGCGGGCATGAACCCCCGCAAGCTATGCGGTCCAGCCGCTCCAGCGCTCGACCGTGACCGCCAGCACCTCGCCCTCGGCCCGCTGGCGCGGATAACGCTCGCGCAGCAACTCGACCGCACGCCGCGCCTCCCCGTCGGCGGGGTCGAGCACCCGTCCCCGCCCGTCGGCCCGCGCCCACCAGAGCCGGCTCCAGTCCTCCTCGTCCCAGTGGTCGACCAGCAGCGACACCGCCGGGTTGGCGCGCACGTTGGCGAGCCGGCGCAGCGCCCGGGTGCGCTTCGGTTTCGCGTCGACCGCACTGTAGATCGTGTCGCCGGCGACCGCGAAGGCGATCGGCACGAGGTGGGGACGGCCCGCCGCGTCGGCGGTGGCGAGGCGGGCGACGCGGGCGGCGGCGAACCGGGCCCGCGCCTCGGCGGCGGTCACGCCTCGCCGTGGAATTCGGCGATCGCCCGCTCGACCTTCTCCAGCCGCGGCTCGATCACGCTGTAGCCGCCGCTCGGCAGCCACCAGGAGACGAGCCGCGTATCGGCCGCGGCGAGCTGCTCCAGCACCTTCGGGTCGGCGGGCGGGCCCATCGCCATGAAGTCGATCGGCCGCTCGGCGCGCGAGCGCAGCTCGGCGGCGCGCTCGGTGACATCCGGGGTCCAGTTCGGGAACCAGGCGTCGCCGAAGGCGAGCACGCGGTCGATCACGGTCGGCCCGTGGCCGCCGACCAACACCGGCGGGTGCGGCCGCTGCGCCGGCTTCGGCTCGACCAGGATCCGGTCGAAGTTCACGAACTCGCCGTGGAAGCTCGCCTCGCGCTCGGTCCAGATCGCCTTCATCGCTTCGACCCGCTCGGCGAAGAGACGCATGCGGGTGCGCGGGTCGGTGCCGTGGTTGGCCATCTCCTCGCGGTTCCAGCCGGCGCCGACGCCGAAGTCGAAGCGCCCGCCGGAGAGGACATCGATCGAGGCGACCTCTTTGGCGGTGATGATCGGGTCGCGCTGGATCACCAGGCTGATGCCGCTGCCGACGCGCAGCCGCGAGGTCGCCAGGGCGGCGGCGGTCAGCGCGACGAAGAGGTCGAGCGTCGCCGTGTACTTGCGCGGCAGCTCGCCGCCGCCCGGGTAGGGGGATTCGCGGCTCGCCGGGATGTGGGTGTGCTCGGCGAACACCAGCGAGGCGAACCCGCGCTCCTCGACGAAGGCCGCCAGCTCACCGGGGCCGACCGCGTCGGCGGTGGGGAAATATCCGATTCCGAAGTCCATGGCACTTATCTTTAGCAACGTGGGTGAGCGGGCCAGGACGATCGTCTTCTTCCCGGAGGGGGCGTTCGGGCCGACCAACAACTGCGTCGGCATCGGTGATGTGCTGCGGCGGGGCGGCCACCGGGTCGTCTTCATCATCGAGGAGTCCTTCGCCGGGACGCTCGAGGCGCAGGGCTTCGAGGAGCGGCTGATGCGGCTGACCCCGCCGCCGGAGACCGAGGAAGCGCCGGGCCAGTTCTGGAAGGACTTCATCCGGGACACCGCGCCGGTGTTCCGCAAGCCGACGATCGACCAGCTCGGCGAGTTCATCGCGCCCACCTTCCAGGCGCTGATCGACGGGGCGAAGTACGTCGACGCGCGGCTGACCGAGATCCTCGGCGAGCTGGAGCCCGACCTCGTGGTCGAGGACAACGTCGTCACCTTCCCGGCGCTCTTCGCCAGCGGCCGGCCCTGGGCGCGGATCGCCTCCTGCAACCCGCTGGAGGTCAAGGACCCCGACCTGCCGCCGGTCTTCTCCGGGCTGCCGAGCGAGGACCGCTCCGGCTGGGCCGCGTTCTGGGACGCCTACCGCGCCGCCCACGCCGAGATGCACGCCGACTTCGACGAGTTCTGCCGCGCGCGCGGCGCCCCACCCCTCCCCCGCGACGACTTCATCCACGCGAGCCCGACGCTGAACCTCTACCTCTATCCGCAGGAGGTCGACTACCCGCGGCGCGAGCCGCTCGGGCCGACCTGGCACAACCTCGGCGCCAGCGTGCGGGCGACCGATCCCGACTGGCGGCTGCCGGAGGTGATCGCCGGCGGCGAGGAGCCGCTCGTCTACCTCAGCCTCGGCTCGCTCGGCTCCGCCGACGTCCCGTTGATGCGCACCCTGGTCGCGGAGCTTGCCGAGGCGCCCTACCGCTTCGTCGTCTCCAAGGGCCCGCAGGCGAGCGAGTTCGAGCTCGCACCCAACATGGTCGGCGCCGAGTTCCTCCCCCAGACGTCGATCCTCCCCGAGGTCGACCTGGTCATCACCCACGGCGGCAACAACACCGTCACCGAGTCCCTCTACTTCGGCAAGCCGATGGTGCTGCTGCCGGTCTTCTGGGACCAGCACGACAACGCACAGCGCATCGACGAGACCGGCTTCGGCATCCGCCTCGACACCTACGCCCACGAGCCCGAGGAGCTGCGCGGCGCGATCGGCCGCCTGCTCGACGACGGCGCCCTCGCCGACCGCCTCGCCCAGACCTCGCGCCGGCTGCGGGCCGCGCCGGGGACGGAGCTCGCCGCGGACCTGATCGAGCGCGCGGTCCTTGCGGCGGGGTAAGGCGGCGGCAACTACGCCAGGCTGACCTCGTCGGCCCGCGCCGCCGCGTAGGGCAGCGCGCAGGCCTTCCCCTCGGAGAAGCCGTCGGGGTCGACGCCGAGGGCGACGTTCTGCCGGGCCCGCGAGTTCTCCCAGGCGATCAGCTGGATCAGCTCCATCGTCCCCTTGACGCCGAAGCGCGCCCGCGCCCGCTCGATCAGCCCGTCCTCGACCCGGCCCGGTGTGCTCGTCATCCCGGTCGCCAGGTCGATCACCAGCAGCTGGTCGGCGTCGAAGAGGCCGGAGGCGTGGGCGTCGTTCACGCTCAGCAGCTGCTCGTCGGTGAGGCCGGCGCGGCGGTTGTACTCGGAGGAGATGTCGATGCAGAAGGGGCAGCCGACCATCGTCGCGGCCCGCAGGACGCCCAGCTCGGCGAGCGCCTTCGGCACGTGCGGGGCGCGCTCGGACGTGCGGTTGTAACGCATCCAGGCGAACATCAGGCGCGGGTGGTTGGCGTAGACGCGCGCCGACTTCACCTCGCGGCCGAAGCTTCTCCGCGCGCCGAAGGCGACGAGGTTGGCGAAAAGTCCCTGGCGTGGCTCGATCCTCGACATGGTGGTGGCTCCTCGGTCGATTGCGCGACGAGCCTAGCGGCATCGTGGTGTGGCGATAAGGTCCAATCAGGTGGCCGGATCGGGTACCACTTCACCTGCCTCGCCGGAGCTGCTGCTGCCCTACTGGGACCCGGCGGCGCCGCGCCGGGCGCAGCTCGAAACGGGCCTGCGCGAGTCGATCCGCGCGGGCCGGCTGCGGCCCGGGGTGCGGCTGCCCTCCTCGCGGGCGCTCGGGACGGAGCTCGGCGTCTCCCGCCGGCTCGTGGTCGAGGCCTACGAACAGCTCGGCGCCGAGGGCTACCTCGTCTCGAGCCGGGGCTCGGGGACGCGGGTGGCGCCGGCCGGCGCGGGCGGGCGGTCGCCGTCCGACCGGTCCGCGGCAACCGGCAGGGCCGAGGCGGCCGGGGCCGCGCCGGCGCCCGACGTGCGGATCGACCTCTTCCCCGGCCTGCCCGACCTGTCGCTCTTCCCGCGGCGCGCCTGGGGGCGGGCGCTACGCCGCGCGCTGAACGAGCTGCCCGACGCGCGGCTCGGCTACGGCGAGTTCGCCGGGACCACGGAGCTCCGCGATGCGCTCGCCGAGCACCTCGGCCGGGTGCGGGCGGCGGCCGCGACGCCGGAGCGGGTCGTCGTCACCGCCGGCTACCAACAGGGGCTGCGGGTGTTCTGCGCGTTGCTGCGCGGGCGGGGCGCGCGGCGCGTCGCGATCGAGGACCCCGGCTACCCGATCGCCGCCTGGACGGTCGAGAGCGAAGGGCTCGAGCTGGTGCCGGTGCCGGTCGACGACGACGGGCTCGACGTCGAGGCGCTGGTCGCCGCCGACCCCGACGCGGTGATCATCACCCCCGCCCACTCGCTGCCGGTCGGCGCGGTGCTCGCCGCCGAGCGCCGGCTGGCGCTGGTCGAGTGGGCGCGCGAGCGCGGCGCGCTGGTGCTGGAGGACGACTACGACGCCGAGCTCCGTTATGACCGCCGCGGCCCGGCCGGGACGCTGCAGGGCCTCGCGCCCGACGTCGTCGTCCTGGCCGGCAGCGTCTCCAAGACCCTCGCCCCCGCCCTGCGGCTGGGCTGGCTCTGCCTGCCGGACGACGCGGTCGCGGCGGCGGCGATCGCCCGCGGCCTGCTCGACGGCGGCGGCCCGCGGCTGGACGAACTGGCGCTCGCCGAGCTGATCGCGAGCGGCGCCTTCGATCGTCACCTTCGCGCCGCCCGCGCCCGCTATCGCGACCGGCGGGCCGCCCTGCTCGCGGCGATCGACGCCGCCCTGCCCGGCGCCCGCGTGTGCGGGATCGCCGCCGGCCTCCACGTCCTGCTCGAGCTGCCCGCCGGGGTCGACGAGGCCACCGTGATCGCCCGCGCGGGCGCCGGCGGGGTCCGCGTCCAAGGCCTCGCCGACTTCACCCGCACCCACCCGCAGCCCCCGGCGCTGGTACTCGGCTACGGCCTCCCGACCGCCCGCGAGCTGCGCGAGGCGGTCGCCGTGATCGCCGCCGCCTGCGCCGCGGACCCGTCCGCCTGACCCCGTCGAGTTCGCAGTAATCCGCGGATAGCGCGGATAACTGCGAACTCACTTGGCGGAGGGTCAGGCGCCGGTCGTCAACACCATGCGGAAGCGGGCGTCGCCGGCCATCATCTTCGCGTAGGCCTCTCCCGCCCGCTCCAGCGGCATCGTCTCGATCCGCGGCCGCACGCCCTGCAGCGAGCTGAAGGCGAGCGTGTCCTGGGAGTCCATCGAGGTCCCCGAGGCGTGGCCGCTTACCGATCGGTTGGCGCCGATCAGGGCGAACGGCGAGGCCTCGACCGGTTCCGGCGAGGCGCCGACCACGATCAGCTCGCCGCGCGGGCCGAGCCCTTCGATCACCTCGGTGTTGGCGGCGCCGTTCGAGATCGTCGAGAGGACGACCTTGGCGCCGCCGAGCGCCATCAGCGCCTCGCCGGGGTTGCCGGCGGTGCTGTCGATGTACTCGTGGGCGCCGAGCTCGCGGGCGAGCTGCTCCTTGTCGGTGCCGCGCGCGATCGCCACGGTGCGGAAGCCGAGCTTGGCGGCGAACTGGATACCGAGGTGGCCGAGCCCGCCGACGCCGAGGACCGCGACCAGGTCACCGCCGCGCGCGCCCGAGTTGCGGAGCGCGTTGAAGGTGGTGATGCCGGCGCAGAGCAGCGGCGCGGCGTCCTCGTCGGCGAGGTCGTCGGGGATCAGCGCCAGGGCGCTCGACTTGACCAGCACGTAATCGGCATAGCCGCCGTCGAAGGTGACGCCGGGGATCCCCATGTTCTGGCAGGCGATGAAGTCGCCGCGCCGGCAGGGCTCACACCAGCCGCAGTTGCCGCCGAACCAGCCGACGCCGACCCGCTGCCCGACCTGCCAGGGCTCGACGTCCTCGCCGACCGCGGCAATCTCCCCGGCAACCTCGTGGCCGGGGACGATCGGGAAGCTGACGCCGGGGAAGGCGCCCTCCTTGGCCAGCAGGTCGCTGTGGCAGACGCCGCAGGCGTGGACGCGGACCAGCACCTCGCCGCGGCCGGGGCTCGGCACCTCGCGCTCCACCAGCTCGAAGTCGCCGCCTTTCTCGGCCACCTGCATCGCGCGCATCGTCGCCATCAGGCCACCCCGTCCAGGGCCGCGAACTGCTCGTCGGTCAGCTCCAGCTCGGCGGCGCCGAGGTTCTGCTCGAGGTGCGCGACCGAGGACGTGCCGGGGATCGGCAGCATCACCGGCGAGCGCTTCAGGAGCCAGGCGAGCGCCAGCTGCGAGGGCTCGGCACCGGTCTCCGCGGCGATCTCGGCCAGCGGCCCGCCCTGCTCGACGAGCTTGCCGGTCGCCAGCGGGAACCAGGGGATGAAGCCGATGTCGTGCTCGGTGCAGTGGTCGAGCAGCGGCTCCGCATCGCGGGCGGTCAGGTTGAAGAGGTTCTGGACGCTGACGATCGTCGCCGTCTCCTGCGCGGCCTTCAGCTGGTCGACGTCGACCTCGGAGAGCCCGATGTGGCGGATCTTTCCCTCCTGCTGAAGGGCGGCGAGCGCGCCGACCTGCTCCGCCAGCGGCACCTGTGGATCGATGCGGTGGAGCTGGAAGAGCTCGATGGTGTCGAGGCCGAGCCGGCGCAGGCTCATCTCGCACTGCTGGCGCAGGTATTCGGGGCGGCCGACCGGACGCCATTCGCCGGGGCCCGGGCGGGTCGAGCCCGCCTTGGTCGCGATCACCAGGTCGTCGGGGTAGGGATGCAGGGCCTCGCGGATCAGGTCCTCGGCGACTGCGGGCCCGTAGGAGTCGGCGGTGTCGATGAAGTTGACGCCCGCCTCGACCGCGCGCCTCAGCACGGCGATAGCTTCGTCGTGATCGTCGGGCTCACCCCAGACGCCCTCGCCGGTCAGCTGCATCGTGCCGTAGCCGAGCCGGTACACCTCGAGGTCGCCGCCGAGCTTGTAGGTCCCGGAGGCGGCCGCGATGGAAGTGGTGCTCATATAAGTCGGTCCTTTCTGATGTTCACTGCTGCCTGTCCTTAATACCGTGCGGGCGACTTCGCGAACCCCCCCGATGTGAGGGGGTACCCACAGCGGGTAGAACTTGGGGGTGAGTCGAGCGCGCGCAGTCCTCCTCCTGCTCCTGCTCCTGCCGGTGGTAGGACTCCTGGCCGCGGCCTGCGGCTCGGGGTCCGGCACCTCGAGCGCCGCGACCGGAACCGTGTCGGCCACGGCGCGCGGGGGCGCGGGCGGCGGTGCGGTCCTCGCCGTCTGGCCCGAGTTCGGCCTCGGGCCCGAACGGTCCGGCGCGACGGACGCGGCGACCGGGATCAGCGCCGCCGACCTCGGCAAGCTCGACGATCGCCGCGTCACCCTGCCGGGGACGATCGACTCCTCGCCGATCTACCTGGCCGGCGCCAAGGTCCGCGGCGGCACCCACGACCTCGTCGTCGTGACCAGCAGCTACGGCCGCACCTTCGCGCTCGACGCTAACTCGGGCAAGCGGCTCTGGACCTACACGCCGCCGAGCTACGCGGGCCTGGAGGGCAGCGCCCAGATCACCACCACGAGCCCGGCGCTCGACCCGCGGCCGCAGCATCGCTACGTCTACACCGCCTCGCCCGACGGGGAGGTCCACAAGCTCCTCCTGGCGAGCGGCAAGGAGGTCCGCACGGGGGCCTGGCCGGTGACCGTGACGCACGACCCGACCAAGGAGAAAATGGGGGCGGCGCTGAACGTCGACGGCACCTACGTGATCGCCGCGACCAGCGGCTACATCGGCGACGCCCCGGTCTACCAAGGCCACGTGGTGCTGATCGACCGGGAATCGGGCAAGGTCGCCGCGGTCTTCAACACGCTCTGCGCCAATCGACGCTCGATCATCGTCCCGACCAGCTGCCCACAGAGCGACTCGGCGATCCTCTCGCGCGGCGGCGCCGTGGTCGAGCCGGGCGGCAAGCGCCTGCTGATCGACACCGGCAACGGGACCTGGGACGGCCGCCGCTTCTTCGGTGACAGCGTGCTGGAGCTGACCGTCCCGGGCCTCCACCTGCGCCAGTCCTACACGCCGCGCAACCAGGCCGAACTCAACTCGCGCGACGCCGACCTCGGCTCGAGCGCCCCGGCCCTGCTCGGCGAAGACCGCGTCCTGGTCGGCGGCAAGGACGGCGTCCTCCGTGTGCTGGACCTGAAGCGCCTGGACGGCCACGCCCCCGGCGGTAAGCCCCACCTCGGCGGCGAAGTGCAGACGCTCCCCTCCCCGGGAGCCGCCCCCCTCTTCACCGCCCCGGCGGTCTGGCACCACGGCAACCAGACGACCGTCTTCGTCGCCGACTTCTCCGCCACCGCCGCCTACGCGCTCCGCAACGGCCGCCTCCACGAGATCTGGGAAAACGAAATCCCCGGCACCAGCCCGGTGGTCGCGGGCGGCCTGGTCTACGTCTACGACCCGACCGGCGGCGGCATCAACGTCTACCACCCGAACTCGCCGAGCCCGATCGCGAAGCTCCCCGGCGCCCCAGGCCACTGGAACAGCCCGATCGTCGTCGACGGCCACGTGATCGAGCCGGAGGGCGACGCCAACGACCACAGCGACATGGGCACCATCGACCTGTTCGGGCTGGGGCGGTGATGTGGGGTCGGGGGAGGGATGGGAAGGGAGGGGGACTCAGGCTGTCGCGCCGGAATGGCCGTGGCCTCGCAAGCTGGCGCCCGGAGAGGGTCCAGGCCCCGCAAGCTGTCGCCCGGAGAAGGTCGCGCCCCTCTCGCCACGGCCCGGGCAGGCTGTGGCCGTGGCGAGAGGGGCGGGTGTACGGAAGGTGTGGAGGGACACCGGCGGGAGTGGCACGGGAGTGCGTCGGGAGTGGCACGGATCCGTGACGGGAGTCGGACGTCGTCACGGAGATGCCGGGAACTCCGGTCTTCCTCCCGTGTTGTGCAACAC
>CALCIA010000091.1 GCA_937907435.1 uncultured Actinomycetes bacterium
CCTCATGGGGGTCACAGCCTGCCAGGACCCCCATGAGGAGCCCAGGACACCCTCACCCCACCTCGGACGTCACAGGGCGACCAGGGCGGCGAGGTCGGCCACGGTCAGGTCCGGCTTGACGGCTGCCGTGGCCGGGTCCTCGCTGCCGCCGTTCGACCCTGAGGTGCCGCTGAGGACGAGGATCGTCTCTAGGCCCGCGGCGTGGCCGCCGGCGATGTCGGAGGAGAGGCGGTCGCCGATCATCGCCACCCGCTTCGCGTCCGGGATCCGCGAGAGGGCGAGCTCGAAGAGGTGGCGCTCCGGCTTGCCCGCGATCTCCGCTTTCTTCCCCGAGCAGACTTCGACCGCGGCCAGGATCGCGCCCGTCCCCGGCCACTCGCCGCCCGGCATCGGCATCGTCGCGTCGTGGCTGGTGGCGACCAGCGCGGCACCCGCGTCGAGCGCCCGCTTCGCGGCCAGCAGGCTCATGTAGTCGAACTCGCGCCAGCCGGAGACGACGACCACGTCCGCCTCGGTCGGCGCCTCGAAGTCGACCAGCCGCAGCCCTTCGCCCGCGACCATCTCCCGCAGCGGCTCGAACCCCAGCACCAGCGCCCCGCCGTCCGGCCCGGCCGCCTCGGCGGCCAGCCGCGCCACCGTGATCCCGGCGGTGACGAAGTGCTCCGGCCCCACGTCCACCCCCATCCCCCGCAGCCGCTCCGCGTACTCCGCGGGCCGTTTGGTCGGGTTGTTGGTGACGAAGACGACCTCCTTGCCCGCCGCCAGCATCGTCGCCAGCGCCTCCGGCGAGCCCGGCACCGCCTCCCGCCCGCGCCAGACGACCCCATCGAGGTCGACGAGGAAGCCGTCGTAGGAGTCGATCGCGGGCACGGCCGTCCAGCGTATTTGGTGCTCGCCACAGGCGCGCGCCGCCGCCCGCTACCGTGAGGGGGCGTGGCCGCCCCGGACGGACAGGTCGTTGTCGCCCAAGAGCTGACCAAGGTCTACGGCTCCGGCGAGACCGCGGTCGTCGCCCTCGACGGGGTCAGCACCGCCTTCGAGCGGGACCGGTTCACCGCGATCATGGGGCCGTCGGGCTCGGGCAAGTCGACGCTGATGCACATCCTTGCGGGTCTTGACACGCCGACGGCGGGGACGGTGACGCTCGACGGGGTCGACATCACCCACCTCGACGACGGTGAGCTGACCAAGTTGCGACGCGACAAGCTCGGCTTCGTCTTCCAGTTCTTCAACCTGCTGCCGGTGCTGACCGCGGAGGAGAACCTGGTGCTGCCGCTCTCGATCGCCGGGCGCAAGCCGGAGGAGGCGTGGGTCGACCAGCTGATCCGCACGGTGGGCCTGGAGGAGCGGCGCACGCACCGGCCCGCGGAGCTGTCGGGCGGCCAGCAGCAGCGGGTCGCGGTGGCGCGCGCGCTGGTGTCGAAACCGGCGGTCGTCTTCGCCGACGAGCCGACCGGCAACCTCGACTCGAAGGCGAGCGAGGACGTGCTCGACCTGCTGCGCCGCGCCGTCGACGAGTTCCGCCAGACGGTGGTGATGGTCACCCACGACCCCGCCGCCGCCGCCCACGCCGACCGGCTGATCACCCTGCGCGACGGCAAGATCGTCCAGGACGGCGCGCCCGGCGGCGCCGACGACGTGATCGAGCTGATGAAGCAGCTCGACTAGGCGGTGACCCGGCTCTCGGTCAAGAGCCTCTGGGCGCGCAAGGTCCGCGCCTTCGCCACCTCGCTGGCGGTGATCCTCGGCGTCGCCTTCATCGCCGGGTCCTACGTCCTCACCGACACGATCTTCGCCGCCTTCGACGAAATCTTCACCGAGTCGCTGCAGGGCACCTCGGTGGTGATCACCGCGCAGAACCCGGTCGAACAGGAAAGCGGCGAAGTTGCGACGGTTCCGCGCGCCTACCTGCCGAAGGTGCGGGGGGTGGCCGGGGTGAAGCAGGCGGCGGGGGCGATCTTCACCCCGGGTGGCTTCTTCGACGAAGAAAACGACGCGATCGGGACGAAATTCGCGCCGAAGTTCATCTCCTCGACCCTGCCCGAAGGGCTCGAGTCGCTCACCTACGTCGAAGGCAAGAAGCCCGAAGGACCCGGCGAAGCCTCGCTCGACAAGTCGGCGGCGGAATCGGCGGGCCTCGAACTCGGCGACACGCTGAAGATCGTCGGCGCCGGGAAGGTGGTGCCGTTCAAGCTGGTCGGGCTGACCCAGCTCGGCCAGGCCTCCTTCGGCGGCGCCTCGATCGCCCAGGTGAGCCTGCCGGTCGCCCAGGCGCTGACCCACAAGCGCGGCCGCTTCGACCAGATCTCGGTCGCCGCCGAATCGGGCGTCGCCGAGGCGGCGCTGAAACGGCGGATCGAAAAAGTGCTGCCGCTCTCGGCGCGGGTGGAGACGGCGAAGGAAAACGCCGCCCGCGGCTCCGAAGAAATCCGCGACAACCTCGGCTTCTTGCAGACGATCCTGCTCGTCTTCGGTTACGTCGCCGTGCTGGTCGGCGCGTTCATCATCTTCAACACCTTCTCGATCACGGTCGCCCAGCGGGTCGCCGAGTTCGGCGTCCTGCGGACGCTCGGTGCCTCGCGCCGGCAGATCCTCGGCTCGGTGCTGCTGGAAGCGGGGGTGATCGGGCTGATCGGCGGGATCGTCGGCATCGCGGGCGGCTTCGTCATCGCCCTCGGCCTGCGCGCGCTGTTCGCGGCGATCGGCGCCGACCTGCCGACCACCTCGCTGGTGCTGGAGAGCCGCACCGTGATCGTGTCCTTCGTCGTCGCCTTCGTGGTCACGTTCCTCTCCGCGCTGGTGCCCGCCTGGCGCTCGACCCGGGTGCCGCCGATCGCCGCCCTGCACGGCTTCACGCCGACGGTGAGCCGCGGGCGGCGCGTCGTCTTCGTCGCCCTCGCGGCGCTCCTGGCGGCGATCGGGGTCGCCTTCGTCGTCGCCGGCCTCGCGGGCGGCGGCGGGATCAGCGGCCGGGCGGCGCGGATCGGCGGCGGCGGGATCGCGGTCGTCGTCGCCGTCTCGCTCTTCAGCCCGAGCCTGGTGCGGCCGCTCGCCGACGTCGCCGGGCGCCCGCTGCAGTGGGTCCGCGGCCTCACCGGGCGCCTCGCCCGCGAGAACTCGAAGCGCAACCCGGGCCGCACCGCGGTCACCGCCGCGGCGTTGATGATCTCGCTGGCGCTGGTCACCTTCGTCACCGTCTTCGCCTCGGGGCTGAAGAGCTCGGTCGCCCAGGTGATCGAAGAAAACTTCGCCGGCGGCCTGGTGATCGAGAACACCGACGGCTTCTCGCCGATCCCGGCGGGCGCCGCCTTCGCCGCCGCGAAAGTGCCGGGGGTGAAGTCGGTGGCGACGATCCGCGGCGCCGAAGCGAAGGTCGTCGGACCGGGGAACACGGTGAAAGTGAACGGGCCGTCACCCAACATCGAGGAAGGCGTGGAAATCGAATGGCTGAAGGGCGGGCCGGCGAAACTGCGCCATCTACGTGACGACGAAGCGATCGTCTCCGACGACTTCGCGAACGAAAACAACCTTGAAGTGGGGGACACCTTCGAGCTGCTGAGCCAGTCGGAGGTGCACTCGAAGCTCCGCGTCGCGGGCGAGTTCGAATCGAAGGTGGGCGTGTTCGGTGACGTCCTCGTCACCCAGCAGGTGATGGCGGACGCCTTCAAGCAGCGCCAGGACACGACCGATTTCGTGATCCTCGAACCGGGCGCCGACGCCGAAAAGGTCCAGGCGATCCTCACGCTCGGCGCCGACCGCGCCTTCCCCACCGCCGAAGTGCTGAACCAGGGCGAACTGCGCGAAGAACGCGAAGCGCAGATCGACCAGATCGTGCGCCTCTTCTACCTGCTGCTGGCGCTGGCGGTGATCATCTCGCTGATCGGCGTCGTCAACACGCTCGGGCTCTCCGTCTACGAGCGCACGCGGGAGCTCGGCATGTTGCGCGCGATCGGCATGTCGCGGCGGCAGGTGCGGACGATGATCCGTTACGAGGCGGTGATCACGGCGCTGATCGGGGCGATCCTCGGGCTGGCCCTCGGCGTCGTCTTCGCCGCGCTGATCGCCCAGCCGCTGAAGCAGGAAGGCTTCACGCTCAGCTACCCGGTCGGCACGCTGATCGGGATCCTCGTGCTCGCCGCGCTGGCCGGCGTGGTCGCCGCGATCATCCCCGCCCGCCGCGCCTCGCGGCTCGACGTCCTGGAATCCCTCCAATACGAGTGACCCCCGGTCGAGTTCGCACTTCTCCGCGGATAGCGCGGAGAAGTGCGAACTCACCGGGGGCGGGGCTACGCTCCCCTCGTGCTCGCCGCCAAATCACCTTCGACCCCGCTCGGCATCCTCGCCGCGATCGTCGTCGTCACGCTCGGGACCGGGATCGCCGGGGCGCTCGAAACGATCGCCGAGCCGGTCTCGCTGGGGATCGTCTTCATCCCCGGCGTGCTGCTGATCGCGACCGTCTGGGGCCTCTGGATGGGGATCGGCACCGCGGTCCTCAGCGCGCTCGTCTTCAACTTCTTCTTCCTGCCGCCGCTGCGCACGTTCACGATCAACGCCCAGCACGACATCGTCGCTCTGGTGGTCTTCGTCATCGTCGCCGCCGCCGGCGGCACCCTGGCCGAGCTGGCGCGGGCCCGCGCGGCCGAGTCGGAGCGGCGGCGCGAGGAGGCCGACCGGGCGTTGGAGGAGGCCGCGGCGCTGGCGGCCGAGCGCGACCGGATGCGCGAAGAGGCGATCGAGGCCGACGCGGTGCGCCGCTCCGACGAGCTGAAGACCTCGCTGCTGCGCTCGGTGTCCCACGATCTGCGGACGCCGCTGACCGCGATCATCGCCGCCGGCGCGGCGCTCGACTCGCCCAGCGTCACCGCGGCGGAGCGCCACGAGCTGAGCGACGCGGTCGTCGACGAAGGGCAACGGCTCGCGCGGCTGGTGGAGAACCTGCTCGACGTCTCGCGGCTCGAAGCGGGGAGGGCGGAGCCGCACCGCGAGCCGGTCGAGCTCGGTGACCTGCTGGCCGCGGCGCGCGAGTCGATCGGGCCCGACGGCGAGCGCGTGCGCCTCTCGCTCGACCAGGACCTGCCGTCGCTGCGCGCCGACCCGACCCAGCTCGAGCGCGCCTTCGCCAACCTGCTGGAGAACGCGGTCGTCCACGGGGAGGGCCAGCCGGTGCTGGTCCGCTCGCGGCTGGTCGGGCCGCGGCTGGTGGTGCGGGTGGTCGACCAGGGCCCCGGCATCCCGGAGAACCTGCGCGAGCGGATCTTCGAGCCCTTCTACCGCGTGCCGGGCGCGGCGAGCGCGGGCGGCTCCGGTCTCGGCCTGGCGATCGCCCGCGGCTTCATCGAGGCGAACGGGGGCGAGGTCGAGGTCGAGTCGCTGCCGGGCCAGGGGTCGAGCTTCGTCGTCACCTTCGCCGCCCCCACCCGCCCAGCTGTTCCTTTCTCCGACCCCTCCGGCAAAAGGAACAGCCCCGCGTGAGCGGCGCGGCGCGGATCCTCGTCTGCGACGACGAGCCGCAGATCCTGCGGGCGATGCGGGTGATCCTCCGTGACGCGGGCTTCGAGGCGGTGACCGCGGCGACCGGGGAGGAGGCGCTCGACCTGGCGGCGGTGAAACCGCCCGAGGCGGCGATCCTCGACCTGATGCTGCCCGACCTCGACGGCGTCGAGGTGACGCGGCGGCTGCGCGAGTGGACCAAGATCCCGATCCTCGTCCTCTCCGCGGTGGGGGAGGAGGACCGCAAGGTCGAGGCGCTCGCCGCGGGCGCCGACGACTACGTCACCAAGCCCTTCGGCCCGCGTGAGCTGGTCGCCCGCCTGCAGGCCGTCCTGCGCCGCGCCGCGCCGGAGGGAGCGGAGCCGAGGATCGTCGCCGACGGCCTCGAGATCGATCTCGCCGGCCGCACGGTCAAGCGCGACGGCGAGCCGGTCCACCTCACCCCGACCGAGTTCAACCTGCTCCGCACCCTCGCCCGCAACCGCGGCCGGCTGATGACCCACCGCACCCTCCTGGTCGAGGTCTGGGGCGTCGAGTACGAAGACGATTTCCAGATCCTCCGCGCCCACATCGCCAACCTGCGCCGCAAGATCGAGCCGGCGGACGGCCCGCGGTACATCAAGACGGATCCGGGCGTGGGGTATCGGTTCGCCGGGTAGGTGGAAGGGACGTGGCCCGCAGGCGAGTTCGCAGAAATGACTGGATAGGGCCCAGAAGTGCGAACGCCGGGTGGGGCGGGGCGGGGAAGGGATGGGGCCCCGCAAGCTGGCGCCCGGAAGGGTCCAGGCCTCGCAAGCTGTCGCCCGGGTTACGGACGCGCCCCTCTCGCCACGGCCCGGGCAGGCTGTGGCCGTGGCGAGAGGGGCGGGTGTATGGAAGGTGTGGAGGGACCGCGGGAGCGTCACGGGAGTGCGCCGGGAGTGGCACGGATCCGTGACGGGAGTCAGACCTCGTCACAGAGATGTCGAGAACTCCGGTCTTCCTCCCGTGTTGTGCAACACCGACCTACGCGCTGCGTGTATTGACC
>CALCIA010000092.1 GCA_937907435.1 uncultured Actinomycetes bacterium
GTGGCGAGAGGGGCGCGTCCGTAATCCGGGCGACAGCTTGCGGGTCCCCGTCCCTCCCCGGGCGCCAGCTTGCGGGTCCCCGTCCCTTCCGGGCGCCAGCCTGCGAGCCCCCATCCCGGGGGACGGAACCCCCGGGGCCATCCGTCTAAACCCCGAGGATGGCTTCCAGCACGTTCGGCTTGAACTTCTGCGTCCCGGGGACCAGTTGGAGGTTCGGGTAGGGACCGTGGGCGCGCTCGTAGGCGAGCTCCTTGGCGAGGTCGCCGACGCCGTTGGAGCCGGGGAGGGGGGCGAGGTCGAGGGTGCTCAGGACGCCGAAGGCGTTGCCCGAGGCGTCGAGGAAGCCGCTGCCCGAGTCGCCGGGGATGCCCGGGGTCAGGGTCGTCACCAGGTGGCTCCAGCCTTCGCCTTCGTCGGCCAGGAGGATGCCCTGCTTGGGGCTCAGCTTGGTGATGCCGAGGCGCAGTTCGGAGTTGCCGTAGGAGTAGATCGTCGCGCCCGGTTCGCCGGGGCCGCCGACGCCTTCCGGGCCACCGAAGCCGGGGACCGAGGGGTTGACCGAGGCGACGTCGGCCGGGTTCAGCTTGACCAGCGCCAGGTCGTTGTAGGCGCAGGTGCTTTCGCCGGACTCGCCGTCGGCCTGCATCGTCAGCCAGGAGTTGTAGGCGAGCTCGCCGGGCTCGCTCGCGCCGGTCACTTCGACGGCGGTGCCGGTCGGCAGTGAGCCGCTGGTGCAGCCGTTCGTTTCGGTCGCCCCGCCGGTGCCCGAGCAGTGGGCGGCCTGGCCGATGAAGACGGTCGAGCCTTCGCTGAAGATGAAGTTGGCGGTGCATTGGGCGCCGGCGGTGTGGGTCTGGACGCCGGGGTGGATCGACGCCGTGCCGGCCGGCGCCCAGGCGGACGCGGTGGCGGGTGCGATCAGCAGGGCAAGCGCCGTGACGGCGCAGGCGAACGCGCGGCGGTTCATCTCGTAGGGCCTCCTCGTCGACTCCGGCCGCCCCCGCGGCGACCGCATGCCGCGAGGCTACCCAAAACTAAGTAGCCGAAACGCGTCCCCTGATGTTGATGGGCCGAAAACCCGTCAGATAGTCCGGTTTTCGGCCCATCAACATCGGGCGTCAGCTTGGCTGGGCGACGGGGGCGGGGGCGCCGGACTCGACCGGGTTGCCGGCGTCGCGCCAGGCGCCGACGCCCTTGCCGACGTGGATGACGTCGGCGAAGCCTTCGCGCTGGAGGATCGAGGCGGCGAGGCCGGAGCGCTTGCCGCCGCGGCAGATCGCGGCGAGCGGGCGGTCGCGGGGCAGCTCGCCGACGCGGGCGGCGATGTCGCCGTAGGGCAGGTGGAGGCTGCCGGGGATGTGCTCGGCGGCGTACTCGGAGCGGTTGCGCACGTCGAGGACCAGCGGCGCGTCCGGCCCGGCGACCCGCCGCGCGAGCTCCTCCGGGTCGATCAGCTCGATCCGCTCGACCGGCCGGCCCTCGAGCCGCCAGGCGGTCATCCCGCCTTCGAGGAAGCCGCGCACCGGCAGGCCGACGGCGGCGAGCAGTTCGGCCGCCTGGCACTCGTCGACGTCGGAGCCGGCGAGGACGATGATCTCGGCGCCGACCGGGGCCACCCGCGAGACCTTGGTCGCGAAGCCGGTGTCATAGGAGGAGGTGCTGAGCGCGCCGGCGATGTGGGCTTCGTCGAACTGCACGTTGGTGCGGCCGTCGATCACCACCGCGCCCGCGGCGACTGCCGCCTCGACCTCGTGCGGGGTCAGCGGCTCCGGCGTGCCGAATCGCTGGACCAGCGGGCCGCGGTTCAGCGCCACGATCTGCTCGACGTTCGGCGGGCGGTCGGGCAGGGAGGAGGTCGCGCTCGCGACGAAGTCCTCCTCGGCGGCGATCGCCAGGGCCGGGTTGTGGGCGCGCTCGAAGCCGATCGTCGAGGAGCTCTTCAGGTCGAGCCCGGAGCCGCCGCAGAGCGAGCCGCCGAGGTGGCCGGGCCAGACCTCGACCGTGTCGGGGAGCGCCAGCAGCCGCTCGTGCAGCGAGTGGAACATCTGCGTCGCGCCTTCGCGCGGCTCGATCGCCAGGTCGGGGCGGGCGACGTCGCCGATGAACAGCGAGTCGCCGGAGAGCAGCGCCCAAGGGGTGCCGCCACGGCCCGCGTCGCTGAGCAGGAAGCAGGTGTGCTCGGGCCGGTGGCCGGGGGTGTGGATCGCCTCGACGGTCAGGTCGCCGAGGGTCAGCCGCCAGCCGTCGGTGAACGGCTCGTGCTCGTAGTCCACCGTGGCGAGCTCGTTGACGTGGATCGTCGCGCCGGTCTGTCGCCGCAGCCGTCCGTGGCCGGAGACGTGGTCGGCATGGTTGTGCGTCTCCAGGATGTGGCCGATCCGCACCCCGTGCAGCCGCGCCAGGCGGCGGTACGGCTCCACTTCCCACTGCGGGTCGACGACGACCGCGACGCCGCTTTCCCGGTCGGCGACCAGGTAGGAGGCGCAACCGAGGTCCTCGTGGATGATCTGGCGGAAGAGCATGCTCAGGGTTCTCCGATCCATCCAGGCTAGCGCCAATCGGGTCGCCCGGCGATCCGATCACGCAGTCCGATCGCCAACTTTCTCAGCCCGTTAACTCCCTGCCCCCGTCCGCCCGCGAGGATCTTCCCGAGTCGGCTCGGCGTGCCTCCAACCGCCGTCCGGCGATATCCCCGCATCGGCGTGGCAAGGCGCCGGTGCCGCTGGACGACGGCCCCGAAACTGCCGCTTCGGGGTCGTCGCGCGTCCGGGGACGATCGGCCGCGCCGAGAACAAGTGGAGCCGATTGAAATACTTAGGCGCAGTGAAGGCATGGGGTCGTCTCCTCGCCGCCGCCGGGGCGGTCCTCATCGTGCTCGCGACGGCCGCGGGCGCGTCCGCCGCATCCCGCGCGCACCGGCGCCACGTCCAGGTGTTCCGCCCGACGGCGGCGGCCGGCCTGCTGCTCGGCGTCCACGGCGGCTACCAGGTCGGTGTCCTCTTCGAAGAACCCGACCTGGCGATGCTCGTCGTCGCCAAGCGCGGCAAGTCCGACTTCGGGGTGCAGGAAACGACGTACGGCACCCACTTCCACGGCTCGTTGCCCGGCGGCCGTCTGAGCGCCGACTTCGGCGCGGCCGGTTCGATCGCGGTGCGGTTCCGTCCGGACGGGGCGGCGAGGGAACGGCGCCCGTTCAAGGGCTGCGAGGGGAAGGCCTCCCGGACCGAATCCGGACATTGGGTCGGCAAGATCTCCCTCCACGGCGAAGACGACTACTTCGCGGTCTCGACCGGCTCCGCCGGGGGCGAGCTCGACCGCACCTTCCGGCTCCGCTGCCACGTCAAGTACGCCTTGCCGCAGCCACGGCCCGAGTCCCTGCGCGAACGGGTGGAACCTCAGGTCGGCTCGACGCTCTCCTCGATCGTCTTCGGCACCGTCTCGAGCCTCGTGGCGGTGAGGAGGGAAGCGGGGCGCGTGGTCGAGCTGTGGGCGGCGCACGTGACCGGCGCGGGGCCAGGGGCCGAAGTCGAAGCGGCGGCGTTCGAATACCAGGGCCGGGTGCCGGTCGGGAGGCTCGTCCAGATCCCTGAAGCCCCCGCGGGAACGCTGGTGACCACGCTCCCCGGCGAGCACCCGGCGACCGCCACCCTGAAGCCCGGCGCCCCGTTCAGCGGCGAGGCGAGTTACCTGGCGACCTCGCCGACGACCCACAACTGGACCGGGACGCTCGCGGTGCGGTTCCCCGGCCTGGTGGCGCCGCTGACGGGGGCGGATTTCTACAGCTCGCTCTGCGTCGTGAGCCCGCTGGTGAAGCCGCACGGGTGCGAATACCAGCCGCCGAACCTGGAGGGCGGGGGCGAATCGACGACGGCAGAGGTGCGGCCGTGAAGCTCTGGCGCGCGGTTGTCGTCCTCCTCGCGGTCGCGCTGCTCGCGCCGGCGAGCTCGCTCGCCGCGGAAACGTTCAGCTTCGGACCCGGTTCGGTGACTTTTGCGCGCCTTCAGGCAACCCACGGCTACCGGGTCAACTTCTCCGAGAACGATAAGGGCTTCTTCTTCGTCCGCGTGAAAGGTCACGGATCGACGACCGACTTCACGGTGAAGACCGGTCGGGCGCCCGGCGATCATCTGGTTGCCGACTTCGGCGGGCGTGGGAGGTTCGACCTGCGGTTCATCCCGGTCGGCGAGCCAGAACCGACTTCCAACGAAGGCTGCGAAGGGCCGAAGGGCAGCTTTCGGGTCGGCTACCTGGTCGGCCGGGCCCGTTTCCGGACCGAACGGGGCTTTGCCCGGATCCGCCTCCACCGCGTCTGGGCGGCGCGCGAATCGTGGGGGCACCTGACCTGCGAATTCAGCGGCGGCCTGCCGGTGTTCGGCCATCCGAAGCAGAAGCGGGCCACCTTCGCGGCGCTCGCCTCAGACGCCAAGACCATCTTCGCGAGGCCGAAACGCAGCCTCGCCTTCCGTGCGACCCAGTTCTATCGGCACGCCAAACCGGCCGATCGCCGTGTCGACTTCATCGCCGAACTGCGAGAGAACGCCGGCCGGATCGCGGTCCACCGCAAGGTGATCGTCGCCGCCCCCGAAAGCTCACTGCTCTTCCCCGGCGCCCCGCGACTGCCGGAAGAGGTCGCGGTGAAGCCGCCCGCGCCCTTCACCGGCAGCGCCGAATTCCTCCGCACCCACGAATCGACCTTCACCTGGAGCGGCGACCTCGCCGTCACCTTCCCCGGGCTCGACCCGATCCGCCTCACCGGCCCGCGTTTCTCGGTCTCGATCTGCGCCCTCAAAGGCTGCGTCTCCAGGAACGCCGAACGCCCCGCGTCCGGGTCATGAGGACCGAATCCGCGCCACACCGCCCCCTGGCCTCGCGGGGCGGTATCCTCTCGCCTCCACGCGGCTGTAGCTCAGCTGGCTAGAGCGTCTGCTTGCCATGCAGAAGGTCGAGGGTTCGAATCCCTTCAGCCGCTTCCCGAAACCCCGCTCTCGAGCGGGGTTTCGTCGTTTCGGGGTCCGGCATGGTTCGGCAGCGTTGGGCCGAGGATTGGCCCAAACGCCCGATGATTGACTCCGGCGCCGCCGGCTGGCCGGATGCGCGGCGGCTGACCTCTGGGCTGCCGGAAATCTTTCGGTGATCTACGAAATGTTCATCTCGAAATCTGAGTCCGAGGTGGGTCGTATCTGAGGGCGATGGCCACCGATCATCCTCATTCCTTGAGGGATGGCCTCAATTTCCTGACCATCGGCCGACGCGCCGGGACACGGTGACTACAGTCGTCCCGATGGCCAGGGGCAGGGGCAATCCGAGGCGGCGGGGGAGGGGGCAGGCGGAGCCTTCCGCTGCCCGAGGCGAGCGCCAGGTGGCCCACCGCTGGCGCGACTATCAGACCGCCTCGGGGCGGCGGCCGATCAAGGAGTTCCTGGCCGGCCTCGACGACGAAGACCTCGCCTCCGTCGTCGCCGCGATGAAGGAGGTCCGGCAGCGAGGTCTCGAGGCCGCGCGGCACCTCGACGGGGAGATCTACGAGGTGCGCGCCGACGGCCGAGGGGTGATCTACAGGATCCTCTTCGCGCCCGAGGGTAAGCACAAGCAGGTCTTCCTCTCCCTTGAGGCGATCAAGAAGAAGACCCAGAAGACGCCGTCGAACGCGATCAGCCTGGCCAAGCGGAGATTGCGTGACTGGAGGGCGCGAGGCAATGGACCACCTCATCTTTGAGATATCTCAAGTGGGATGCTACTTTTGAGGTTAGTCAAAGGAGACGACGATGCCAGAGCACGATTTTCTAGATGAGGTGATCGAGGAGCGCACCGAGCGCAACCCCGACTTTCCGGCGTTGGTCGACGCCGCTCAGCGCCGGCGGGAGCTGCTTGCGGCGCTCGCCGAGCGCCGTCGTCGGGTCGAGCAGTCCCAGACCGCGGTCGCGGCGGCGATGCAGAGCTCGCAGTCGAGTATCGCCAGGCTCGAGACCTCCGCGACCGACGCCAGGCTCTCCACGCTGGATCGCTACGCGCACGTCCTCGGCTGTCGGGTGGAATACAGGCTCGTCCCCGAGGACCAGGCCGCAGCCTAGGGGGACGGGGGATCCCCCGAGCCTGACCGCGGCCTGGAGGTCTCTCAGGAAACGCCCAGGAACTTCCGAGACGATGTATCCGTGAACGGCGCCCCCGAAAAGGTCGCCGTCGGCAAGGTTCTCGTCGTCGACGACGAGTCGAACATCGCCGACGTGCTCTCGATCGCGCTGCGCTTCAACAACTACGAGGTCGAGACGGCCGCCGACGGGCAGGCGGCGCTCCGCGCGGTCGCCGAGTTCCGTCCCGACCTCGTGCTGCTCGACGTGATGCTGCCCGATCTCGACGGCTTCGAGGTCGCCAAGCGCATGCGCGAGCGCGCCGACGACACCCCGATCCTCTTCCTCACCGCCCGTGACACCACCGAGGACAAAGTCCGCGGCCTCACCATCGGCGGCGACGACTACGTCACCAAGCCGTTCTCGATCGAGGAGCTGCTGGCGCGGGTCGGCTCGGTCCTGCGCCGTTTCGGCAACGCCGGGGGCGGTGAGAGCGTGCTGCGCTTCGGCGACCTCGAGCTCGATGACGACACCCGCGAGGTCTTCCGCGACGGGATCGCGCTGGAGCTGACCGACACCGAATACCGCCTGCTCCGCTACCTGATGACCCACCCCCGGCGCGTGCTCACCCGCGCGCAGATCCTCGACCACGTCTGGGACTACGACTTCGGCGGCGACGCCCGGGTCCTGGAGACCTACGTCAGCTACCTGCGCAAGAAGCTCGAGGCGCGGGGCCCGCGCCTGATCCACACCGTGCGCGGCGTCGGCTATGCGCTCCGCCTTCCGCCTGCGTGACTGGTCGCTGCGGACGCGCCTGCTGGCGCTCCTGGTCGTGCTGGCCGTGGTCGGCCTGGCGGTGGCCGACTTCGCCTCCTACCGCGCCCTCCACAACTACCTCTACGACCGGGTCGACCAGCAGTTGGAATCGGCGGTGGTGCCGGTCAGCTTCGGGCTGATCCGCAAAGCGGAAGCCGAAGAAGAAGGTGTGTCGGGGGGACTCGAGCCAGGGGCGGTACCCCCGGGCGCCGGCGGCCCGGGCCCCGACTCGCAGTTGCCGCCGGGGACGTTCGGTCAGCTGCGGGGCGCCGACGGCGAAGTCATCAACCACGTGAGCTTCAGCTTCGGTGGCGAGGCGGAGCCGCTCCCGCAGATACCCACCGACATCAAGGTGGGAACGGTCGAATCGATCTCGCCGACGACCGTCGGGGAGCGGGGCGGCGGCTCCGAACAGTTCCGCGCCGCGGCGGTCGCGGTGGGCGAAAGCGGCGCCGTGAGCGTGGTCGCGGTGCCGCTCGGTTCCACCAACGCGACGCTCAGTCACCTGGCACTGATCGAGCTCGTCGTCAGCGCCGCGATCCTGCTCGCGCTCGGTACCGCGAGCTGGTGGCTGATCGGGCTCGGCCTGCGGCCGCTGCGGCGGATGGGGGAGGTGGCGGGCCAGATCGCCGCCGGCGACCTCTCGCGCCGGGTCGAGCCCGACGACGATCGCACCGAGGTGGGTCGCCTGGGGCGGTCCCTCAACGTGATGCTCCATCAGATCGAGACCGCGTTCGCCGAGCGCGAGGCGGGGGAGCGGCGGCTGCGGCGCTTCCTCGCCGACGCCTCGCACGAGCTGCGCACCCCGCTCGCCGCGATCCGCGGCTACTCGGAGCTCTACCGGATCGGCGCCGCCCGCGACCCGGCCGAGATAGAGCGCGCGATGCACCGGATCGAGTCCGAGTCGGCGCGCATGGGCGGGCTGGTCGACGACCTGTTGACCCTGGCCCGGGCGGACGAGGTGCGCGAGCCGGCCCGCGAACCGCTCGACCTGCGCGAGCTCCTCGAGGACGCGCGCGACGACGCACTCGCCGCGGCCCCGGAGCGCCAGGTTTCCCTCACTGCCGCGGGGCCGGTGGCGATCGAGGCCGACGGCGACGCGCTCCGTCGCGTCTTCGCCAACCTGCTCCGCAACGCGATCGTCCACACCCCGACGGCGACCCCGATCGAGATCTCGCTCGAGGTGGACGATGAGTGGGCGACGATCAGCGTGCGCGACCACGGCCCCGGTCTCCCGGCCGGCGACGCGAACGCCGTCTTCGGGCGCTTCTGGCGCGCCAGCGCCTCGCGTGGTCGGGACGACGGCGGTGCAGGCCTCGGCCTGGCGATCGTCGCAGCGCTGGCCAGCGCTCACGGCGGGGACGTGAGCGCCTCGAACCCGCCCGGCGGCGGGGCGCTGTTCACGGTGCGCCTGCCGCTGGCGGGCCTGGCGGATGAACCCTCAGCGAACGCTCAGGTTCAACTCGGCCGCGACCCAGGGACGACCTGAAGCATCCCGGGGGTGAAGAAGCACACCCGCCTCCGCCGTCCCAGTCGTCTACTTCCCCGCCGCCCTCTCGAGTGGGGCCTGGCGATCCTGGCGATCGCCCTCGTCGTCATCGCGATCACCTCGCTCGGGTCCGGCTCCTCGTCGAGCTCGGCGGCGACCAAGCGCACCGCGACGGTGGGCGAAGGCGTCATCCAGTCGACCGTCTCCGGCAACGGCACGCTGGAACCGGCGCAGAAGGTCGAACTGAGCTTCGGCGCCTCGGGTGAAGTCACCGCGATCCGGGTCAGGGCGGGACAGAAGGTGACCAAGGGCGAGGTGCTCGCCGAAGTCGACTCGAGCTCCGCCCGCGCCTCGCTCGCCTCCGCCGAAGCGCAGCTGATCGAAGCAGAAGAAGCGGTCGAAGCCGCCGCCGAAGCGGAAGAAGACGAAAGCGATGAAGTCGCCTACACCGGTGATGCCCACACCGTCTTCGTCGGGATGATGTCGACCGAAGGGACCTCGGCGGCGAAGGCCGACGAAGCCGAAAAGGAAGCCGCGGCAAAAAAAGAAGCAGAAGAAAAAGCTGCGGCCGAAGAAGGCGCCGCGAAGCCGGCCGAAGAAGCCGCGGCGAAGCCCGAAGGCGAAAAGGCGAAGCCGAGCGGGACCGAAGAAGCGACTACTCCGACCAAGGGCAGCGAAGAGAAGACGCCCGAAGGCGCGACCACCGGCACCGAAGGCGCGGCGCCGAGCGAAGCCGAAGCCACCGCTCCGAGCGAATCCACGGCGGCGACGCCGAGCGCCTCCGGTGGTGCCACGCCGGCCGCGACCGGCAGCGAATCCGGAGGGGTCGAAATGAGCGCCGGGGCCGAAACCGGCGGCGGCGCCACGGTCAGCCTGCCGACCGCCGAAGCGAACCTCCGCGAGGCCGAACTGACGGTGAAGTCGGCCCGCCAGGAAGTGAACGAAACGACCTTGACCGCGCCGTTCAGCGGCACGATCGCCTCGATCTCCGGGTCGGTCGGCGAAACCGTCTCCGGTGGATCCTCGAGCGGCGGGGGTGACTCCGAAGCATCGTCCCCGCTCGGGGTCACCGGAAACGAATCAGGTGGCGGCGGCGAAGCCTTCATGGTGCTCGCCCAGGTCCACAGGCTGAAGATGGAAGTCAGCTTCAGCGAGGCCGACATCGGCAAGGTCCGCGAGGGCCAGACGGCGACGGTCTCGGTCGACTCGATGGAAGGCGTCGAACTCGCGGGTGAAGTGACCAAGGTCAGCGTGCTGCCGAGCGAAGGCTCCTCCAGCGTCGTCGAATACCCGGCCACGATCCTCGTCTCCCAGAACGCCAAGGGCGTCCGCGCGGGCATGTCAGCGAGCGCCGAAGTCGTGGTGGAACAGGTGAAGGACGCGGTCACGGTGCCGAGCGAAGCGATCACCTCGCTCGGCAACTCGAAGACCGTGACCGTCGAAGCCGACGGCAAGGAAGAGACGAAGACGGTCAAGACCGGCCTGGTCGGCGACGAAGACACCGAGGTCATCAGCGGGCTGAAGGCGGGCGAAAAGCTGGTGCTGCCGGAAACGACGGTGGCGACCGGCGGGCTCGGCGGCGGTGAAGGTGGGGAAACCGGCGCCTTCCCCGGTGGGGGCGCTTTCCCCGGCGGCGGCGGGACGGGCGGCTTCTCCCCGCCCGGCGGGATCACCTTCCCGGGCGGCGGGGGCGCGCCGTGAGCGACCGGGCGGGGACGGCCGCCGTCGCCGCGCGTAAACGGGCCGAGGGTAGCCGGCGCGAGCAGCCGGTCATCCGGATCGAGGACCTGATCCGCACCTACGTGATGGGACGGACCCTGGTCCGTGCCCTGCGCGGGGTCTCGCTGCTGATCGAGCGCGGCGAGTACGTGGCGATCATGGGACCCTCGGGCAGCGGCAAGTCGACGTTGATGAACACGCTCGGCTGCCTCGACGCACCGACCTCGGGCCGCTACTTCCTCGACGGGGTCGACGTCCGCCTGCTCGACGAAGACGACCTCTCCGACTTGCGTAACCGGAAAATCGGGTTCGTCTTCCAGGGGTTCAACCTGGTGCCGAAGATCTCGGCGCTGACCAACGTCGAACTGCCGCTGATCTACGCCGGGCTCTCGCGGGGCGCCCGCCGCCACCGGGCCGCCCGGGCCCTGCAGGCGGTGGGCATGGGCGCCCGCCTCGACCACGGTTCGAACGAGCTCTCCGGCGGCCAGCAGCAGCGCGTCGCGATCGCCCGCGCGATCGTCACCAACCCGGCGCTGATCCTCGCCGACGAGCCGACCGGCAACCTCGACTCGCACTCGACCGCCGACGTGCTGAAGATCTTCGAGGACCTGAACGCCAGCGGCCGCACGGTGGTGATGATCACCCACGAGGACGAGGTCGCCGGGCACGCTGATCGGTTGGTGCGGTTGGCCGACGGGCGGATCGTCGCCGACGAGTCGCTGGAGCTGGTCGAGGCGGCGGCCGAGATCGGAGCCCGCGGTCCCCTGGGGAGCGTCTGATGGCGGTCGAGACCCTGCGCACGGCCTGGACCGGCCTGATGTCACATCGGCTGCGCACGGCGCTGACCGTGCTCGGGATCATGATCGGGATCGCCTCGGTGATCGTCCTGATCGCGGTCGGCAAAGGTTCCTCCGACACGGTCCAGGAATCGATCAACGCGCTCGGCTCGAGCACGCTGACCGTGAGCGCCTCGCCGAGCGCGACGACGACCACCGGGGCGACGACCGCGGTCACCCTGGAAGAGGCCGACGTCGAAGCGCTCGAAGATGCCGAACGGGCTCCCGCGATCAAGAGCGTCGCCCCGGTTCTGAACGCGAGCAGCACCGAAATCGTCTACGGCTCGAGCGAAGCCGAACCTGGGGAATTCGTCGGTACCACGCCCGCGTACCAGGGAGCCCACAACTACGACGTCCAGTCGGGCCAGTGGTTCACCGCCGCGCAGGTGTCCGAACGCGACCGAGTGGTGGTGATCGGACCGGAAGTCGCCGAAGAACTCTTCCCCGGCGAAAGCGGGGTCGGCAAGACGATCCAGGTCAACGGGACCAATTTCCAGGTCGTCGGGATGACGAAATCGAAGGGGTCGAGCGGCACCTCGAGCCAGGACAACAACATCTTCGCCCCGATCACGGCGGTGGAAGACACGCTCGCCGGCTATGGCGAACTGAGCTCGATCACGGTCGAGGCGGTCAGCCCCGGCGAGGTCGCGGAAGCCGAAGCCCAGGCCACCTCCATCCTCGAGTCGCGCCACGAACTGAGCGAAGGGATCAACGTGATCAACCAGAGCTCGATCCTCGAAGCCTCGAGCTCCAGCGAATCGGTCTTCACCACCTTGCTCACCTGGGTGGCGGCGATCTCGCTCGTCGTCGGCGGGATCGGGGTGATGAACATCATGCTGGTCAGCGTCACCGAGCGGACCCGGGAGATCGGCATCCGCAAGGCGATCGGCGCCCGCCGCTCCGACATCCTCGCCCAGTTCCTCACCGAGGCGCTGCTGGTGTCGGCGATCGGCGGGGCGCTCGGGATCGCGGTCGGCGTGGTCGGCAGCCAGTTCGAAATCGCGGGGGTGCAGCCGGCGGTGGCGGGCTACTCGGTGATCCTCGCCGCCGCCGCGTCGCTCGGCTCCGGCCTCTTCTTCGGCACCTATCCGGCGATGCGGGCGGCCCGCCTGCGCCCGATCGAGGCCCTGCGCTTTGAGTAATCCGACCGACAGACCATTGGAGGACGACGACATGGACACCCGCGTGATCGACACCGACGCCCGCGACGACGCGGAGGAGCGCCGGCTCGACCCCGACTGGGAGGACGACGGTTGGGACGAGAGCGAGGAGCCGGAGTTGCCGCCGCGCCCTCGCGGCCGCCTGCTGCGACCAGTGCCCCTCTTACTGATCGCGATCGCGATCGCCGCGGCCGGGTTCCTCGGTGGCGTGGTGGCGCAGAAGGGGAGCGAAGGCTCCTCCGCTGCGGCGCTGCCGGGCGGCGGCAACCTGCCGTCCTTCGCGAGCAAAGAAGGCGGGGCCTCGACCGGGGGCGGGAGCGAAGCGGCGGGCGGAGCGCCGACCGCCGGCGGTGAAGGTGGCGCGACCGGCCTCCCCTCGTTCGCGGGCTCCGAAGCGGCCGCCGGCGGCACCGTCAAGACCGTCGAAGGCCACACGATCTACGTGAAGGAATCCGACGGCACCGTCGTCGCGGTGAAGATCGGCGACGGGGCGACGGTGACCCGGAACTCGGAAGTCGCCGCGAAGAAGATCCACCCCGGTGACTCGGTCACCGTCGAAGGCTCGAAGAACGGCTCGACGGTGAAGGCGAGCTCGGTCACTGCGACCGAATCCGGGGTCGAAACGACCACCGGCTTCAGTCCGCCGACCGGCGCGACGTCAGGCGGCGAAGGCGCCGCCGGCGAAGAAGAAGCGTCGGTCGAATCCCTCTTCGAAGAATGAGCAAGGAAAGGAACGAAGGATGAAACGGCTATCGGTAGCCGCGATCATGCTGATCGCGGGGGCCTTGGTGCTCGTCGGCTGCGGCGGATCCAGTGGAGGCAGCAGCAGTGCGGAAGCTGGCACGACCACTTCGAGTTCGAGTGGGGATCCGGCCAAAGGGCAGTTCGCGATCTCCGAAGAAGCGCGCGCCTGTCTGAAAGAAAAGGGTGTCGAACTGCCCGAATTCAAAAACGGGGGCGAAGGCGGACCGCCGATGGGCGAAGGTGGGGAACCGCCCGAAGGCTTCGAACCTCCCGAAGGTGGCCCACCGCAAGGCGGCGGTTTCTCCGAAAACTCGCAGGCGTTCGAAGAATGCGGCGTCGAGATGCCCGAATTCAAAGGCGGGCCGGGCGGCGGCAAAGGCCCGAACGTGAACTCGGCCGCGTTCCAGAAGCAGGTGAAGGAATACGTCGCCTGCGTGCGCGAAAACGGCTACGAACTCGCCGAACCGAACTTCTCCGGCGGAGGCCCGATCTTCGACAAATCCGAATCCGAAAGCTCCGAATTTAAGAAGGCGAGCGCGAAGTGCTCCGACCTGCTCGGCGGCCCTGGAGCCGGTTCCGGGTCGGAAGGGACCGAAGAAGGATGACCACGACCTCATGGCCGTGATCGCCGCCTGCGAGCCGGGCGAAATCGTGACCCTTGAGGTCGAGCGCGACGGACAGTCGGCGGCGCTCAAGGTGACACTAGGCACCCAGCCGGCCCAATCGGGCGAATAGGGAGGCCCTGCGTGTTCGAACCCCGCTCTCGAGCGGGGTTTCGTAGCAACCTGAGCAGCCTGCTCGACGAGGTGAGCCACCGTCGCGACCATGTGCTGGTCACCCGGAATGGGGTTCCCGCGGCGGCTCTGGTGCCGATCGACGAGTACGAGGCCCTGGAGGAGACTGCCGAGATCCTCTCCGACCCCGCCGCGATCGCCGCCCTCGAGGAGGGGCTGGGGGAGATCGAGCGTGGCGAGACGGTCACGTTGGCGGATCTGCGCAAGGAGCTGGCCGCCGCCCGTCCTACCGCCGACTGAGCGTTGGCGCGGCTCGTCCTCGCCCGGCGGGCGCGCCGCGATCTTCTGGAGCTCGGGCGGCCGCTGATCGATGCGATCGAGGACGCGCTCGGCCTTCTGGAGCGGGATCCGTTCGCTGGTCATGCCCTCCGCGGGCGGCTTCGCGGCCTGTATTCGCTGCGCGTCGGCGTCTACCGGATCCTGTACCAGGTCACCGACGACGGTAAGGCCGTCCGTGTCGCGGCCATCCGGCACCGCTCGGTTGCCCTCCCCCAGGTAAGACCGGCGGCGAAATCGGCACTAAGGAGGTGAGAACAAGATCGAGACGACGTCGAAGGACGATCGGAGAGGGGGCGGGCGTTGGGCAAGAAGCAGACCTTCATCATCGTCGGGGCGAGTCTGGCCGGGGCGAAGGCGGCCGAGGAGCTGCGGGAGCGGGGGTTCGACGGGGAGGTCGTGCTGGTGGGCTCGGAGGCGGAGCGGCCCTATGAACGGCCGCCGCTGACCAAGGACTACCTGCGCGGCGAGGCGGAGGGGGCGCCGTTCGTGCACGAGGAGGACTTCTACGCGCGGCACGAGATCGAGCTGCTGACCGGGACGACCGTTGCCGCGATCGATCCGGGGCGCGGGAGCATCACGCTGGAGGGCGGCCGCGAGCTGGGTTACGACCGACTGCTTCTGGCGACCGGGGCGGAGCCGCGGCGGATCCCGGTCCCCGGGGCGGAGCTCGAGGGGATCCACTATCTGCGCACGCTCTCCGATTGCGACCTCCTGCGGGAGAAGCTCGACGGCTCCGCGCGCGTCGCGGTCGTCGGGGCGGGCTGGATCGGCAGCGAGTTCGCGGCATCGGCCCGACAGGCCGGCCACGAGGTGACGGTGATCGACCCCGTCGCGCTGCCCAACGAGCGGATCTTCGGTGCCGAGATCGGCACCTTCTACCGCGATGTCCACGCCGCCCACGGCGTCAAGCTGGTGCTGGGCGAGGGGGTCGAGTCGTTCGAGGGGGACGGCTCACTCGAGCGGGTGCGCACCGGCAGCGGCCAGGCGATCGACTGCGACCTCGCCGTCGTCGGGATCGGGGTCATCCCGCGCACGAGCCTTGCCGAGGCCGCCGGCCTGTCGGTCGAGAACGGCATCCTCGTCGACGCGGGGCTCGAAACCTCGGCGCCGGGGGTGTTCGCGGCCGGCGACGTGGCGAGCGCCCGGCACCCCTTCTACGACGAGCGCATCCGCGTCGAGCACTGGTCCAACGCGCTCGAGCAGGGGCCCGCGGCCGCCCGGGCGATGCTCGGCGAATCGGTCAGCTTCGACCACATTCCCTACTTCTTCTCCGATCAGTACGACGTCGGGATGGAGTACTCGGGGTACGCGCCGCGCTGGGACGAGGTCGTCTTCCGCGGCGAGCGGGAGAGCGGCGAGTTCATCGCTTTCTGGCTGCGCGACGGGATCGTGGCGGCGGGCATGAACGTGAACGTCTGGGACGTCAGCGATCCGATCCGGGCGCTGATCCGCTCTCGTCAGGCGGTCGACCGCGGGGCGCTGACCGATCCCGACACGCCGCTCGAGTCGCTGGCCACCGAGGCCTCGCGCGGCGCCTAGACTGCCGGCGTGCCGCTGCTCGAGCGTCTCGGCGTCGAGGTCCCCGTCGTCCAGGCGGGGATGGGCGGCGGGCTGAGCCGCCATGAGCTGGCGGCGGCGGTGTCGGAGAGCGGCGGGCTCGGGACGATCGCCGTCAACGGCGCCGCCGCCATCCGCCGGGAGCTCGCGGCGGGGCGCGCTGCCACCCACCGCCCCCTCGCGGTCAACGTGCTGCTGCCGTTCGCCCGCCGCGACTGGTTCTCGGCGGCGGCCGAGGCCGACGCGGTCATCACCTTCTGGGGACGGCCGCGACGGCGGACGCCGGGCGTCTGGCTGCACCAGTGCGGGTCGGTGGCCGAGGCGCGCGCGGCCCACGCGGCGGGCGCCGACGGCCTGATCGTCCAGGGCGTCGAGGCCGGCGGCCACGTCCGCGGGGTCACGCCCGCCCTCGACCTGCTCGAGCGGGTCCGGCACGAACTGCCCGCGGACTACCCGCTGCTCCTCGCCGGTGGGATCGCCGACCAGGGCGACGTGCGCCGCGCGCTTGGCGCCGGAGCGTGCGCGGCGGTGGCCGGCACCCGCTTCCTGATGTCGGAGGAGAGCCGCGCGCACCCCGAGTACCGGCGCCGCCTGCTCGAGGCCCAGGACACCGTCGTCACCGAACTCTTCGGCGCCGCCTGGCCGGGAACGCACCGGGTGGTGCCCAACGCCGCGACGGCGCGGTGGCTGGACGGCGACCGGCGCGGGCCGCGCGCGAACCGGCTGCTCAACCACCTCCTCGCGCCGGGCGCCCGTTACATGCCCGACGCGCTCCAGGCCCGTCTGATCCAGGCGCAGCGTCCCGGCAGCCGTCTTCTCACGCCTGCCCCCGCCACCGACGACGGTCCCGAGACGCTGCTCGACGCCGGGCCGCTCTACGCGGGCGAGACGGTCGCCCGCATCACCGACGTCAGGCCCGCGGCCGATCTGGTCCGAGCGCTGACCCCGTGACGGCCGCGCGAGCGTCTGCATTTGGGGCCGGATAGCGGGCTCAAATGCAGACGCTGTCTGCAGTAACTCGTCGTGGGGACGAGTTAATGCAGACACTCATGCGGTGCTCAGCGCCAGAGGTCGCGGCGGAGGAGCTCGTTGCCGCGTTCCAGTTGCTGGATCGTCGCTTTGGCGACGGAGCGGACCTTGGTTTCGCGGTTGACGCGGGCCTGGATGTCGCGGTGGGACCTGCCGGTGCGGCGGGCCAGGTCGCCGACCATGCGACTGCGCTCGGCGCGGAGGCGCTCGCGGGTGGCGTAGGCGGACTCGCGCTCGGGCTCGCGGGGCTCGGGCGGGGCCGGGGCGACGGCGATCGGGCGCTTCGCGACCGGCTTGGGGTCGTCGGTGGGGAAGAGCTGGAGGGCGGTCTCGCTCATGATCGCGTCGTCGAGCTCGGCGCCGCCCGAGCTGAGGACGGCGAAGCCGCCGCCGTCGCCGGGCTCCTTCGGCGGCTCGTCGAACTCCTCGCCCTCGTCGTCCTCCTCGGCGGGCGAGAGGTCCAGGGCGTGGCGGCGCTCCTCCTCGATCACGTGCGCGAGGGCCTTGAGGCGCGGGTCGGCCGGCATCAGCAGGTAGCTCATCTGGCGCCGCGGCCCGCCGGGGGTGGTGCGGATGAAGCGGCCGACGACCTGGCGGAAGAAGAGCTCGGTCCGCGCCGCCGTGGCGTAGACGCCGACCCGCAGGCGGGGGATGTCGACGCCCTCGGAGACCATCAGCACCGAGACCAGCCAGCGGCGCTCGGAGGCGGCGAACTCGGCGATCCGGCGGCTGGCGCCGGGCTCGTCGCTCATCACGATCTCCGGCTGCTCCTTGGCGATCAGCGCCAGCCGCGCCGCGATCGCCCGCGCGTGCTCCTGGTCGGAGGCGATGACGAGGCCGCCCGCGTCCGGATGCCCGCCGGCGCGCACCTCGCTCAGCCGCGCGTCGGCGTCGCGGAGCACCTCGCCCATCCACTCGCCCTCCGGGGAGAGCGCCGTGCGCAGCCGCCGGGCCGACTCCGCCGCGGGCAGGACGAGGTCGAAGTCGGCGCTCCGCAGCCTCCCGTCGGAGACCCACTCCATCTCGCCGTCGTAGGGCAGGAAGGTGATCGGGCGGCAGACCCGGTCGCGCAGCGCCTGCGGGTAGCCGTAGACGTAGTCGGCGCGGCTGATGCCGTCGTCGTCGTAGGCGACCCAGGGGATCGCCGAGTTGTCGGAGCGGAACGGCGTCCCGGAGAGGAGCAGGCGGAAGCGGGCACCGTCGAAGGCGCGGCGCGCGCGCAGGCCCCAGGCCGCCTGGTCGCCCATGTGGTGCGGCTCGTCGGCGATCAGCAGGGTCGTGCGGCGCCCGGCGGCCTGGCGGTGCGTGTCGGGGCCCGCGGCGACCGTCTGGTAGGTGACCGCGACGCCGTGGAAGTCGGTCGACTCCGGCCCGTCGGGGTTCGGCCGGTTGGGCTCCAGGTCGATCCCGTAGCGCGCCGCGTCGGCGGCCCACTGGCGGCAGATGTGGGTGGTCGGGCCGGCGACGACGACGCGGGCGACGAACCCGGCGCGCAGCATCCGGTGGGCGATGTGGAGGCCGAAGGTGGTCTTGCCCGCCGCCGGCGTCGCCGAGGCCAGGAAGCTGGCGCCGGAGTGGGCGCGGACGGCTTCGGTCGCCTCCTGCTGCCAAGCCCGGAGGGGCCGCGCATCGGGCCATTCCGGGAGCGATCGGGCGCGCGCCCCGCCGCCGATCGGTTGCTGAGAGGCGTCGTACAAGGGCGGGCAACAATATGGTCGCGGGCGGCGGATGGGGGCCGGCCCGCATGGGCCCTGGGGATGCGGCGGCCGCTCAGCGGCTCTGGGGCTCGACGTCCACCGGGGCGAGCAGGCCGCGCGCCTCGGCGACCGCCTCGAAGGCCTCGACCACGGCCGGGTCGAACTGCTGGCCCGCCGCCCGGCGCAGCTCTTCGAGCGCCCGCGCCGGCTTCATCCCGACGCTGTGGGGACGCTCGGAGACCATCGCCGCGTAGGCGCCGCAGACGGCGACCACGCGGGAGCCGAGCGGGATCTGCTCGCCCGCGAGCCCGTCCGGATAGCCGCCGCCGTCCTGGCGCTCGCCCACCGAGCGGACCAGGCGGGCGACCGGCACCAAGGCCGCCGCCGAGCCGATGATCCGCTCGCCGATCAGCGGGTGGCGGCGGACGAACTCCCACTCGGAGTCCTCCAGCGGCCCGGGCTTGCCCAGGATCGCGTCGGGGATCGCCATTTTCCCGACCTCGCGGAGCTGGGCGGCGCGGCAGACCTCGTCGCGCTCCTCCGCCGACATCCCCAGCGCCTCGGCGACGGCGACGGCTAGCCCGGCCACGTCGACGTCCTGCTCGGCCAGCGAGGGCCGCCGCGCGCGGAGCGCCGCGAGCAGGACGTCGCGCGACTGCGAGCCCGCCGAGGCCCGCTCGCTCACCTTGTTCGCGTACATGCGCCGGTCGGCCAGCTGCATCGCCGTCGTCACCGAGTCGGCCTCGCTCGGCAGCATGACGCTGCCCAGGGAGGCGCCGATGTCGAAGCCCTCGCCGTGCTCGGTGAGCGCTTCGCGGGCGAGCGCGAGGATCTCCTTGACCTCGCCCGCGCTGCATTCGCAGAGCACGCAGAACTCGTCGCCGCCGAGCCGGTAGGCGCGCCCGTGCGCCTCGGCGGCCCGGGCGAGGCGCGCGCCCAGCCGCGCCAGCAGCGCGTCGCCGGTCGGGTGGCCGAAGGTGTCGTTGTAGAGCTTGAAGCCGTCGAGGTCGAACATCGCCAGCAGGTGGCCCCGACCGTCCGCCGCGGGCCGCGCCGTCACCGCCTCGAGGTCGTCCATCAGCGCGCGGCGGTTGGCGAGGCCGGTGAGCTCGTCGGTCCGCGCCTCGCGCTCGGAGGTCTGCAGGCTTTCGCCGGTGCGGCGCAGCGAGATGCCGAGCCGCGCGATCACCAGGAGCAGGGTGACGAGCGCCAGCACTTCCGCCGCCGCCGGCAGGCGGTCGATCCGTTCGCCGGCCAGGACCCCGATCGCGAGCAGCGCCGCGGCGACCGGGACCGCGGAGACGCGCATCCCGCGCGCCACCACCCGCTGGGAGGGCGGCGCCGGCACCCAGGCCGCGCCCGCGAGGAGCAGGGCGCCGAGCGGCCAGGCGACGTCGAGGAGGCCGCCTTCGACGTAGGAGCCCTGCGCCGACTCGAGCAGGTAGGCGACGTCGGAGATCGCCAGGACGACGACGCCCGCCCCGAGCAGCGACCAGGTGGCGCCAGGGCGCCAGCCGGTGAACGCGGCGGCGGTGACGACCAGCGCCAGCAGGGTCAGGTCGCAGATCGGGTAGGCGAGGTTGGTGGCGACTTCGGCGCCCGAGCCTTCGCCCGCGGCGGCGGCGATCGGCCCCAGCGCGAGCGCCGCGGTCAGCGCGGCGACGGCAAGCCCGGCGATCAGCCCGTCGAGCCAGCGGGTGGCGGGAAAGTTCCCGATCCGCTTCCGCAGCAGCACGATCAGGCCCGCGTAGGTGAGCGGGTAGAGGAGCAGGTAGCCCGCGTCGGCGGGCGAGGGGATCGGCACCGAGCCGGAGCTCGCGACCGTCGCCAGGTAATAGATTTCCCCGCCGGTCCAGAGCAGCAGCCCAGTGCCGATCAACAGCCACGCGGCCCGCTCCCGGCGCACCAGCACCGCCCGTGCCAGGCACGACGCCGCGGCGCCGACCATGACGCCGCAGTAGATCCAGGTGCCGAAGAGGGTGGACCCGCCGTGGCCGGTGGCGGCGGCGATCGCGAAGGCGATGAAGCCCAGCGCGAGGACGACGCCCGCACTGCGCAGGACGAGGCGCTGATGGGGAGCGAGCTTTGCCATGGACGGGGTATTTATCGAGCGGAGGCAGGCGGGACTTGATCGCGATATGGGCGAATTGGTTGGCGGTAAACGGGGGGTTTGGGGTGGGTTGGGGGACGGGCGGGGGTGCGGGGGGCTGGTGGCCGTCCGAGATGGGTCCGAGGGAGGTCCTGGGCTCCTCATGGGGGTCCTGGCAGGCTGTGACCCCCATGAGGAGCCCAGGACGTGAGGCGTTCGCGGGAGAGCCGGCACAGGGACGTCGCGAAGTCGGACTTCCGTGAGGATCGGGTCGGGGAGCCTCCACACCTCGGCCGGATCGTTGACGAAGATGCCGGGAACGTCACACCTCCCGGCCCCGGAAGGCCCTTCCCAGGCCAGGATCGAGGGCCCGGGACGTGCGGTCGACCTAAGGTCTGGTAGGCGGACGTTAGGTCGACCGCGCCCCGGTCGGTGTCGGACGACACGGGAGGAAGTGAGGAGTTCCCGGCATCTCCGTCACG
>CALCIA010000093.1 GCA_937907435.1 uncultured Actinomycetes bacterium
CCGATCGTCACGGAAGTCCGACTTCCTCACGTCCCTGTGCCGGCTTTTTCACGAACGCCTCACGTCCTGGGCTCCTCATGGGGGTCACAGCCTGCCAGGACCCCCATGAGGAGCCCAGGACCTCCCTCGGACGGCCGCCAGCGCCGCGGACCCCCGCCCGTCCACCCGCCCGCCCAACCCCCTACGCGGTCGTCCCGAACACCCGCCTCAGCGCATCGGGAGCCAGCAGCCCCCGCTCCGCCGCGAGCTCCTCGACCGACCGACCGCTCGTCAATGCCTCCTCCGCCAGCGCGGTCGCGGCGGCGTAGCCGATGTGGGGGACGAGGGCGGTGACGGGGCCGGTCACGGCGCCTTCGAGGGTGGTGCGGAGGCGGGTGCGGTCGGCGTCGAGGCCCTTGATGCAGCGCTCGGCCAGGGTGTTGCAGCCGGCGCGGAGGTGGGCGATCGCGTCGTCGAGGGACTTGTAGATGACCGGCTCGAAGGCGTTGAGCTGGAGCTGCCCGCCCTCGGCGGCCATGGTGACCGTGGCGTCCAGGCCGACCACCTCGAAGGCGATCTGGTTGACGACCTCGGGGATCACCGGGTTGACCTTGGCGGGCATGATCGAGGAGCCCGCCTGGACGGTCGGCAGGCGCAGCTCACCGAGGCCGCCCAGCGGTCCCGAGGAGAGCAGGCGCAGGTCGTTGCAGATCTTCGAGAGCTTCACCGCGAAGCGCTTCAGCGTCCCCGCGACCTGGACGAAGGCGCCGACGTCCTGCGTCGCCTCGACCAGGTCGGCGGCGGTGACGAGCGGCAGGCCGGTGAGGAGGCCGAGGCGCTCGCGGACCAGGCTGGCGTAGTCCGGCGGCGCGGCGATCCCGGTCCCGACCGCGGTGGCGCCGAGGTTGATCTCGTGGAGCAGCGCCAGCACCGTCGCCAGCAGGCGCCGGTCCTCCTCGATCATCTCCGCGTCGGCGCCAAATTCCCGCCCGAGGGAGAGCGGGACCGCGTCCTGCAGCTGGGTCCGGCCGAGCTTCATCGTGTCGGCGAACTCCTCCGACTTGGCGCGGAAGGCGAAGGCGAGGGCCTCCATCGCCGTGTCGAGCTCGCCCGCGGCGGTGATCAGGGCGATCCGGATCGCGGTCGGGTAGGCGTCGTTGGTCGACTGGCTGAGGTTGACGTGGTCGTTGGGATGCAGGTGGGCGTAGTCGCCCTTCTGCCGGCCGAGCAGCTCCAGCGCCCGGTTGGCGATCACCTCGTTGGCGTTCATGTTGGTCGAGGTGCCGGCGCCGCCCTGCAGCACGTCGACGACGAACTGGTCGTGCAGCGCGCCGGCGCGGATCTCCTCGCAGGCGGCGACGATCGCCTCGGCCCGCTCCGGCGCGAGCAGGCCGAGATCGCGGTTGACTTCCGCCGCGGCGAGCTTCACCGAGGCCAGGGCGCGGACAAGGTGCGGCCGCTCGCCGATCGTCTGGCCGGTGATCGGGAAGTTCTCCCGGGCGCGCAGCGTGTGGATGCCCCAGTAGGCGTCCGCGGGAACGTCACGGTCGCCGAGCAGATCGTGCTCGCGCCGGAATCTGGCGCTCGTCGGTGCGGTCATCTTCCTCCCGGCCGGGTCACCCCGGACCGTGTGGGGAGCTTCGCGCCGGCCCCGGCGCGGCGCAACTCTATTCGTGACGGCCGAAGATCGACTTGGACGATCCAATGGTTCGTCGATGGGCGTTGGCCAGGTCCCGGCAGGGCGACGTATCGTGCCCGGCGTGAGCGTGAGCGCGCAGACCGCCGGTGAGCCGACGTCCCGGCGCCCGCCCCGGTACGACGTGTTGTTCGAGCCGGTGCAGATCGGGCCGATCCGCGCCCGCAACCGCTTCTTCCAGGTCCCGCACTGCAACGGCATGGGATACCGGGACGTCAGCGCCCACGCGGAGATGCGCGCGGTCAAGGCGGAAGGCGGCTGGGCCGTCATCTGCACCGAGCAGGCGGAGATCCACTACTCCTCCGACATCACCCCGTTCATCGAGGCGCGCATCTGGGACGACCAGGACATCCCGGCGCTGGCGCTGGTCGCCGACCGGGTCCACGAGCACGGCGCGCTGGCCGGGATCGAGCTCGCCTACAACGGGATGAACGGGCCGAACCTCTACTCGCGGGTGGCGCCGATGGGCCCGGCGCACCTGCCGGTCGCCACCTTCACCAGCGATCCGGTGCAGGCACGGCGGATGGACCTCGACGACATCGCCGACCTGCGGCGCTGGCACCGGGCCGCCGTGCGGCGCTCGATCGAGGCGGGCTACGACCTCGTCTACGTCTACGCCGGCCACGCGCTGGGCGGCATCCACCACTTCCTCTCGCGCCGCTACAACGACCGCACCGACGCCTACGGCGGCTCGGCGGAGAACCGGATGCGGCTGCTGCGCGAGATCCTCGAAGACACGCTCGAGGAGGCGGCCGGGCGCGTCGCGGTGGCGTGCCGGATCACCGTCGACGAGCTGCTCGGCGACGAGGGGATCACGCGCGGGGACATCGAGGAACTGGTCGGGGCGCTGGGCGAGCTGCCCGACCTGTGGGACTTCGTCCTCGGCGCCTGGGAGGACGACTCGGTCACCGCGCGCTTCGGCGAGGAGGCCGAACAGGAGCGCTACGTCCGCGGGCTGAAGGCGCTCACCACCAAACCGGTTGTCGGCGTCGGCCGCTTCACCTCGGCGGACACGATGGTGCGGATGGTGAACAGCGGGGTGCTGGACCTGATCGGCGCGGCGCGTCCCTCGATCGCCGACCCCTACCTGCCGCGCAAGATCGAAGAGGGGCGCTTCGAGGACATCCGCGAGTGCATCGGCTGCAACATCTGCGTCGCCGGCGACTTCACGATGTCGCCGATCCGTTGCACCCAGAACCCGACCATGGGGGAGGAGTGGCGGCGCGGCTGGCATCCGGAGCGGATCCGCCCGCGCGCGACCGAGGCGAAGGTGCTGGTGGTGGGCGGCGGGCCGGCGGGCCTGGAGGCCGCGCAGGCGCTGGGGCACCGCGGCTACGAGGTGATCCTCGCCGAGGCGGCCCACTCGCTCGGCGGTCGCGCCGCGGCCGAGGCGCGGTTGCCCGGCCTGGCGAGCTACGTGCGCGTCGCCGACTATCGCGAGGCCCAGATCGAGCGGCTGCGGACGGTCGAGCGGGCCCAGAGCGAGGTGAGCGCCGACGAGATCCTCGGTTATGACTTCGAGCACGTCGCCGTCGCCACCGGCGCCCGCTGGCGCGCCGACGGCGTCGGTCGCCACCACACCTATCCGATCCGCCTCGACCCGGCGCTGCCGGTGCTCACCCCTGACGACCTCATGGCCGGCCGGCTGCCGGAGGGCGAGCGGATCGCGATCTTCGACGACGACCACTACTACATGGGCGGGGTGCTGGCCGAGCTCCTGGCCCGCGACGGTCGCCAGGTCACCCTGGTGACGCCGGCGCACGCCGTCTCCGGCTGGACCACGGCGACGATGGAGCAGCACCGGATCCAGCGCCGCCTGCTGGAGCTCGAGGTCGAGATCGTCTCCGGCCACGCGGTCGCCGCGACCGCCCCCGACGGCGTCCTCGCCACCTGCGTCTTCACCGGCCGCGAGCGCCACCTGCCCGCCGACGCCGCCGTCTTCGTCACCGCCCGCCTCCCCGAGGACGCCCTCTACCGCGAGCTGCTGGACCGCCGCCCCGAGTGGGACGCCGCGGGCCTGCGCACCGTGCAGGCGATCGGCGACTGCTGGTGTCCCGCGACGATCGCGGCCGCCGTCTGGGAAGGCCGCCGCTATGCCGAGGAGCTCGAGGAGCCGACCGACCGCGGCGACACCGTGCCCTTCCGCCGCGAGGTCACCGGCATCGCCCGGTCGCAGTAGCCGGGTCCTCCCCCAGTGAGTTCGCACTTATCCGCGGTATGCGCGGATAAGTGCGAACTCATCGGTGGGATACTGGGATGGACTTGGACGACTGCTCCAATCCGAGGGTCGAGCGCGATGCCGACGAGGCGCGGGTCGGCGACGCGATGGTGGCCTCGCCGAAGGCGATGGCGGCGGACGGGACGGTGGCCGATCTGCGGGCGATGTTCGCCAACGCGCACGTGCGGACCGCGCTGCTCGTCGACGGGGCGGAGTTCGCCGGGGTCGTGTACCGGGACGACGTGCCGGAGGAGGCGTCGGACGACCAGCGGGCGGGGGAGCTCGCCCGGCGCAACGTGCCGACGATCGAGCCCGACGCGCCGCTGTCGGAGGCGATGCGGATCCTCGACGCCGACGGGTCGACCAGGCTCGTCGTCCTCGACCCGGACGGTCGCACGCTGCGCGGCCTTTTGTGCCTCACCCGCGACCGGAGCGGGTTCTGCCAGAGCTGAGCGGAGGCGCCCCGGGGTCGCTGGCCGACGTCGCCGGGATCCGGGTCGGTCACGTCACCGACGCGGTCGGCCGGACCGGGGTGACCGCGGTGCTCCCGCCCGCGGGCGCGGTCGCCTCGGGGGAGGTGCGCGGTGGGGCGCCGGGGACGCGTGAGTTCGAGCTGCTGGCGCCGGAGCGGATGGTCGAGCACGTCGACGCGGTGATCCTCGCCGGCGGGTCGGCCTTCGGGCTCGCCGCCTGTGACGGCGCGATGCGCTGGTGCGAGGAGCGGGGCCTGGGGGTGTCGACGCCCGCCGGGCGGGTGCCGATCGTGGTCGGCGCGGTCATCTTCGACCTGGCGGAGGGCGACGCGGCGGCGCGGCCCGACGCCGCCGCGGGCTACGCCGCCTGCGCGGCCGCCGCGCCGGGGCCGGTGGCGACGGGGGCGGTCGGCGCCGGCACCGGGGCCACGGTCGGCCACGTCCACGGCGCGGTCCGGCCGGGCGGCGTCGGCAGCGCCTCGGTGGCCGAAGGCGACCTCGTCGTCGGCGCCCTGATCGTCGTCAACGCCTTCGGCGACCTGCACGACCGCGACCGCTCCCTCGGGGAGGCTCGCTGGCCGGAGACCTTCGGCCCGTCGACCAACACCACGATCGGCGTCCTCGCCACCAACGCCCGCCTCGACAAGACCGGCTGCCTGCTCCTGGCCCAGAGCGGCCACGGCGGCCTCGCCCGCGCGATCGAGCCGTCCCATACCCAGGTCGACGGCGACGCCCTGGTGGCGCTCTCCTGCGGCGACCTCGACGCCCCGGTCGAGCAGGTCCGCGCCCTCGGCGCCCGCGCGGTCCACGACGCGATCGTCGGCGTCCTCGCCTGTTAAGCTGCGGGAAAAGTGCCTAGGCGTTTCCTAGGTAACGTCGAGACGGAACGAGGAAGCGGCTGGTGCGAGTCTCAGCTCACCGGCGTGAAGCGGAGCACGTAAGGGAAGTCCCCGAAGGCGACTTCGACGAAGTAGCGCCCGTTCAGGGACAGGGTCCGGCTTCCGTGAGCGGCGGCCTGGTGGAAGAGGGCGATCTTCTTCGCGCGCGGGTTCGTGCCGGCGAGGTAGGCGACGAACGGGGTCTGATCGCCGAAGCTCATCCGCGGCGCTTCCGGCGCGTACTGGGCGAACCTCACCAGGTAACGGCCCTTGAGGTGAAAGGGCCCTTCGCGCTGCGGCGAGTATTCGGCATCGACCATGACTTCGCCCGGCTGAACCTTTTGCTTGAGCAGGGCAGGAGCACCCGGCGCCTGCGGCCCGGCGGCGGGAGGAGCGGTGACACCTCGCTGCCCGCCGCACCCGGTCACCACGATGGCCACGGCGAGGGCGATCAGGATGACGAACGGGCCGGATCTGAGGGTGCGCATCGTCTTGGGGGTATATCGAAAATCCAGCGAAAGGAACAAAGTTGGGGATCGACCTGAACCGTGTGAGGTCACTCTGCCTTGCCGTACCAATGGCCCTCATCGCGATGGCCATGGTGAGTTCGTCGGCCAGTGCGCAACAGTACCGGCCGGCGCCGCAAGGAGATGACATCGCCTACCTCCAGCTCGGTGCCGTGAGCGAACTGGTGACGCTCGAACTGTACCGTGGGGCCGCTCACTCGAAGGCTCTCGACGCAAACGAAAAGCAGACGTTCAAGCGGCTTGCCGACCAGACCGCCAAAGGGTGGCTGAAGCTCAACTCGCTGCTCGGCGAAGGCGCGATCTCACGCGAAATATTCACCGTCAAGATCCCGGCAGGCGTGCTGCGATCGCGCGCCAAGACGGTCGCGCTCGCGGTGCGCTTCGAGAAGCTCCTCGCCGGTCTCTACCTCGGCGGGGTGGAGAGCACGATCGATCCACCGACGCGGCTCTTGATCGGTCACCACCTGGCGATGAGCACCCGTGACCTCGCCGTCCTCCAGAACCTGGGCGGCGATGCGCCGAAGCTGCGGGCGCCGAAACAGCTCAGCGTCGAATACGTCGGCGAACAGTTCGAACGTTACCTCGCCATTCCGGGCGCCTAGCCCACACCAAGGAGACAGCATGATGAAAAGAAGGTTCAACAGAAGCAGCTCGCGACGGCTCGTCGCGCTCCTCGGTTTGGTGGTGGCCCTGTGTCTCGCGGCACCGGCGGCGGCCAGTGCGGTCACGGTGTACGCGGCGGCGTCGCTGCGTGAAGCACTCCCGGAAATGGCACCGGCCCAGACGTACAATTTCGCCGGCTCCAACGCACTGCAGCTGCAGATCGAACGTGGCGCTCCGGCGGACGTGTTCGCATCGGCCGCGCCCGAAGAGGCACAGGCACTGTTCCAGGAGGGGCTCTGCTCGCGCCCGGTCACCTTTGCCACCAACGTCGTCGTGATGCTGGTCCCGAAGGGCAACCCGGGTCACCTCAAGTCCGTCTACGGCCTGCGGCAAGGAGGCCACACCATCGCGATCGGCACCCCCGGGGTACCGATCGGCGGTTATACCCGCGAACTCCTCGCGCGCATGCGTCTCAGCTCGATCCTCACCAACAACACCGTCACGCTGGAAAAAGACGTCGCCGGGATCACCTCGAAGGTGGCGCTCGGCGCGGTCGAAGCCGGCTTTGCCTATGTGACCGACGGACGGATCGTCGCCGGTCGGGTCGAAATCATCCGGCTGCCGCGCTGGGCGCAGCCGCCGGTCCGCTACCAGGCCTGCATCGTCCACCGGCCGGGCGCGGACGCCGCCGGGGCGAAGAAGTTCATGGAAGCGCTGACCGGCTCGCGCGGGAGGACGGCGCTGAAGAAGGGGGGCTTCGGCCTCCCGCCCAGCGCCTGAGGGTGGCCTTGATGCACCTGTCGGTTCCACCGGCGACCAGGAGGGCGGGGTTCACCGCCCTCTTGGCGCTGGCGGCAGGCATCTCGCTCGCCTTCCTGGCCCTGCCCGTCGTCGCCCTCTTCACCGAGGCGCCGCTGGGACAGATTCCGGACCTTCTCTCCGACCCGGTGCTGCAGGAAATCCTCGCGGTCACCCTGCGGACCAACCTGATCGCGAACGCCCTCATCCTCCTGCTCGGCACGCCGACCGCCTACCTGCTGGCGACGCGGCGCTTTCCCGGTCGGGCCATCCTGGTGACGCTGGTGGAGCTGCCCCTCGTGCTGCCGCCCGCCGTCGCCGGGATCGGCCTGCTCGCCGCGTTCAGCGCCGGCGGCCTGCTCGGCCCGCCGCTCGAAGAAGCCGGGATCGTCATCCCGTTCACCGAGTGGGCGGTGGTGCTGGCGATCACCTTCGTCGCCTCCCCCTTCTACGTGCGCCAGGCGATCGCCGCCTTCGAAGCGGTCGACCCGCGGCTGCCCGACGCCGCCCGCACCCTCGGCGCCGGCCCGGCACGCACCTTCCTGCGCGTGTCCCTGCCCCTCGCCGCCGGGGGGCTCCTGGCGGGCTGGGTGCTGGCGTTCGCCCGCGGCGTCGGCGAGTTCGGCGCGACGATCATGTTCGCCGGCAACGTCCTCGGCGTGACCCAGACGCTGCCGCTCGGCATCTACGAACAGCTCGACTCCAACTTCGACCTCGCCCTCGCGATCGGCGTGCTCCTGGTAATCCTCAGTGCCGCGGTCCTGCTGATCTACAAGTTGATCTCCTCGTGGCGCTCCTCGATCTCGACTTCGACCTTCCCCTTCCGCCCTTCACGGTCGCTGCCGCGCTGACGGTCGGCGAGGAGACCGTCGCCCTGGTCGGCCCGTCCGGGGCGGGGAAGACGACGGTGCTGCGCGCGATCGCCGGCCTGGCCCGTCCGAGCCGCGGGCACATCAAGCTCGACGGCCGGCCCTGGTTCGACGCGGACGCCGGCGTCTCGCTGCCGCCGGAGGAGCGCTCGGTCGGCCTCGTCTTCCAGGACTACGCCCTCTTCCCCCACCTCTCGGTGCGCAAGAACGTCGCCTTCGGGGCCCGCTCGGACCCGGCGCGGGTCGACGAGCTGCTCGAGCGCCTGCAGATCTCCCAACTCGCCCGCGCCAATCCCGGCACGCTCTCCGGCGGGGAGCGCCAGCGGGTCGCCCTCGCCCGCGCCCTGGCCCGGCGCCCGCGCGTGCTGCTCCTCGACGAGCCGCTGTCGGCCCTGGACGCCCACACCCGGGCGGAGATCAAGGTTCAGCTGCGCGAGCTCCTCGACGAGCTGGCCCTGCCGGCGATCTTCATCAGCCACGACTTCCGCGATGCCGTCGCCCTCGCCGACCGCGCCGCGGTGATCGTCGGCGGCACGATCCGCCAGGTGGGACCGGTCGAGAGCCTCGCCCGCCGCCCCACCGATGCCTTCGTCGCCGCGCTCACCGGCAACAACGTCCTGCGCACCATCGCGACCCCCAACGGGGCGGGTTCGACGCTGACCCTCGAGGACGGCCAGCAGCTCCGCGTCCCCGCACGCGCCAGCGGCCCGGTGGGCCTGGTCATCGCCCCCGGCGACGTGAGGGTGCTGGCGGAGCGGCCGCCGGACGGATCACCCACCAACGCCCTCCGCGGCGTGGTGAGCGGACTGACCCGACTGGGCAGCCGAGTCGAAGCCCGGGTCGGGCGCGTGGACGTCGAATGCCGTTCCGAGGACCCGGCCTCCACCCACCTCGAGCCCGGCGGCGAGGCCTGGGTGCAGCTGCCCGAGGACGCGATCACGGTGGTGCCGCTCGAGGAGGCGGAGGCGGGCAGGTAAGGGAGGCCGCGCCGTAGAGGCGCCCGATTACGGACCCGCCCCTCTCGCCACGGCCCGGGCAGGCTGTGGCCGTGGCGAGAGGGGCGGGTGTGCGGAAGGTGTGGAGGGTCGTGCCCGGGAGCGTCACGGGAGTGCGCCGGGAGTGCGCCGGGACGCCCCCGACGGGCGCCAGGGCCGGTTCTCGAACGGTCAGTCAGGAGTCCGCGGTGTTCGAAATCCGCCATATAGGCGGATAAGGAACACCGCGGACACCTGACCGGCCTTCCGTGGTTGGAAACCCGCGCCATACGCGGATTTCCAACCACGCCGACTCCCGACCGGTCCCCGCGTGGTTCGAAATCCACGCCACAGGTGGATTTCGAACCACGCGAGCTCCCGGCC
>CALCIA010000094.1 GCA_937907435.1 uncultured Actinomycetes bacterium
GGCTCCTCATGGGGGTCACAGCCTGCCAGGACCCCCATGAGGAGCCCAGGACACTCACGGACCCACCTCGGACGGCCGCCAGCGCCACACACTGCCTGCTGCCTAAGCACCCTCAATCGCCCGCTGCAGCGTCTCCGCCGCGAGCTTATGCGCGTCGCAAATCCGCCCAAGGTGCAGCAACGAGTCGGTCTCGCTCGCCACGTCCCCGTCGCCCAGGCGCAGGACGATCGGGACGTCGGGGCGGAGGTCCTCGGCGGCCAGGCCGACGGCGACGTTGACGAGGTCGTCGGAGGTGACCGCGGCGACGGCGGCGCAGTGGGCGATGCCGACGCGTTGGAGCATCTCGCGGTCGTCGCCGCGGCCGACCGCTACCGGGATGCCGGCGGCGCGGGCGAGGCGGATGCTGGGAGCTTCGGCGTCGCGCTCGATCGCCACCACGGCGACGCCGCGTTGCTTGAGCGCCTGGGCGAGGCGGAAGCCGACCTGGCCGAAGCCGACGAGGACCACGTGGTGGCGGGCGGGCGCGGCGCGGGGGCCGATGAGGGTGGTGAGGCGGCGGCGGCTGAGGCGGCGGACCAAAGCCGCGGTGAAGATCGCGACCAGGGCGACCGCCAGGACCATGTTGGCGGCCGAGGCGAGCTTGAACCAGTCGGGCCCGCTTCCCGCGCCGGGCGGGCCGGCGACGGTCGCCACCACGCGGGTGGAGAAGTAGAGGGCGTCGACGACGCCGTGGTGGAAGGCGATCATCGTGATCGCCATCTCGATCGCGAGGGCGACGAAGAGGCCGGCGGCGGAGGCGACGAGGAGGCGGAGCGCGTCGTCGACGAGGCGGATGCCGTGCCGGCGGCGGCCGAGGACCGCCTCGTCGGCTTCGGCGAGGCAGCCCTCGGCGAGGTCACCGGCGACGATCTCCGAGGGCGAGAGGACGTGGACTTTGGAGGCGACGTGCTGGAGCTCGCGCGACACGGTCTGGTCGAACATCGTCACCCAGAGCGGCAGGTCGGGCCGCACGTGGGCGCTCAGCAGGGTGAGGCGCAGAGCCTGGGCGTCGTCGCGGGTGACCACGGCGACCGCGCGCCAGTTGCCCTCGCGCAGCATCTCCGCCGCCTGGCCGTCGGTCAGGTCGAGCGCCGAGGCAGCCGCCGAGCCGCTCTGCTCGAAGCGCCGCAGCAGGGCCGCCCCCAGCCCGCCCCCCTCGCCGAGGACGAGGACGGCGCCGGTCTCCGGCGCGTGCGGCGGCTCAGACTGGGTCGGGCTCGAGGTCTGCGGCGTCTGCGTCACGGTCCGGCAAATCTTGGCGATTCGACGGCTCGTCGTCCTCCCCGCCCCACCCGCGGGCGAGCAGGCGCAGGCCGGCGCCGACCAGGAAGCAGGCGAGCGCGAGCGCCGCGAAGAGCCACCAGATGCGGTGCGAGGAGCCTTCGATCGCGCCCGGATCGGCGGCGCTGAGCGTGGTGCCGGCGGACGCCGCGGCGAGCGGGCCGAGCGGCGTCGTGTCGATCCGGCCGAGCCGGAACTCGGCCGGGTAGGGGACCGCCAGGGTCCCGGTCAGCGAGCCGGCGCCTTCAGACGCCAGCGCGTAGGCGTATTCGCCCGCGGGCAGGGCCGGGAGCGGCGCGGTCCAACGTCCCGGCGCCGACTCTTCGAAGCGCAGCGGGAGCGACTTGCCGGCGGGCGAGGTGAGCGTGCCTTCGAGCGCTTCCAGCACGATCGAGCGGCCGCGGGCGGTGGTCGGGGCGACTTCGAGCAGGCGCTGGTCCCCGGGCGCGAGGCTCGGCGTCAGCGGCGGCGGCGCGACGCCCCGCTCGACCCAGCGCCCGGCGTCCTGGAAGAGGCGTTCGTGCGCCAGCCATCCACCCGCCCATCCGGGGGTGAGCCCGGGGGTCCAGGCGGCGACGCGGCCGGAGCCGTACTGCCACTGGGCGAGCACCGGGTCGGGCGGGTGGTTTTTGTCCTGGCCGAGCAGCGCCGCCTCGGCCCCCGGCTTCAGTTCCGTCACCACGTTGCCGCGCAGCGGCGGCAGGTGTTCGCCGACGAGGCTGCCGGTGATCGGGCTCGGGTCCCCGGCAGAGACGCCGATTTCCCCGCGCAGCCGCACCGTGCGGGTGTTCAGCCGCGTCTCTTTGTCGAAGATTTTCGGCAGTTCGCGCGCGTTTTCGGTGCGGTAGTAGTTGCCGCCGGTGTCGGCCGCGATCTGTTTGAGCAGCTTGAAGTCGGCTTCGGCGCCGAGCGCCACGGTGGCGACGCTGATCTTGTCCCGCTTCAGTCCCGGCAGCAGTTCGGCGTAGGTGCCCGGTTCGCTGATCCCGTCGGTGAGCAGGATGATGTGGCGCTCCTTGGCCTTGGAGCGTTCGATTTCCTTGACCCCTTCGGCGAGGCCTTTGTAGACGTTCGTGCCGCCGTTCGCCGGGATGTTGTTGATCTTCCGTTCGATCGCGCGCACGTTGCCCGGTTCGACCCGGGTCAGCGGCACCAGCGGCTTCGCTTTGACTTCGAAGGTGACGATGCCGATCTGGTCGCGATGTTTGAGCAGGAAGTCGAGCGCGCCGCGCGCCGCCGCCTGCGCCATCGCGATCTTCGGCACCCCGCCGACCTCGTTGATCATCGAGCCGGAGCGGTCGAGGACCAGCTCGACGGCGACGTTTTTGCGCTGCAGCTTCCCCGGCACCAGGGATTTGACCGGCAGCGCGTCCTGGAGCGGCGATTTGTAGTACTTGCCGAGCGAGAAGGAGCGGTTGCCGCCGAACGCCAGCAGGCCGAGGGCCTGATCACGGACCGCGGCCGCGATCGCCCGCGCGCGCGGCTTGCCGAGTGCTTCGGCGGAGACGTCTTCGAGGACGACCGCGTCGACGCCCTTGTAGCCCGCGGCACTGGTCGGCAGGGCGCCGGGCGCGACCGAGCTGACGTCGAAGCCGTCGGCGCGCAGCAGGTCGGCGGCGCTCGAGCCGTCGGCGCCCGCGACCAGGGCCCGCGGCGGCGCCTGCACCCGGACCGTCGTCCCCAGCGCGTCGTTGCGCGGACGCGAGTCGCCTTCGCTGCGCACCGCGACTTCGTAGCCGTAGGAGCCGGCGTGCCGCGGCACCCGCACCGAGAAGAGGTAGGGGTTGTCCCCCTTCCCCAGCGTCACCTTCTGGTGGCCGACCGCGACGCCGTTGCGGCGCACGGTGAGGACGGCGGGCGCTTCGACGGTGCTGCGCACGGTCACCTCGAGCGAGAGCGGGTCGCCGGCGTGCAGCGCGCCCGGCGCCTGCAGGCGGGTGACGGCGGCGTCGGCGGGCTCCCGGGTCAGGGCGACGGTGTCGACGCTGACGCCGCGTTCGCGCGCCGCTGCGGCGAGGTCGGTCGGTTCGCCGGCGGTCTGGCGGCCGTCGCTCAGCAGGACGACGCGCCCGCCGCGCGGGGTGCGGGCGAGCGCCAGTTCCATCGCCCCCTGCAGGTTGCTTTCGCGGCTTTCGACGCTGCCGCCCGTCGCCTGGGGCAGGAGCCCGGCGCCGTCGCCGGTGAATTCGGCGCCGCCGCCGAACTGGACGACGCGGCAGTCCGCCCCGCAGCCGCGGTTGGCGGCGAGCCATTCGCCCTCGGCTTCCGCCGACGCCGGCCCGATGCTGAGCGAGCGGTCGAGCACCAGCGTGGTCGGCGGCGGCTTCGAGCCGACGGTGGGGTCGAAGAGGGCGACGACGACGAGGACGATGCTCGCGACCTGCAGGCCGACCGCGATCCGCCGGCGGGTCGAGCCGCCGCGTTCCGGTTCCCGCCACCAGGCGTAGAGCGCCTCGAGGATGAGGACGAGGAGCGCCGCCGCAAGCAGCCAGGGCCAGAGGTCTTCCTGGCCCGCGTGAACCGACGGCGCCGGGGCGGCGAGGTCGACCGGCGCCCCGGGCGCCGCCGCCGCGCCCGGGTTGACCGCCAGCGCCAGCTCGCGCGTCCCCCAGGGCCCCTTGAGGGTGACCACGTAGTTGCCGGGACGGGCGATCGCGACCGGGACTTCGCCGCCCGCGGCGAGGTTGAGCTTCCTCGCCGCGCCGCCCGCCGCCGGGCGCAGGGTCGCGGCGGTGGTGCCGGGCGGCTCGGCGAGCGTGAACGGCGTCCCCGCCGCGACCGCCGGCGGCGCCAAGCGCTGCGACCAGGCGACGATGTTGTCGATCAGCGCCGGGAAGGCGGCGAGCTGGGGCAGGTTCGATTCGGAGGGCTCGAACGCCATCACCGCGACCCGCCGGCCGCCGTCGGTGCCGGAGGAGATCAGCGGCCCTTCCGAGCTCCACGCCGCGGCGGTCATGGTGGCCGGCAGCGCGAGCCGGCGGGCGGCGCCGGCGCCGATCGTCAGCGAGGAGATGTCGGCGCCTTCGAGCAGCGGGCTCGCCGCTTCGGTGCCGCTCAGGCGACTGTCGTGCATCTTCCCGAGGCTCCCTCCCGCCGGAAAGCGCGGCGGGTTGACCAGCAGCAGCGCCGGCGCCTTCGGCAGGCCGCCCGGCGGCACGAAGTCGTCGAGCACCAGCAGGTCGCTGGTCCCCGGATCGGTCGGCCGGTAGGTCTGCGGCGTGCGCAGGCGGAGCTTCACCCCCGGCACCGAGGCCAGCGCGCGGGCCAGTGGCAGCGCGCGGGTGCGGTTGCCGACCAGGGTGATGCTCTCCCCGCCCGGCCGCGGCACCGAGACGAAGGCCGTGTCGTCGGCGGCGAGGCCGTCGCCGGGCGCCAGGCTCATCCGCACCGCCGTGCCGGGCGGCGCGGTGAAGACGAGCGGCGCGCCTTCGCCGGGGGGGACCTGCACGGGCACCGTGTGGACCGGCTCGCCGCTGATCGCGACCCGTACCGGCAGCGTCCGCGCCGCGCCGCCGCGGTCGGCGACGTGGACGAAGACTTCGCAGGCTTCGGCGCCGAGCCGGTCGCAGTGGGCGCTCGCGCCGGAGAGCGAGGCGTCTTCGACCGCTTCGCCGACTTCCAGGTCTTCATAAGGGGAGCCGCTGCCGCGCACCTTCGGCGCCGCTTCCTCGGGCGCCCGCAGGAGGGCGATCTGGTCGCCGGAGCCGGCCCGCAGGCCGGCGGCGAGCCGCAGCGCCGCGGTGAGGTTGGCGGCCCCCGGGCCGGCGCGCAGGTCGCGGAGGGCGCTACCCGCGTCGGCGGCCTTGCCTTCGAAGAGGACCGTGGGGGTGGACCCGGCGCCGACGATCCGCACCGCTTCGTCGCCGGGCAGCGCGGCGAGGCGTTCCCGCAGCACGCCCCGGGCGGCGTCGATCCGCGCCGTCCCCCCCGCTTCGGCGCCCATCCACATCGACTCGTCGACGACGTAGACGTGCGAGGAAGTCGTGGCGCTTTCGTCACTCACCGGGCGGGCGAGCGCGACGACGAGCAGGACCAGGGCGAGCAGCTGCAGGGCGAGCAGGAGCGGCAGCGGCGGGCGGCCGATCCGGCGCGCGCCGCCGCCCCCGACGGCGGGCAGGTCCCGCCAGGCGAGCAGGCTGCCGACCGCGCGCCGCGGCGGCTTGCGGCGGCGCAGGTGGAGCGCCACCAGGGGGACGGCGAGGACGAGGGCGGCCAGCGCCGCCCCGCTCAAAAGCGTCAACGCGTCATCCCCACGGCAGCCGTTCGATCCACTTCAGCGATTCGAGGTAGTTCAGCTGCAACCCAGCGCTGGGACCGGGGACGGCGCCGCCGGTCACCGGCACGAAGGAGAACCGCTCGCCGACCTGGGTGGCGCCGGTCACCTGCGCGGTGCGCGCCTTGCCGCCGGCGCCCTCTTCGCGGCCGCCCTTCTTGCGTTCTTTGCCGGCTTTGTCGGAGCGCGAGGGCGCGTAGGAGGGCTGGATCCGGACCGCCTGGGACGCCTGCCCCTTGACCGGCGTCGCGCGCCCCTGTTGGTTGTTTCCCTGCTCGCCGCCGGCGTGGTTGGCGCCGGTCGGGGCGCCGCCCTTTTTGCTGCTTTCGCTTTCGCCCGCGGTCGTCTCGTCGCCGTTGCCGTTGGGCGCCGTTTTCTTGCCCGCCGGGCCGCTCACCCGCGAGGTCCCGCGCCGCCCGTTGTTCCCGTGCCCTTTGCTCTTGACGTTGAAGCCGAGCGTCGGGTGTTCTTTTTCCTTCGGGACGGCGGCGCCGGGTTTGTCGCCTTTTTCCTCGCCGCCTTTGATTTCGGAGTTGGCGCCCCGCTTCATCTTGCTGCCCCGCCGCGGCGAGTTCCCTTCGCCGCTTTCGCCTTTGCCGGGATGGCCCTTCCGCGCCCGGCCGGTCCGTTCGGCCTGGGGGATCTTCTGATAGCCGGAGTTGGCCGATTTCTCGGCGCTCGGCGGCGGCCCCTTCTTGCCGACGATCTTGTGCAGCTTGCCGGTCGGCGCTTTCGTCGGGCTGTGTTTTTTGACGTGTTTGGCGTATTCGCTTTCCGGCACGCCCTCTCCGCCGCGGCCGCCGCCGTGCGGGCCGAGTGCCTCGACCCGTCCCGAGGACGAGCTACCGGCGCTCAGCGCACCGATCGCGACGACCGCCGCGACCGCCGCCGCCGTCCCGACGAGCGCCCACCACTCGCGCCCCGCCGGGGCCGCGCTCGCGTGCCAGTCCTCGCGGCCCGCCGCGAGCAGCGCCGCCGCGTCGGCGACCGTGCGCCGCTCGAGCGGCGCCTCGCCGCCCCGTGCCTCGATCTCGAGCGCCGTCGCCAACCGGTCGTTCAGCCCGAGCTTGTCGTCGAGCAGCCGCGCCAGCTCGAAGGGCGAGGGGCCGCGCAGGGAGAAGGCGGTGACCGCGACGAGGAACAGTGCGAGCGGCACCGCGACCACCACCCACTGTGGGAAGGCGCCGAGCTGGGCCGCGATCTCCAGCAAGACGGCGAGCGCCAGCGCCACCGCGGCGTGCCGGCGCGCCAGCACCACCAGCCGGCGGCGGGCGACGATCCCGCGCCAGCGCCGCAGCTCCTCGCCGAGGCGCGCCCCGCCCGCGGGCTCGCCGAGCTCCCCGGCACCGGCCAGGTCGACTACGTCGCGCGGATCGGCGGACGCCCATCGCCACACGAAATCGACGGTACCAAGCCGCTTGCGCCGCCGAAGACGCCAACTCATTAGGGTTCGTCCAACAAATGAAGCGATCGACTTACTGTCTGGGGTTGCTCGTCCTGCTCCTCTCGCTCGCGGTCGCCGGCACCGCCCTCGCCGGCGGCAAGGCCAAGGAAGGCTGGGGGAGCAACGGCAGCTTCATCGGGCGCTACCACGTGAAGGTGCTCTCCGGCGGCAGCGCCGGGGTCCGCGGCGGTGAACTGACGATGTTCATCCAGGAAGAATTCCCCGGTTCCGAAGAGCCCGCCGGGATCCTCAAGCTGCGGACGAAGACGAACAACGACGTCGTCTACCTGAAGGAACTGAAGCGCCGCGGCCAGGCCCGCACCGCGATCGTCAAGGGCGGCTCGTTCCTCGGCCCGACGATCGGCAGCTTCAAGGGCACGATGGTGAAGGCGGGCAAGCTCAGGGCGACCGTCACGACCCGCGGCCTGGGCACGGTCAAGGCCGTCTTCACCCGCTACTCGAAGAAGCCGACCCCCTAGAGGAGGAGCGAGCCGATGCGTCTGAAAGTCCTCTTCCTCGGGCTCGCGGTCCTGGCCGCGGCGATCGTCCTCGCTGCCTGCGGCGGCGGTGGCTCCTCCTCGACCGGCGGCACCGCGGAGGGCACCGAAGCCGCCGCAGGCTCGGGCGGCAACGGCCCCGAAGCCGCCTCGGCGCCGAACATCGAAGACTGGCCCGTCTTCGGCCGCGACCGCGACAACACGCGCTTCGCGACGCAGGACGAAATCGACACCGGCAACGTCGGCGAACTCGGCGAAGCGTGGAGCACCGGGCTCGGCCCCGACCAGTACCTGATGGAGTCCTTCCCGCTGGTGATCGGCGAAAACGTCTACGTCACCACCTCGACCGACGAGGTGATGCAGATCAACGGCAAGACCGGCCACATCAACTGGACCTACACGCCGGAAGTCGACTTCTCGCAGTCGACCGGCGTCGGCGGCTACGGGATCACCGTCAACCGCGGCGTCGCCGCCGAAGACGGCAAGCTCTTCGTCCTCACCTTCGACAACAAGCTGCAGGCGATCAGCGAAAAGACCGGCGAGCGCCTCTGGTCCTCGCAGGTCGAAGACCCGGCCACCGGCGCGTACGAGTCGATGGCGCCGACCGCCTACGACGGCAAGGTCTACGTCGGCGTCTCCGGCTCCGAGGACGGGGTGCGCGGCAAGCTCTCCGCCTACGACGCGAAGACCGGCAAGGAGCTCTGGACCTTCTACACGGTCCCCAAGCAGGGTGAAAAGTGGGTGCCGAAGGGCGGCGGTGGCGGCACCATCTACATGCCGCCGACGGTCGACGCGGCGACCGGCACGGTCTACGTCGGCACCGGCAACCCGGCACCGGTCCTGGTCGGCGCCAAACGGCCGGGCAAGAACCTCTACACCGACTCGATCCTCGCCCTCGACGCCGACACCGGCAAGCTCAAGTGGTACCACCAGGAGCAGGCGCACGACCTCTGGGACTACGACGCCGAGAGCCCGGTCGTCCTCTTCGACGTCGAAATCAACGGCGAAAAGAAGCGCGGCCTGGCCGAGGCGGGCAAGAACGGGCTGCTCTTCCTGCTCGACGCCGAAACCGGCGAAGACCTCTTCCCGCCGGTGCCGTTCGTGAAACGCGCCCACACCCCGCCGACGACGAAGCCGACGCTCGAGTGCCCCGGTCCGGTCGGCGGCTCCCAGTACTCGCCGCTCGCCTACAGCCCCGAAACGCAGGCGGTCTACGTCTCCGGCATCAACCTCTGCATGTATCTCAAAGTCACCTACGAAAACCACAACGGCGAGAAACAGTTCGCCGGCGACCGCGTGGTCCCCAAAGACACCCCGAAGACCGGCACCTTCACCGCCGTCGGCGTCAACACCGGCAAGGTCCTCTGGAAGCACTCGATGCCGACCCCGATGGACGGCGGCGCCACCGCCTCCGCCGGCGGCCTCGTCTTCACCGGCGACCAGCAAGGCGTCCTCTACGCCTTCGACGCCACCAACGGCGACGACCTCTGGCAGGCCGACCTCAAACTCGCCTTCGGCACCGCCCCCGTCATCTACTCCATCGACGGCACCCAATACGTCCTCGCCACCGTCGGCGGCGCCGCCCTCACCGCCTCCGAAGAACTAGGCGAAATCGGCGCCCGCGTGATCGCCTTCAAGCTCGGCGGCAAGAAGCTGCCGACGGGGCCGGAACTCAAGGGCTGAGGGCCGCGCGGGGTTCGGGACCCCGCAAGCTTTCGCCCGGGAGGGACGGGAACCCGCAAGCTGTCGCCCGGGTAGGGGACGCGCCCCTCTCGCCACGGCCCGGGCAGGCTGTGGCCGTGGCGAGAGGGGCGGGTGTGCGGAAGGTGTGGAGGGTCCGGGACGGGAGCGTCACGAGGG
>CALCIA010000095.1 GCA_937907435.1 uncultured Actinomycetes bacterium
CGGCCACAGCCTGCCCGGGCCGTGGCGAGAGGGGCGGGTCCTTCCGGGCGACAGCTTGCGGGGCCACGTCCCTTCCGGTCCACGGCGCAGAGGACGGGACCACGGCGAGCGCCATGAGCGCGCTTGTCCCCCCCGGGCCGAGAGGCCTTCGGTCGACTGCGCCTGGCGGCCTCAGTCGAAGTTCGACTGCAGCCAGGCGACCAGGAGACCGTTCACCTCGTCGGGCTTCTCCTGCTGGACCCAGTGGCCGGCGTCGGCGATCTCATGTTGCGCGAGTTGCGGCAGGTAGGCGTCGAGGCCGTCGTAGGCGGCGGCGGGGAAGAACCAGTCGTCGTCGGCCCAGATCAGGAGCGCGGGCTTGTCGACGACGTAGTTGGAGCCCTGGGCCTCTTCGAAGTCCTTGCGCAGGGCGCGGTACCAGTTGAGGCCGCCGGTGAAGCCGGTGCGCTCGTATATGTCGACGTAGAAGCGGAGCTCGTCCTCGTCGACGAGGGGCTCGCCGAAGAGCTGGGGGTCGGCGACGAAGACGCCCGCCGGGACTTCCTGGATCGCTTTCGGGGCCGCCTCGAACTCCGCCCGGGTCATGCCGCGGCCGCGCATCAGCGAGCGGAAGGTGTGCTCGACGTCCTCGCCGAGGATCTTCTCGCCGACGCCCGGCTCCTGGAAGGTGCGCATGTAGTGGTTGGGGCCGCGCAGTTCGTCGTAGGTTTCGATCATGTCTTTGGGCGACTCCCAGGTGAAGTAGGGAGTGCAGACGCTGCCGATGCCGAGCGTGCGCTCGGGGGCGAAGATCGCCGAGTACCAGGCGGGCATCGAGCCCCAGTCGTGGCCGAGGAAGACCGCTTCCTCGATCTCCAGGGCGTCGAGCAGGCCGGTCAGGTCGGCGACCAGGTTCTTGACGCTGTAGGTCTGCGCGTCCGCGGGGGCATCGGTCCCGCCGTAGCCGCGCTGGCTGGGGACGATGGCGCGGAAGCCGGCCTCGACCACGGCCGGCACCTGCTTGCGCCAGGAGAAGGGGTGCTCGGGGAAGCCGTGCAGCAGCAGCACCGGCGTGCCCTCGCCCTCCTCGAAGTACTCCATCGTGATGCCGTTGGTCTGTGCGGTCTTCGGTGCGGTCCAGTCCATGGCTCGAACCTAACCGCCCTGCCGAGGGGCGCCGGCCGGGGCACCGCGGGCCTTTGTCGAATCTCCCAGCGGCGGGGCGGCGGCCTTCCCCGGTCCCGCGGGGGCGCGCCTAGGGTCGGATCACTTGCGAATCGTCGACCCCTGGATGAACGCCGACATGCCCGAGTGGGGCGACGAGCCGTGGATGGTCGCCGTCGCCGAGCGCTACCTCGGCTCCGGCCGGGAGGGGCTGCGCCGGCTCGAGGCGGCGGAGCTGCTCGAGGCGATGGACGCCGCCGGGGTCGAGCGGGCGATCCTCGACCTCAACCTCGACCGGCCCTCCGAGCACACCCTGCGGGTGGTCGAGGCCGCGCCCGAGCGCTTCGCGCTCTCCGGCCGGGTCGACCCGCGCAGCGTGATGGAGGCGGTCCGCAAACTCCGCGCCGCCCACGCCGACCTGCCGCTGGTCGCCGCCAAGGTCGTCCCCTTCATGCAGGACCTGCCGCCGACGCACCCGAGCCACTACCCGCTCTACGCCGCCTGCGTCGAACTCGGGTTGCCGATCCAGATCAACACCGGCATCCCCGGACCGCCGCTGCCGAGCGCCTGCCAGGAACCGATCCACCTGGACCGGGTCTGCTTCGACTTCCCCGACCTCACGGTGGTGATGGCGCACGGCGCCGACCCCTGGTGGGAGGTGGCGATCCGGCTGATGATCAAGTGGCCGAACCTGCACCTGCAGACCTCCGCCTACCGGCCCCGGTACCTGCCCGAGTCGCTGCTCCACTACATGCGCACCCGCGGCCCCGACAAGGTCCTCTTCTCCTCCGACCACCCGCTGCTCGAGATCGAGAAGTGCGTCGCCGACCTCGCCGCGCTCGACCTGCCCGCGCCGGTCCTCGAGGCCTACGCCGCCGGCAACGCCGAGCGCGTCTTCTTCGGCAAGGCGGCCTGAACCGGCACCGCGACGATTTCGCGGGAACTACGGGTACAGTTTCGCGGCACTTTGGGATACAAGTTCGCGACTGCGCTGACCCAGCGCGCGGTCGTCAGTTGTCGCCGGATCAGGGGACGGGGCGGCGGAGCCAGCCGGCGTAGAAGCCGGCGATGTCGGGGAGGTACTCGTGCATGACGGGGTAGCCCGGGGGCACGGCTTCGGTCTCCAGCAGGCGGCCGGAGCGGGGGCAGTAGAACTCGCGCAGCTCCTGCCAGTCGCCTTCGGGGTGGCCGAGCTCGGGGTAGACCTCGCGGTAAAGGTCGTCGCTGTCGCGGACGAACATCGGCGCGTGCATCTTCCAGTTCTCGTCCCAGCGGCAGAGGTCGGCGCCGGCGTCGGTGCGGATCACGAGCTCGCCGTCGCTCGCGCGGCGGACGATGTTCATGCCTTCGCCGTAGGGGAGGACGATCGGGTCGTCGTAGTCGACCCGGCTCTGCAGGAGCGCCACCCATTTGTCGAAGCGGTCGGGGTCCTTGATGCCCGACTGGATCTCCTTCACGGCGCGCCGCGAGAGCTTCTCGTCGAGCAGGTCGGCAAGCGTCTCCGGCGTCACCCGCGTCGTGACCGGGACCTCGACCAGGTCGGGCGGCAGGAAGACCTCGGAGCCGGCGAGGAACTCGCGCACCGAGTCCGCCGGGGTCACCTTCCCCGGCTCCGATACCTGCGTCGCCGTGGTCGGCGTGACGACGTCGAACTCGAAGTCCGCGGGCAGGTCCCAGAAGCCGCGAAACTCCGCCGCCCAGCGCGGTTCGAGGCGCATCGACTCCGCGTACATCACCTGCACCGGCTCGATCAGGTCGCCCGCCAGGATGCGTTCGCGCTGCTCCGCCCACCACTCCGCCGCCGGCCGCGCCCGGTCGAGCCGCGCCCGCATCAGGCCCTCGCGGTCGCCGAGGCCGTAGGCCCGCTCGGCCCAACGGCGCTCGAGGTGGCCGCCTGAGATGTCGTCCTCGATCCGCTCCTCGCCGCGCAGCAGGGGATCGCCGAGCCCGCCGCCGCCGCGCCCGGTGCTCAGGTAGAGATCACCGGTCTTGACCGCGATCATCATCGTGTAGGGGTCCTGTTCGAGCTGGTGCTCCCCACCGAAGGCACGCAGCGCCGCCTCCTCGCCGCTGACGTCGCCGACCGGGTAGGCGTCCCCCGCCGCGGCGCGCTCGAAGATGTCGGAGCCGAACACGTTGTGGACGTAGGCGCTCGGCGCCGGGTAGCCGCCGAACAGGCCCGGCGAGGTCAGCATGCCCCCGGCGCCGATGTTCTCGATCTCGAAGTCCTGGGTGCCGTTGACGAGCAGCAGCGTCTCGAAGGAGGAGCCGCCGCGGTGCCGCCCCCAGCCGCCGGTGTTGGGCTTGATCCGCCGGCCGAGGTAGACCATCGGCTTGACCAGCTCCCACATCTCGATGTCGCCCATGTCGCCCTCGGGGTTGAAGACGGCGGCGCCGTAGTCGAGCCCGTCGAGCACGTACTTGCCGCCCTGGCCCTGGGCGCCGATCTCGAAGTTCATGAAGCCGGAGATCTGCCCGTACTGGTCGATCCCGCCGCCCTGGGCGACGTTGCCGGGCACGGTGTAGGTCGAGAGGACCTCCTCGATGTAGCCGCGCGACTGCAGCGCCCGCGAGATCGCCCGCAGGTACCCGGTCGAGGTCGTGAACATCGGCATCCAGGGGAACGAGGACGAGCACGGCGCCTCGCCGAGGTGGGCCCAGCTGCCCTCGGTGAGCAGCAGCTCGGTCGCGTAGTAGGCGCCGTCGTTGATCTTGTCGTTGCAGATCAGCGTCTGGGTGAAGAGGATCCACTGCATCCCCTGCTGCGCCGCCGGGGTGGCGTTGAAGGAGTGCCAGCCCCAGGCCGAGGAGCCGCGCAGGTCGGTGGTCCAGCGGCCGTCGCGGTCGACCACCGCCTCGTAGGCACCGTGGATGATCAGGTCGCGCTGGGCGCGCTTCGGCAGGTTGGCCTTGTTCGCGTAGCGCGCCTCGGTGAAGCCGGCGGAGCGATAGCGGCCGGGGACGAGGAGGCCGCGGACGCGTGACTTGAAGTCCCGCCGCCCGTCCTCGATCGCCTCGCGCATGAACTGCTTGAACGGCGCCGTCCCCTCCTCCAGCACGAGCCGCTCGACCGCATCGCGGATCATGTGGCAGCCGGCCAGGCGGGTGCGCTCGTCGAGCAGGTAGAGGCCCGGCGCGCGGCTCTGCATCGAGACCCGCTTGGTGTGCCACTGGGCGATCGTGTCGGCTTCGCCGATCTTCATGCAGTGGAGGTCGATGCCGTCGTCGAAGCGGGTCGTCGGGGCGACGCAGACGCCGCCCGGGGTCGAGGCGCCGATGTCCATCACGTGGATCACGCCGCCCGCCCAGCCCAACAGCTCGCCGTCGTCCTCGGGGTTGAAGATCGGCACGAAGGTCTGCACGTCGGCGTTGTGGACGTCACCGATCGTCGGCTGGTTGTTGGCGAAGATGTCACCGGGGGCGATCCCCGGGTTGCCCTCCCAGCCGTTGCGCACCATGAACTTGATCGCCTCGCTCATCGTGTGGACGTGGACGATGATCCCGGTCGAGAGCGCCACGTTGTCGCCCTCCGGGGTGTAGAGGGCGAAGCAGATCTCCCCCAGCTCGCGCACGATCGGCGAGGCGCTGATGTTGAGCGCCGTCTCCCGCGCCGTGACCATGCCGCCGCGCACCCGCGAGAAGAGCTTCTCGAAGTGCAAGGGGTCCGATTCCTTCATCGCCAGCTTGCGCAGCCCGGCGTAGTGGCCGGTCCGCTCGAAGGCGTCGTCCTGGGCGGCCAGCATCGCCGCCAGCGTCTGCCCGTCCCAGCCGATCGGCGCTCGCTCCTCCGGCTCCAGCGCCCGCGTCCGCTCGATCGTCGCCATCGCCTCAGGCCTCCTTGTTCTCGAGGTGGAAGATCCCGTGCTCGTCGAGCCAGGCCCGCCGGTCGGGCGGGATCGGGAAGGTGGTGGACTCGGCCTCCAGCACCGCCGGGCCCTCGATCGTCTGGCCGTTGCCGACGTCGTCCATCTCGTAGACGTCGCTGGTGGCGTGGCCGTCCGCCCACCAGACCTGCCGCGTCTCCTTCACCGGCGGCGTGCCGGCTTCGGCGGGCAGCACCGGCAGGGTCGGCTTCTCGATCGGCACCGAGCCCTTGACGATCGCCTGGGCGACCAGGTAACCGAGCTCCGGCGAGGACGCCGCCCGCGCGTACATCCGCGTGTAGGTGCGCTCGAAGGCGTCGATCAGCTGCTCGATGTCCTCGATCGAGTCGACCTCCGGGCGCGGCGCGTCGACCTCGATGTCGACCAGCTGGCCGTAGTACTGCATCCGCACCATGTGGGTGAAGGAGACGTCCTCGGCGGCGTGGCCGGACTTCGCGAACTCGGCCCGCACGCGGTCCTCGAGGGAGCGCCAGGCCTGGGTCAGGAGGCCGCCCATCGCGACCTTTTCGGCCTCCGGCGCGCCGGGCAGGAGGGGCAGGTCGACCTGGCGGTCGAAGCGGTACTCGAAGTCGGCACAGGCGCAGCCGAAGGCGGAGAAGCCCGCCGCCCACTCCGGCACCAGCACCTGCTGGTAGGGGACGCCGCTGGTGTACCCGGCGACGTGCAGCGGACCGCCGCCGCCGTAACAGAGCAGGGCGTAATCGGCGGGGCTGTAGCCCTTGCCGAGGATGCGGCCGACCGCCTCGTTGCGCAGCGAGGTCTCGAACAGCTCGATCACCCCGGCGGCGGCGTCCTCGATCCCGAGGCCGAGCGGCTCGGCGACCTGGCGGCGCACCTCGTGGCGGGCCCGCTCGACGTCGAGCTGAACCTGGCCGCCGAGGAAGTACTCGGGGTTCAGCCGGCCGAGCACGAGGTTCAGGTCGGTGATCGACACCGTCTCCACCCCGCCCTCCGGCCAGGCCGTGCCGATCATCGCGCCGGCCGAGTCGGGGCCGACCTCGGGGCGCCGCGCGTTGGGGTCGATGCGGACGAAGGAGCCGCAGCCGGCGCCGACCGAGTCGATCTGCACCAGCGGCATGTTGAGCAGGAATTTCGCCATGTCCGGGGTCGTCGTCACCTCGTAGCGCTTGCCCGTCAGCAGGGCGATGTCGAAGGAGGTGCCGCCGATGTCGGTGCAGAGGACGTTGTCGAGGTCGATCCGGTCGGCCAGCCAGCGGGCGCCGACGACGCCGCCGATCGGGCCGGACACCAGCGTCGTCGCCAACTGCTCGGCGTCGATCGAGATCGTCCCGCCGTGCGAGGCCATCACCCGCAGCTCGAAGCCGGCGCCGCGCTCCTTGGTGCGGTCGCGGACGGTGCGCAGGGTCCCGCGCGAGGGCTCGGCGGCGTAGGCCTCGACCACCACCGTGTTCAGCCGCGGGAAATCGCGGCGCGAGGGGTAGAGCTCGGAGGAGACGAACACGGGGCAGTCGCCGTCGACGCCGCGGGCCGCCTTCTCCTCCTCGAGGATCTCCCGCACGCGCTGCTCGTGGGCGGGGTTGCGGTAGCTGAAGATCAGCGAGACGACGATCCCCTCGACGCCGTCGTCGAGCAGCGCCCGGGCCGCCTCGCGCACGTCCTCCTCGCGCAGCGGCAGGACCTCGTTGCCGAAGAGGTCGATGCGGCCGCGGACGCCGCGCACGCGGTCGCGCGGGATCAGCGGGTCGTTGTGGTGGTGGGTGGCGATGTGGAGGCGGTCGGCGTAGGAGAAGCCGAGGTAGGTCTGGATCCCCCGCTCCATCTGCAGCGAGTCCTCCTGGCCGGCGGTGACCAGGGCGCCGACGCGGCGGCCGGTGCGGGTCAGCAGCCGGTTCAGCATCGCGGTGCCGCTGAAGACGGCGGAGCCGATCCGCGGGAAGGCGGCCTCCGGGGTGGAGTCCCACTGGCGCATCGCGTCCTCGGCCGAGCTCATCAGCCCGACCGACTCGTCCTGCGGCGTCGTCTGTGCCTTGCCGACGACGAAGGCCCCCTCGCCGTCGACGATGAAGGTGTCGGTCATCGTGCCGCCCGCGTCGATCGCCAGCACGCGCGGGTCGTGCGTCTCAGCTCCCATGCGGCGAGACTAGGCCGGGTCGGGAGCGTTGTCGTCGTCTTCCACAACCGATCGCGAACCCGCCCTTTGTGTCCTCACCACAAAGGGGCTACGTTCGATCGATGGCACGAGCCTCGGCGATCCCCTCGCCGCCCGCCGCCGGTCGCGGCGAGGTCGAAGCGATCGTGGACATCCTCGGCGCCGAGGTCGACCAGATCGCGACGGTGCTCACCGACACCATCCACGGGCACCTCGAGGAGCTCGACGACGACATGCGCAGCTGGACGCTGCAGAGCACCCGGGCGAACCTCGGCGTGATCGTGACGATGATGCGCGAGGGGGCCGAGCCGAGCACCGCGGAGCCGCCGCCGGAGGCGATCGGCTATGCCAAGGAGTACGTCGTCCGCGGGCTCGACCTGGTCCTGCTGCAGCGTGCCTACCGCACCGCCCAGGGCGTCTTCGCCGAGATCATCCTGGCGCGGCTGCGCGCCACCACCGACGACCCCGATCGGCTGACCGGGGCGATGACCTTCTTCAACGCCTGGGTCTTCGCCTGGATCGAGGCGATCGAGCGGCGGCTCACCGACATCTACATGGGCGAGCGCGAGCAGTGGGTCCGCGGCGCCGCCGCCGTGCGCGCCGCCGAGGTGCGGGCGCTGCTGTCGGGCAAGGCGGCCGACCCGGCGGCGGTCAGCCTGCGGCTCGGCTACGAGCTCGGCCGCCACCACGTCGGCTACATCGTCTGGAGCGAGGAGGTGGGCGAGCGGCCGGGCGACGCCGGGGCCCTCTTCGCGGCGATGGAGCGGGCGGCGGCGGCGATCGCCGAGTCGCTCGGGGCGGGGCCGCCGCTGACCGTCGCCGAGGGCCGGCACCTCGCCTGCTGGGCGGGACGGCGCGAGCCCCTCGACCTGGCGCGGCTGCGGCTGCCGAAGTCCGCCGCGGGCTCGCTGTCGGTGGCGGCGGGGACGCCCGCGGAGGGCGTCGAGGGCTTCGTCCTCAGCCACCGCGAGGCGCTGGTCGCGCGCCGGGTGGCGCAGCTGCGCGGCGACGGCGCCGGGGCGCGCGCCTCCTACCCCGACCTCGCGCTCGAGGCGCTCCTGGTCGAGGACCCCGCCGCCGCCCGCCGCTTCGTCGCCCGCGAGCTGGGGCCGCTGGCGGCCCGCGACGACGCCACCGTGCGGGTCGTCTCCACCCTGGCGATCTTCCTCGAGGAGGGCGGCAGCTTCGTCGGCGCCGCCCGTCGCCTCGGCGTGCACTCGAACACGATCGCCTACCGCGTCCGGCGTGCCGAGGCGCGGCTCGGCCGGCCGGTGACCGAGCGCCAGCTGGAGCTACGCGTCGCCCTGCGGATCGCCGACCTCCTCGACTGAGACCAGATGACCGACGAGCCCGACACGACCTCCGCTGCTGCTGCTTCTGCTGCCGCCGCCGGGCGCCACGATGGCGGGCGCCTCCGCGGGCGCTCCGCGCTCGTCACCGGGGGCGGCCGCGGGATCGGTCGCGCCATCGCCCTCGGCATGGCGGCGGAGGGGGCGAAGGTGACCGTCCTGTCACGGACCGCCGCCGAGCTGGAAGCGGTGGTCGCCGAGGCGAAGGCGCTGGGCGGGGACGGCGCGGCGCTGGTCATCGACTGCATGGACGGCGCCGCCCTCAAACGCGCGGTCGCCGAGGCAGCCGACCGCGACGGGCTCGACATCCTCGTGAACAACGTCGGCGGCCTGATCGGTGCGCCGGAGCAGCTGACCGCCCTCGACCACGACGACGCCCTGTTCGAGCAGAACCTCCACCTCAACCTCACCAGCGCCTACTACGCGACCCGCGCCGCCTTGCCCGCCATGGTCGCGGGCGGCTACGGCCGGGTGATCAACATCGGCTCGGGCTACGCGGTCCACGGCGGCGGCGGCATCGCCTACAGCGCCGCGAAACACGGCCTGGTCGGCCTCACCCACTCCCTGGCCTGGCAGGTGCCGCCCGAGATCACCGTCAACTGCCTCTGCCCCGGCTGGACCAACACCGCGGTCCTCGACTGGAACGGCCCCGAAGGCGCCGCGGCAGCCGCCGCAAAGGCCCGCGTCCACTCGGTCCAAGGCCGCGTCCTCGAGCCCGAGGAGCTCGCCCCGATGGCCGTCCTCCTCGCCGGCGAGGGCGGTGGCGGGATCACCGGGCAGGTGATCAACGTGGACGGCGGCTACAAAGTGTGAGCTGGCGGCCGAGGTAGGGGCGGAGGGTTGGAGGGAGGTCCTGGGCTCCTCATGGGGGTCCTGGCAGGCTGTGACCCCCATGAGG
>CALCIA010000096.1 GCA_937907435.1 uncultured Actinomycetes bacterium
CTGCCAGGACCCCCATGAGGAGCCCAGGACACCATTCACCACCTCGGACGGCCGCCAGCCCCCCGAACCCCCGCCCCGCGGCGGCCCCTACGCCGCGATGTGGCGGGCCTTCGAGGCCCTGAGCGAGTCTCCCACCGCCGCCTGACCCCCGTGTTGATGGGCCGAAAACTCAAGCCATGCTTGAGTTTTCGGCCCATCAACATCGGCGGCTACGATCGGGGGATGGACCAGCGGGTCAGCCTGATCACGCTCGGCGTCGAGGACGTCGGTGCGGCGCGGCGCTTCTACGAGGCGCTCGGGTGGGAGTGCAAGGAAGTCGAGGAGACCGTGTTCGTGCAGGCGGGCGGGTCGGCGGTCGTCCTCTGGGGACGGGAGAAGCTCGCCGATGACGCCGGGGTCGAGGACGCGCGCGCGGACGGGTTCGGCGGCGTCGCGCTGGCCCAGAACGTGCGCTCGCGGGCGGAGGTCGACGAGATCGTCGCGGCCGCCGCTGTCGCCGGGGCGACGGTCACCAAACCGGCCGCCGAGACCTTCTACGGGGGTTACGCCGCCTACTTCGCCGACCTCGACGGCCACCTCTGGGAGATCGCCCACAACCCGGGCTTCACGCTGAAGGACGACGGCTCGCTCGTCCTGCCGTTCTGAGTCCCCGGCCCCGACGGTCGGGGCAGGCCCTTGACTTCGAGCGCGCTCTAATTCCTATCCTCGAAGCATGGAGTCCGAGACCGCCCGCCTCGAGTCGGGCCTGACGATCGCCGATGCTGCCCGCGCGAGCGGGCTGAGCGTCCACACCCTGCGTTATTACGAACGCGCCGGGCTGATCGGCGACGTCGACCGCGCCTCCTCCGGGCACCGCCGCTACAGCGAGGCCGACATGGCCTGGGTGGAGACCATCCGCTGCCTGCGCGCGACCGGGATGCCGATCGCGCACATCCGCCGCTATGCCGAGCTGGTGCGGACCGGGGGCAACGAGCGCGAGCGCCTGGCGCTGCTCAAGGAGCATCGGGAGGCGGTCCGGGCCCAGCTGGCGGAGGCGCAGGGTCACCTCGCCTTCGTCGAACGGAAGATCGCCACCTATGAGGAGCTAATCGATGGATAGAAGAACTTTGGGGACCCAGGGCCTGGACGTCTCGGCCGAGGGGCTCGGCTGCATGGGCATGACCTGGGCCTACGGGACCGGCGACGAGGAGGCGGGGATCGCGACGATCCACCGGGCGCTGGAGCTCGGCGTCACCTTCCTCGACACCGCCGAGATCTACGGCCCCTACACGAACGAGGAGCTGGTCGGGCGCGCCGTCGCCGGGCGCCGCGACGAGGTCCAGATCGCGACCAAGTTCGGCTTCCGGCTGAACCCCGAGGACCCCTACGACCGCGGCACCGACGGCAGCCCGGAGAACGCGCGGCGCGTCTGCGACGAGTCGCTGCGGCGCCTCGGCACCGACCACATCGACCTCTACTACCAGCACCGGGTCGACCCGGACGTGCCGATCGAGGAGACCGTCGGCGCGATGGGCGAGCTGGTCGCCGCCGGGAAGGTCCGCTTCATCGGCCTCTCCGAGCCGGCGCCGGAGACGATCCGCCGCGCCCACGCGACCCACCCGCTGACCGCGGTGCAGAGCGAGTACTCGCTGTGGACGCGCGACCCCGAGGACGAGGTGCTGCCGACCCTGCGCGAGCTGGGCATCGGCCTCGTCCCCTACTCGCCGCTCGGCCGCGGCTTCCTCACCGGCCAGATCCGCTCCGCCGAGGACCTCCCCGAGGACGACTGGCGCCGCACCAACCCGCGCTTCCAGGGCGAGGCCTTCGCGGAGAACCTGCGCCTCGCCGACCGCGTGGTGGAGCTCGCCGAGGGCATCGGCGCGACCCCCGCCCAGGTCGCCCTCGCCTGGGTGCTCGCCAAAGGCGACGACGTCGTCCCGATCCCCGGCACCAAAAGCCCGGCGCGCCTCGAGGAGAACGCCGCCGCCGCGGACCTGCAGCTGACCGACGCCCAGGTGGCGGAGCTCGACGCGGCCATCTCCCCCGATGCCGTGCGCGGCGCCCGCTACGACGAGTCCGGGATGGCGATGCTGAACAACTAGGACTCAGACGCGCAGGACGTCGACTTCCTGAAAGGAGGAGAAGTCGGCGTCCTGCGTGAGAACAGCGGCGCCGTGGCGCATCGCGGTAGCGGCGATCCAGGCGTCGTGGCGGCGAAGTCGGTGGCCGCGGTCGCGCTCCGCCGCCGCGATGCGGGCGAAGCAGCTGGCAACCTGCGGGTCGATGGGGAGGAGGTGGTAGGTCGCCTGGACTCGGGAAAGCGTCGCGAGGCGCGTGGCCCGCACATCGCGGTCGGTCGCCCGCAGTACGCCGAGCTCCAGCTCGGCGGCGGTAATGACCGAGATGGCGATTTCCGCGGGCAGCTCGGCCAGGTCACGGCCGGTCTCCTGGGCGATGAAGACAGAGGTGTCGGCGACGGCCCGGCTCAAAGCTCGTCGATCTCGTCGCCGCGCACGTCCGCCAGGTCCTCGAGCAGGCCGGCGTCGGCACCGGCCTCCTCCCGTATGCGGCGCAGTTCGGAGGAGGGAACCCACGGATCACGATCCTTCGCGTGGGGCACGATGTCGGCGACCGGCCGGCGGTTGACGGTGAGCGTCAGGCTCTCGCCCTTCTCGAGTTCGGCGATCACGTCGGTGGTCGAGTTGCGCAGTTCCCTGACGGAGACGTCGCGGCCCATGTGCACGACTGTAGCATGCAGTGCTACGGCCGAACCGGCGAAGCAGATTTCCGTCCGTGGGGAATCTAGACTCCGCCCATGAATAAGGACTCCTTTCTTTCGCGACGGCGGTTCATCGGTGGGGTAGGGGCTGTCACCGGCGCTGCGGCGCTCGGTGGGATCGGCGCCGCGGAGGCGTTGGCGGCGTCCACGGGCGCCAAGGCTCCGCACCCGAAGACGCCCGCCGAGGCGCTGCGCATCCTTCAGGCCGGCAACAGGCGCTACCGGCAGGGGAAGCTCACGCTGCGGGACTACTCGCCGGTGGGGGAGAAGCGGGCGTCGGAACAGAAGCCGTTCGCGGCGATCATCACCTGCGCCGATTCGCGGATCTCGCCGGAGCTGATCTTCGACCTCGAACGGGGCAACATCTTCGCCTCGCGGATCGCCGGCAACGGCATCGACAGCGGCACGCTTGGCAGCACCGAGTACGCGGTCGCGGTGCTGGGGGTGAAGCTGGTGCTGGTACTCGGCCACAGCGACTGCGGCGCGGTCAAGTCGGCGATCGCCGTGGTCACCGAAGGCAAGAGCTACCCGAGCTCCAAATACGGCGCGATCGGCGAGGTGATCGACCTGCTGGTGCCGACCGTCAAGTCGCTGCCCGCCGACGAGCGGACGCTCGCGCGCTGCGTCCCCGCCAACGCGATCGCCCAGGCCCAGGACCTCGCCCGCCGCGGTCCGATCGTCGCGCCGGCGGTCGAATCCGGCGCGATCGAGGTCGTCGCCGGCGTCTACAACATCGCCAACGGGGCCGTCTCGATCGTCCGCTGAGGCGGGGCGCCGGCCCGGGTCTCATCAAAACTCTCTGTTTCGACTACTGAATTTGTGGTAGAAGTTCCTCCATCATGGGGGGAGCGGGAACTCTCGTCAGTTGCAGGAGGCCGGGGTGGCGAACGGTGGGATTGTCGGTGGCTGCCTCGGTCCTGTTCCTCCTGTTTTCGATTGCCTCCTGGGCCGGCGTCGCACACGCGGCGTCGGCCTTTGAAGCGAGCGGGAGCGTCGAACAGGTCTACGCGACCGGCGTGCCGGCGGGCGCGGGGGTGACGCTCCGCGACGGCTCGGGCAACGTGGTCGGGTCGAAGAGCGCCGACGAACTCGGCGGCGTCCTCTTCCGCGAAGTGACGCCGGGCAACGGCTACCGGCTCGAAGTCGGCGGGCAGCAGTCCGAACCGCTGACCGTGCTGACGCAGCGCTCGGCGCCGCCGAACACCTCGATCTACGACCAGAAGATCGAACCGCACGGCTACCAGTACCTGACCACCCGCGACGGGACGAAGCTGGCGATCGACGTCCACCCGCCGCAGGACGTGCTGTCGCTGGTGACCAACCAGATCCCGAGCCCGACCGAAGCGGCCGGGGGCACCGGGGGCACGCCGGAAGCGCCGCAGCTGCCGCTCGGCGAACTGGAAAAGATCCTCAAGGAAGTGCCCGGCGTGGAAGCGGCGGTCGGCGGGCTCTCCGAACTGCTCGGCAAGGTCGGCGAAGGGCTCGGCATCAAGCTGAGCGGCCCGCCCCGGCACAAGCTGCTGCAGCTCCGCAAGGCGGTCCGCGGCGGCGCGACCCGGGCCGCGGCCGCGCACGGCTCCGCCGTCGAACTTCCCTACGTCCCGACCGGCCCGACGCCGACCCTGATCGAGTACGCGGGCTACGGCTACGCCGACCCGTCCGGCCCGGAACACGGGATCGCGCTGATCGCCGAGCTGATGGGCTTCACCGTCGTCGACGTGAACATGCGCGGCACCGGCTGCTCCGGCGGCGCCTACGACTTCTTCGAGCCGCTGCAGAACCTCGACGGCTACGACGTGATCGAGACGATCGCCCACCAGCCGTGGGTCCTCCACCACGAAGTGGGGATGATGGGCATCAGCTACGGCGGCATCAGCCAGCTCTTCACCGCCGCCACCCGGCCGCCGCACCTCGCCGCGATCGCGCCGCTCTCGGTCATCGACAACACCCAGACGACGCTCTATCCGGGCGGCATCCTCAACACCGGATTCGCGCTCGAATGGGCGAAGGAGCGCGTCCACGACGCCGAGCCGGCGGGCCCCACCGGCGGCCAGGCCTACGCCTGGAAGCGGGTCCAGGAAGGCGACGAAACCTGCAAGAAAAACCAGGCACTTCATCCCGAAGCCGTCAACCTCCTGCAGAAGGTCAAAGACAACAGCCACTACGTGCCGAAAGTGGCCGACCCGCTGGCACCAATCACCTTCGTCGACAAGATCGACGTGCCGACCTTCATGGCCTGCCAGTGGACCGACGAGCAGACCGGCGGCCACTGTCCCGACCTCGCCGAGCACTTCACCGGCACGCGGCAGAAGTGGTTCACCTTCACCAACGGCGCCCACATCGATTCGCTCGACCCGGCGACGTTCAACCGCTGGCTCGACTTCCTTGAGCTTTACGTGGCGAAGCAGCCGCCGCTCGTGACCGGGGCGGTGATGCACGTCGCGGCGCCGCTCGTCTTCCAGGAAGCGATGGGGATCCCCGGCCTGACCCTGCCACCGGACCCGATCCAGCTGCTGCCGACCTACGGCTCGGCGCTTGCCGCCTTCGAAGCGCAGAAGCCGATCCGCGTCACCTTCGACAGCGGCGCCGGCGGCCTCTCGCCGGGGCAGCCGTACCCGACCTTCGAAGACTCCTTCAGCGAATTCCCGATCCCGGGGACGCAGGCGAAGGCCTGGTACCTGGCGCCGGGCGGCAACCTGAGGCCGACGAAGACGACCGGGAAGCACGCCGACGGCTTCACCTGGGACGCGGGCGCGCTGCCGCTGCAGGACTTCAGCGGCGACACCGGCTCCGGCGCCGGCGGCCTCTGGACGGAGACGCCGAGCTACCACTGGGAACAGAGCCCGCCCGGCTCCGCGGTCTCCTACGTGACCGAACCGCTGGCGCAGAACACGACCGTGATCGGCGCGGGAGCGGTGAACCTCTGGGTGCGTTCCTCGACCCCGAACGTCGACCTCCAGGCGACCGTGAGCGAGGTCCGCCCGGACGGCAAGGAGACCTTCGTGCAGAACGGTTGGGTGCGGGCGAACGAGCGCAAGCTCGATGCAAAGAAGTCGACGGCGCTGGAGCCGGTTCTCAGCCTGCGCGAAGCCGACGTCGAACCGATGCCGGCGAACGAATTCGTCAAGGTAACGATCCCGCTCTACTACGAGGGGCACGCCTACCGCGCGGGCTCGCGCATCCGGGTCACGATTTCCGCGCCGGACGGCACCCAGCCGATCTGGGATTTCGAAGAAACCGAACCGGCGGGCAAGGCCCAGGTGGCGATCGCCTACTCGCGGCAGGACCCGTCCAACCTCCTGCTCCCGGTCGTCCCCGGCATCAGCGTCCCGACCGGCCTGCCGCCGTGCCCCGGCCTGCGCGGCGAGCCCTGCCGCGAATACGTGCCGTTCACGAACCGCCCCGCCACCCCCTGACCGCATCCCCCACCCGGGCGAGTTCGCACTTATCCGCGGTATGCGCGGCGAAGTGCGAACTCGCCCGGGGGTGGCGCGCCAGAATGGTGACGTGACCGCGACGAGCGACCGCTTCGTCCCCGCGCCGCGCGACCCGACCGGGGCGCTGGTCACCGCCGTCGGCTACGAGACGATCTGTGAGCCGCCGCGCGACCACCGCGGCCTGCCGTCGCCGTTCCTCACCTTCATCGTCACCCTCGACGCGCCGGTGGTGATCGACGAAGGCGGGGAGGAGCGCGGGCTCGACATCGTCGTCGCCGGCCTCTCCACCGAGGTGGAGATGGTGAAGATGCCGAACTTCCAGAGCGGCCTGCAGGCGGCGGTCCACCCGCTGGCGGCGCGGCGGCTCTTCGGGATGCCGGCGGGCGAGCTGGCGCGGCTGTCGCTCGAGGGCGAGGACGTGCTCGGCCGCCTCGCCCCACGCCTGCGCGAGCGCCTCGCCGAAGCGAGCGACTGGGACGAGCGCTTCGCGATCTTCGCCGCCGAGATGGGCCTCGCCGGCGACGAGCGGCTCCGGCCCCCCGGGCGCGGTCGACCCTACGTCCGGCCCCACGGGCGCGGTCGACCCTACGTCCGGCTACCGGACCTTAGATCGACCGCGAAGCCGCGCGCGGACCTTAGGTCGACCGCGCCGCGTCCGGAGGTCGTCGAGGCTTGGCGCCTCCTTACCGCGACCCGGGGCCGGATCCGGATCGGCGAGCTCGCCGAGCGGGTCTTCCTCAGTCGCCGCCGCCTCGCGACTCTCTTCGCCGCCGAGTTCGGCATCACGCCGAAGGAGGCGGGGCGGACGATGCGCTTCACCCACGCGGTGACGCGGATCGGGGCGGGGGTCCGGGCGAGCGGTGGCCCGGCAACCGGCTCGGCGAGCAGCGGGGCGGCACCTGATGCGCCGGCCGGAGACGCGGGGCACGGTGCTGCGGAGCGGTCTCACGGCGCCCGTCGCAGCTCGCTCGATCTCGCCCGGATCGCCGCCGAGTGCGGCTTTGCCGACCAGTCACATCTCGACCGCGAGTTCCGGGCCTTTGCCGGCATCTCCCCGACCGGCTGGATCGCCGAGGAGTTCCCAAACATCCAAGCCGGCGGCCACCGCTACGCGCGAGATTGGGAGGCATGAACGCGACTCCGAACCCACCCACCGTCTGGCCCGCCTTCCGCGCCCGCGACTCGCGCGCGCTGATCGACTTCCTCGTCGCCGCCTTCGGCTTCGTCGAAAACGTCGCCTACGAGGAAGACGGGGTCATCCACCACGCCCAGCTCGACTGGCCCGAGGGCGGCGGCGTCATGCTCGGCGACGACCGGCCCGGCACCTCCTGGGATCGCAAGCCGGGGACCTGCGGCGCCTACGTCGTCACCGCCGATCCCGATGCCGTCCATGCCCGCGCGGTCGCCGCCGGCGCCGAGATCGTCGAAGGCCCGGTCGAGCGCGACTACGGCAGCCGCGAGGTGATCGTCCGCGATCCGGAGGGCAACGTCTGGTCCTTCGGCACCTACCCGGGCGCGCCGCGGGAGGCCGACGCGACGGTGAGCTAACGTCGCGCCGATGGACCTCGACCTGCGCGACCGCGTCTGCGTCGTCACCGGCGGCAGCAGCGGCATCGGCCTCGCGACCGCGCGCCTGCTGCTCGACGAGGGCGCGCGCGTCGCGATCGTCGGCCGCGACGAGCCGCGGCTGGCGCGCGCGATCGAGGAGTTGACGCGCGCGATCGAGGAGTTGACGGCGGGCGACGACGGCGATTCTGCGGCCGGCGGCGACCGTACGGCCACCCGAGGTGGCGCCGCAGGCGAGGCCGACCCGTCGAGCGCTCGGCTCGCCGCGATCGCGCTCGACGTCGCCGTCCCCGACGCCGGTGCCCGCCTGCTCGCCGCCGTCGAAGAGCGCCTCGGCCCGCCCTGGGGCTTGGTCAATTCGGCGGGCACCTCGAAGCTCGTCCCGCTGGAGGACCTCGGCGACGACGAATGGCGTGACCAGTGGGAGGTGAACGTGATCGCGCGACAGGCGCTGATGGACGCCTTCGCGCCGGCGATGGAGGCGGCGGGCGGCGGCTCGATCGTCAACGTCGCCAGCTCGGCCGGACGCCAGCCTTCGGCCCGCAACGCCGCCTACGCGGTGGCGAAGCGAGGCGAGCTGGCGCTGACGCTCCTCTACGCCGACCGCCTCGCCGCGCGCGGCGTGCGCGTGAACGCGGTCGCGCCGGGACCGACCGCGACCCCACTTTGGCTCGAGCCCGGCGGCATCCTCGAGAGCACCGCCCGTGAGCTGGGCCTCGAGGAAGACGAGGCGATGAAGCAGGTCGAGGCGGGCCTCCCCCTCGGCCGCCTGGCGAGCCCCGAGGAGGTCGCCGCCGTGATCGCGACCCTGCTGTCCCCGCGCTCGGTCCGCAGCGGTTCGGTCAGCCCGGTGGATGGGGGGCATGTCAGGGAAGTCTTCGCTTAGGGACCGAGTCGCTTGAGGCCGGGCGCCAGGGGAGGGACGGGGCCCCGCAAGCCGGCGCCCGGTTAGGGACGCGCCCCTCTCGCCACGGCCCGGGCAGGCTGTGGCCGTGG
>CALCIA010000097.1 GCA_937907435.1 uncultured Actinomycetes bacterium
ACACCCGCCCCTCTCGCCACGGCCACAGCCTGCCCGGGCCGTGGCGAGAGGGGCGGGTCCCCTACCCGGGCGACAGCTTGCGGGGTCTGGGCCCTTCCGGGCGCCGGCCTGCGGGTGAGTTCGCAGTAATCCGCGGATAGCGCGGAGAAGTGCGAACTCGCCTGGCGCTCCTTCCGGGCGACAGCTTGCGGGCCCCCGTCCCTTCCCGGACGCAGAGCCAGGGAAATCAACCATCTGACCCAAAGCCGACAGGGGGCCTAGGTCCCCTTCTCACGCGGATCGCGCGCTCATACGCTCTTCGGTCGTGAAGGTGACGGCTCGCTCTCTCACCCACCTCGCGGTGTTCGCCGCGGTGCTCGTCGCCATCGTCGCGGTCGTCGCGGCGACCGGGCCGTCGAGCGCCGGGGCGAAGACGGGCCAAGGGCAGGCCGCCAAGTCGGGCAAGGCGGGGGGACCGATCGCCTCGCCGCGGCCCGGGGAGCGGATCACCCGCAACCATCTGCGCCTGGTGGTCGTCGCCGGGCCCGAGCGCGAAGACCTGCGGGCGAGGCTGAACGGGGTCGGGATCGGCAAGCGCTTCCGGGTCAACCTGGAGCGCCATCGGCGTTACCTCCAGGCATCGCTGGTCGACGGTCTGCGACCGGGCCGCAACACCCTCGTCGTCTGGGTGAAGCGCAAGGACCGGGGTTATCGGCGCGCCGCGGTCAACTTCGTCGTCGCCTCCCGCGCGCCGATGACCAGCGCCGGGCGGGACCTCCGCGTCAGCGCCGGCGCGCGCACCGAACTGCACGGCCAGGTGCTGATGCCGCCATCGACGCAAGGCGGCGCCGCACAGGCCAGCGCCGCCCAGGGCGGCCCCGAAGTCGAATGGAGCGTCGTCTCGGCCCCGTCGCGAAGCGAACTCTCCGCCCCGTTGGCGACGATCGCCCCGCCGCCCGGCGGGCCGGAACCGGCGGGCCTCGAAGAAGCCGACACGCTGAGCCCCGTCTTCGCCCCCGACGTCCCCGGCCGCTACACGCTGGAAATGTCGGCCTCGGGCGCGACCGGAACGAGCACCGACACGGCGACGATCTACGTCGTCCCCTCCACCCCGCTGGTGAACCTCGACACCGAAGTCAAGGCCGGCGAGGGCGGCGCCCAGCCGGGGATCCGGATCGGCGCCAACGACCTCGCCGCGCCCTACCTGCGGACCGCCGCCGGGGCCAAGAACTACTCGGGGACGATCGAAGGGATCTCCTACGAGGCGATCTGGCAGGTCGTCGCGCTCGAACGCTCGACCACGGCGCTGAAGTGGAACCGCACCTACGGCATCTGCAAGACCGCCCAGAGCGGCAGCTGGTACCCCTGCCGGATCGGCGAAGCGGGCGCGGTCGCCCCCGCCCAGGTCGGCGTCCCGGTGGCCGCCAAGCTCGGCGAAGAACTCGCCGGCCTCGGCAACGAAACCCTGGTCATCGCCGCCTCCCACAGGAGCGGCGGCGCGGGGATGGAATGGGCGGCGCCCGACGAAGCCAAGTTCGTCGAAGCCAACTTCGCCGCGATCGGCTTCCCGAAGGAATCCGACCCGGAAATCGGCGCGCAGATCACCGCCGCCAAGGCCGGGGAAATGGCCGGGGTCGGCGTCCCCGGGCTCTCGCAGGGCGAAGCGACGATCACCGCGGGCGCCGGGACGAACGGGCTGGTCGGTTATCTCAGCCCCGACTCGAGCGTGCCGACGCCGCACTACGGCTTCGTCTCGCCGCAGCGGATCCCCTTCGACACCCGCGCCGCCTCCGAATGCAACGCGCAGGGATGCAGCGTCACCCAGCGCATCGGCAAGGGCGCGGGCGCGGTCGAAGTCAAGGGGACCGTGCCCGCCGACGAGGGCGGCTTCCTGGTCGCCGGCTACAACCGCCTGACGCTGGCACCGATCGAAAGCAAGACCTTCGTCACCGCCGTCGTCGGCGAAGAACAGGAATACAACTACGGCCCGGCCCGCGCCGCACTCGAACGGATGGCGCCCTACGTCGCGGGCCTCGCCCAGAAGCAGGCGATCGTCCTCGTCACCTCGATCCACGGCTCCAAGCAGGCGCGGAAGATCCTCTACCAGCCGGGCACGCCACCCTGGAGCAAGCTGCTGAGCGCGGTGGCGGGCGTCGGCGGCACCCGCGAAGAACTGGTCAAGGGCGCGGCGACGACCGGCGCCGACTACTCGCTCGTCGGCGCGGCGAAGCTCCTCGAAGGCGCGGGCGTCGAGTCCTCGAGCGCCGGGGCGCGGCTGCGCGGCGTCTTCGTCCCCGACAGCGACTCCATCTACCGGCCCGAATCGGTCAACCCGACGACGGCGCCGAACGAACTGCTGATGAACACGATCCTCGGCGCACCCGGCACCGAGGCCTGGCCGGACGAAAACGACCCCGAAGTGATGGCGGCGATGACCTGGATCGGCACCCACACGAAGCTGCTCGGCTCCCGCCCGCGGTTCAGCTACTGGAACAAGCTGACCACCCCGGCGCTCGCCGGCGAAGCGCTCGAAGAGGTGGACGCCGTCGACAACTTCCCACCTCACCAGGGATTCAGCTCGAGGGCCTTCCACGCGGCGCTCGAAGACCTGACCGTCGAGCTGCCGCTGGTCAAGTCGGTGCGCGCCTACATGGAAGAGCTCGCCTCCCCCGCCGGCGGCGGGACGGAAGCCTGGGAGAAGGCGTTCAAGATCAACGCCGAACTCAAGGACCTGCTCGAAAAGCTGAAGGAAAAGGGCAAATCCACGGCCGCCTTCCTCTCCTTCCTCACCCAGGTCGCCCAGGTCGCCGCCACCTTCGCCGGGTTCCCCGAGGCGGGGGCGGTGATCAAGTTCATCGAAGCGTCGGTGATCGCCGGCGAGTCCGGGCAGGCCGTCTACAACACCAACTTCGACGGCTCCGAAGGCAAGCCGAGCATCGAAGTCGAAGCGGCGCGGCTCGGCGAAGAGCTGGTCAAACAGGCGAAGGCGAACGAAAAGTCGTTCGCGCGGTTCGGCGACATCCTGGTCAGCGACTGGAGCAAGCTCCAGCTGATGGGCAAATACGGCGGCTGCAACCCGGAAGGCAGCTGCGGCCCGAAGGGCGAATACGACGAACTCGCCTACGACCCGCAGATGGCCGAAGCGGCCCGCCAGATGACGACCGACGGCTTCGAACGCGAGCTCTACACGCGGCTCGTCCCGCTCGCCTTCCCGATCTGGAACACGGAACCGGAAACCACCACCGAAGCCACGAACCTCGGCGAACACTATTACTGCCGCGACATCTCCTATCCGTTCTACCGCGCGCCCGAACTGGCGTACTTCAAGAGCCTCAGCGGGCTCGCGCCGGCCCCCGGCGACCATCCGGCCACCGACAGTCCCTTCTCATACCGCGTCTACCTCTCGGTCGCCCGCTCCGGCCTGACCTACGGCTGGGCCTCGAAGTCGATGCTGGAACACATGTTCAACCCGCTGAACGCGAAGAACGCCAAGGAAGACGGCCTGCAGATGAACCGTGGCGACTTCATGCGCGAAGGCGAACGGATCAACAAGTACATCCCCGCCCACTCCTGTTACTGGTACTGAGCCGGCCGGCGCCGGCCGGGCCCGCCGCGGCGGCCCGAGAAACTTGTCGCCCGCTCGCGGGTTCCTGGAGGCACGCCGCTACACTCGCCGCTCTGGGCCGACCGGCCTCTACGCAGGGGAAAACGTTGACGATCCGACCGAACGAGGCCAATTTGATCCTCTTCTCGCGCCACCGCGCCATGGCGCCGCTTCTCGCCGTACTCGTGCTCATCGGCGGGCTCATCCTCGCCGCCACCGCGACCGCCGCGCCGAACCCCAAGGCCAACGCCTCGGTGATCGGCGGGCACAACGCGACGATCGCCGAATATCCGTCGCTCGCCTTCATCGAAGGGGTGCAGGCGACGGCCGGCTACGCCTGCACCGGCACCGTGGTCGCGCCGCGGGTCATCCTCACCGCCGGGCACTGCGTCGAGGACATCGAATCGAGCTCGATCGTCGAGCCGGGGCTGATCGCCGTCGCGACCGGGATCTCCAACCTGAAGAAGATCCAGCGCACGCAGGTCAGCAAAGTCGAACGGGTGCTGGCCTACCCCGACTTCGACCCGACCCAGCTGCACGGCGACGCCGGCCTCCTGATCCTCACCGACCCGGTGACCGCCCCGCCGATCGCGCTTGCCACCGGGGCCGACGCGGCGCTCTACGAACCGGGCGACCAGCTGACCGTCGCCGGCTGGGGGATCGACAACCGCAACACCGGCCACGCGCCGAACCAGCTGCAGGCGGCGACGGTGCCGATCGAGGAAGCCTCGCGCTGCAAGGAAGGCACGCGCCGCTTCTACCCCTTCTTCGACCCGAGCCGTCAGGTCTGCGCGCTCGACTCGCCGCAGTTCCGCATCACCACCTGCCACGGCGACTCCGGCGGCCCCGCGATCGCCACCCGCGCGGACGGCACGCCGGTCGAGGTCGGCGTGACGAGCCTCGGCGACGGGTCCTGCAACCCCGCCAGCCCGGCCGTCTTCACTCGCGTCGACCAGATCTCAGCCTGGGTGCAGAGCTGGATCGACGCGGTCGAAGCGGGCGCCCCGGAACCGCAGGTCAAGGTCCCCAAGGCCCACATCCCCCTGCTCACCCGCGAACGCTCCGAAGAAATCAGCGGCCTGGCGATGGAGGAAGCCTTCGGCCCGAAGTTCGACCACGGCCAGGAAAAGACGATCAAGTGCGAGCGCCTCGCCAAGTCCCGCCTCAAGTGCGGCGTCACCTGGTTCCAAGGCCCGAACGACTATTTCGGCCGAGTCACCGTCTTCTACGCAATCCGCCACAACGTCGTCCTGGCCGGCGTCCACTACACGGTCCACTGGGTGAACGACCACTGCTACTTCCACAGCGGTCGGCCGGACAGCTGCCGGGTGCAGACGAAGACGAAGTAGGCCCGGGGGGCTCGGCGGCCCGGAAGGGATGGGGACCCGCAAGCTGTCGCCCGGATTACGGACGCGCCCCTCTCGCCACGGCCCGGGCAGGCTGTGGCCGTGGCGAGAGGGGCGGGTGTGCGGAAGGTGTGGAGGGACACTCGCGGGGGCGTCACGGGAGTGCGCCGGGTGTGCGCCAGAAGTGCGGCGGGGCCGTCACCGAA
>CALCIA010000098.1 GCA_937907435.1 uncultured Actinomycetes bacterium
CCTCTCGCCACGGCCACAGCCTGCCCGGGCCGTGGCGAGAGGGGCGCGTCCGTTACCCGGGCGACAGCTTGCGGGGTATGAGCCCTTCCCGGGCGACAGCTTGCGGGGCCCCGTCCCTTCCGGGCGCCAGCTTGCGGGGCCTGAACCCTCCCCGGGCCCCAGCCTGCGGCGCCCCGTCCCTCCGGGCGCCGGCCCAAGACCACCCGCGCCCTGCCCCGGCGCGCCGACTGGCACGCGCTCAGCTTCTAGCCGACCAGCGCCGCGACCAACTCGGGCAGTTCGCGCGCCATGCGCGAACGGGGGACGACCTTGTCGATTCCCGCTGCGTCGGCGAGCGCCTTCGTGTCGGCGTCGACGTGGGAGTAGTAGCCGAGGACCGGCACGCCTAGCCCGATCAGCGCCTCCGGGTTCTCGACCTCGAGGTCGGCGACGATCGCGTCGATCGCGTCCAGCGGCGCCTCCTCAAGTGACGCTGACGTCACGACTTCGTGTCCGGCAGCACTCAGGGTCGCGTCGACGCGGCTGCCGAGCATCAGGTCCGTGGAGATGCTGAGGACGCGGGCCATCGCGGAGCGGAGGTGGCCGGCGCCCTAGATGCTGCGGCGCTCGCGGAACTCCTCGCGGACGCTTTCCGGGCGTCCCCACATCTGCACGACCTCGGAGCGGCCCTCGCGGACCTCGGCGACGTGGAGTTCGCCGCCGACGCCCTCGGCGTCGATTTTCGCCAGCACGCCCTTGACCGTCTCCGCCGCGGCGGCGTGGCCGAAGCTGTGGGCGACGATCAGCCGCCAGTGCCACTGGCGCGGCCGGTTGTAGACCTGCGCGTTGACCTGGCTGAGGAAGACGGCGCAGTCGATGTAGCGGCTCTCGTCGTCGATCCGCAGGTCGACCTCGAGGTCGGTCCAGTCCGGCGGCAGGGCGTCGATGATGCGCTGGAAGTCGTCGGCGAGTGCCATGGCCGCAGAGGCTACCGCTCCTCCCCGCCGGCTGTTCCTTTTGCCGACACGTCCGGCGAAAGGAACAGCTAACCGGCCACGAACTCGTACAGCAGGAAGACGTTGAGGGCGATGATCAGGGACGCCAGCACGCCGGCCAGCACCGAGAGCCAGCGCGGGTTGACGAGGTTCCCCATCACCTCGCGCTTGGCGGCGATCATCAGCAGCGGCACCAGCGCGAAGGGGATGCCGAAGGAGAGGACGACCTGCGAGCCGACCAGGGCATCGGTCGGGTTGATGCCGATCGCCAGGATCAGGAGCGCCGGCGCCAGCGTGATCGCGCGGCGCAGGAAGAGGGGGATCTGGCGGTGGATGAACCCCTGCATCACCACCTGCCCGGCCAGCGTGCCGACCGAGGAGGAGGCGAAGCCGGACGCGAGCAGGGCGACCCCGAAGATCGTCGCGGCCCCGCCCGAGTCGATCTGCTGGAGCCCCTGGTAGGCGCCTTCGATCGTTTCGATCCCCATCAGGCCGCCGCCGTGGAAGAGGGCCGCGGCGACGATCATCATCGCCAGGTTGACCGCGCCGGCGATCGCCAGGGCGATCACCACGTCGATCTTCTCGAAGCGCAGGATGCGGCGCCGCTCGTCGTCGTTGCGGCCGATGATCCGGTTCTGGGTCAGCGCCGAGTGCAGGTAGATGACGTGCGGCATCACCGTCGCGCCGACGATGCCGGTCGCCAGCAGGATCGACTCGGTGCCGCCGAAGCCGGGGACGAAGAGGTGCTTGGCGACTTCGCCGCCGTCCGGGGAGGCGTCGATCAGCTCGTAGGCGAAGGAGGCGACGACGACGAGGACGAGGACCGTGATCGCCGCCTCGAGCTGGCGGAAGCCGCGCCGCTGCAGGGCGAGCAGGGTGAAGGTGCCGGCGCCGGCGATCAGCCCGGCGGCGAAGAGCGGGATGCCGAAGAGGAGGTTGAGGCCGAGGGCGGCGCCGACGATCTCGGCGAGGTCACAGGCCATCGCGACGACCTCGGCCTGCAGCCAGAGGCCGATCGAGGTGCGCCGGGAGAAGCGTTCGCGGCAGAGCTCGGCGAGGTTCTTGCCGGTGGCGATGCCGAGCTTCGCCGACTGCGACTGGACCAGCATCGCGACCAGGTTGGCGGCGAGCACCACCCACAGCAGCAGGTAGCCGAACTTGGCGCCGCCGCTGATGTTGGTGGCGAAGTTGCCGGGGTCGATGTAGGCGACGGCGGCGATGAAGGCCGGGCCGAGGAAGGGCCAGATGCGGGCGAGGCCGCGCGCGTCGCCGTAGAGGGAGCGGTGGGCGGCGGCGGCGACCGCGGCCTCGCCGGGGAGCGCCTGCTCGGCTTCCGAGCGGGCGGCGGGCGGGGTCAAGCCGCCGCCTCCGGCGGGACGCGCCGCGACGCCACCGGCGGGGCCAGGTCGGGGCCGGGGATCGGGGTCCCGTGCGGGTCGTGGCTCGGTTCGCCGAGCTTCGCCGCGATCAGCGCCTCGAGGTCCTCGGAGATGTAGTGCTCGAGCACCTCCGCCTCGGCGTGGACGCGGTCGTGCGGCATCCCCAGCGCCTCGGCGAGGAAGGCCTCGATCAGCCGGTGGTGGCGGATCACCTCGAGCGCCACCTTCTCCCCGGCGGGCGTCAGGCTCACCCCCTTGTAGGGCACGTAATCGGCGAGGCCGACCTCGGCGAGCTTCTGCAGCATCGCGGTGGCCGTCGCCGGGGTGACGCCGAGGCGGGCGGCGACCTCGCCGGTCGGCACCCGCTCGCGGTCGACGCCGAGCGCGTAGACCGCCTTGCAGTAGTCCTCGATGGCTTGGGAATTAGACACGTCTAAAAGTGGAGTTTAGACACATCTAAAAAGCCCGCGTCGGCGGCTTCCTAGAATCATCGCCATGCCCGTCACCGTCGAGCTCGACGCCCAGTACCGCCAGCTGCGCGAGGAATGCGGGCTGCTGGTGCGGGAGCGCGCCTTCATCGACGTGCTCGGTCCCGACGGGGCGGAGTACCTGCAAGGGCAGGTGACCAACGACGTCGAGTCGGTCGCGGTCGGCGAGGGGCAGTACGCGGCGCTGCTCGACCGCAAGGGGCACATGCAGGCCGACCTGCGGGTGCTGCGGGTGGGCGAGGAGGCGATCCTGCTGGACACCGAGCCGGCCGCCAAGGACGCCGCGCTGCGACACCTGACGATGTACTCGATCGGGCGCGACGTGCAGGTCCTCGACGCGAGCGCCGAGCGCGGGGCCATCTCGCTGCTCGGGCCGCGGGCGGTGGAGATCGCCGGGACGCCGCCGCTGCCGGAGTTCGCCAACGAGGCGACGACGATCGCGGGCGTCGAGGTGGTCGCGGTCGGGACGCGCGAGGGGATCGACCTCCTCCACCCCGCCGCCGAGCGCGAGCGCCTCGTCGCCGCGCTGAGCGAGGCGGGCGCGGTCGAGGTCAGCCCCGAGGCGGTCGAGATCCTGCGGGTCGAGTCCGGCGTCCCCCGCTTCGGCACCGAGATGGACACCGCGACGATGCCGGCCGAGGCGGGGATCGTCGAGGACGCCGTGAGCTTCACCAAGGGCTGCTACATCGGCCAGGAGACCGTCGCCCGCCTCCACTACAAGGGCAAGCCGAACCGCCATCTGCGCGGGCTGCGGCTGAGCGGCGCGGCGGCGCCCGGCGCGGCGCTGCGCCTGGGCGAGAAGGAGGTCGGGACGCTGGGCGGGAGCGTCGTCTCCCCCGTCCTCGGTCCGATCGGCCTGGCCATCGTCCGCCGCGAGGCGGAGCCCGGCGTCGAGCTCGCCGTAGGTGAAGATGGCGTTACGGCTGAAGTTGTCGCCCTCCCCTTCGGCTAGATTCAGCGCCGAGATGGTTCACGGGAGAGCCAGAGTCGCGGGGGGCGGCGCGCTCGCCGCGCTGATCTTGGCCTTGGTCGGCGCCGGTTGCGGCGCCGAGAGCCACCCCAACGAACCGCGGCCCGCGGTGTCGACGCGGGTCAGCGTGACGATCGGCAACGGCGGCATCGTGGTCAAGCCGAGCGCGATCGGCATGGGCCCCGAAAAGCACCAGCAGCTGCCCCAGAACCAGAACCACCCGCAGCCGCCGATCAAGACCAAGGCACCGCTCAACGTCGTCTTCGTCACCGCCAACCAGACCGGCAAGGGCTCGAAGCTCGTGATCCGCGGCCCCCACCAGGAGACCTCGCCGCAGATCAACCCCAACAGCCCCGGCACCTTCTCCGCCGAACTGCCGACCGGCAGCTACACGATCGCCGCCGCGGGAACCCACGGCACCCCCGCGACCCTCAAGGTCGGCCCGTTCCGGGCAAGCTCCCAGAACGACCTGCTGCTGCCCTGAGGCGCCCCCACGCCGCCTCAGGCGTCGATAATGACCGGGGTTCCGAGGGGAACGCGGCGGAAGAGGTAGCGCATGGTTTCGTCGGTGGCGCGGATGCAGCCGAGGGATTCGGCGTTGCCGACGGCGCCGGGGGTGCCGTGGATCGCGAGGCGGTCGCCGCCGATCCAGCCGGCGGGGAGTTCGCGGGTCTGGTGGCCGCTCAGGGCGAGGGCGCAGCAGCCGTAGTAGGGGCTGTCACGGAAGCTGATCCCGTCGGTGACGCCATAGCGGCCGGGGGGCGTTTCGGTCCCCGGGCCACCGATCGTGACCGCGAAGCGGCCCGCCGGCTGCTTGCCGTAGCGGAGTTCGAGGATGCGGCCGGCGAGGTCGGCGTGGAGCGACCAGCGGGTCCAGTAGACGTCGACCTTGCGCGGATCGCGGGCGATCCAGGCGAGCTCGCCGTCCGGCATCTCGGGGGCGGTGACGCCGAGCCAGCCGGGCTTCGTCACGACCACCGAGAAGGCGGCCGGCGAGCCGAATTCGGTCTTGTCGCCGAGGCGGGCGACGACCGGGCCGCCGGGTTCGCTCTCGAGGTCGACGCGGGCGCCTTCGCGGACGTGGGCGATCAGGAAGGCGGTGCCGCGGCGTGGGCGGGCGAGGAGGGTCGGCGGGCGGGTCGGCCTCGCGGGCGCGGGGGACGCCGCCGATCCGCCGCCCGAGGAGCCCGAGGGGCCGCCTGATCCGCCGCCGGCCGAGGAGCCGGCCCCGCCGCCGCGGCGCGGCACCTTGGCGCCGATCGCGGCGTGGCCGGGCCGGGCCGCTTCCCCGCTCGCCGTCTCGCCGCCGGGGACCGAGACGCGGATCACGGTCGTCCGCGCCGCCCCGTCGCCACCGCCTTCGTCGAGCACGTGGAAGAGCAGCGCGAAGGCGGCGATCACCGCCACCGCCGCGGCGACGGCACCGAGCGTCGTGAGCAATCGGTCGACCACCTACGCCCATGGTGGCGCACCCGGGTCGCCCGGCCGGCGCAGCCCGCTGTTTGCGGCGATCGCGGCGCCCGATGGCGTCCGCCCCGCGCGCAACCATCGTTGGTCCGATGACCATCGTCCTCGCCATCGCCGTCCTGGCCCTCGTCGCCGCCCTCCTCTACGTGACCGTGGGTCGCAAGGAGGAGCCCGCGCCCGAGCCGGTCGACGTCCGCGCCGCGGTCCAGGAGGCGACCTCCGCCGCGGTCGCCGACCTGCAGCGGATGAACGAGGAGTCGCGCAAGGTCGACGCGAAGACCGCGGAGGCGGCGCTGGAGCGGCGCGAGGCCGAATTCCGCCGCCTGACCGAGCCGATCGGCCAGAACCTGGTGCGGATCGAACGCGAGGTGGCGACGATGAGCCGTGACCGCAAGGCCGCCGACGGCGCCGTGCGCTCGCTGCTCGACGAGATGAAACTGGGGCTGACCGACCTCGGCGCCCAGACCGGCACGCTGGTCAAAGCGCTGCGCCAGCCGAAGACCCGCGGCGAATGGGGCGAGGTGCAGCTGAAGCGCTGCGTCGAGCTGGCCGGGATGACCGAGCACGTCGACTTCGAGACCCAGACCACGCTGCACGGCGAGGACGGGCTGCTGCGCCCGGACGCGATCGTGATGCTGCCGGCGGAACGCAAGGTCGTGATCGACTCGAAAGTGCCGCTCGACGCCTATCTGGAGGTGCTCGAAGCCGAGGACGAATCGTCACGGCGGGGCGAGCTGATCCGCCATGCCCGCCAGGTGCGCGACCACATCTCGAAGCTCGCCTCGAAGCGCTACCAGGACCAGTTCGCGAGCGGGGACACGCCCGACTTCGTCGTCTGCTTCATGCCCTCGGAGGCCGCCCTGCACGCCGCCTTCGAGGCGGAGCCGAGCCTCTACGACCACGCGCTCGAGCAGAAGATCCTGATCGCGACGCCGACCACGCTGGTCGGACTGCTGCGGACGGTCGAGCTCGGCTGGCGGCAGGAGCGGATCGCGGCGGAGGCGCAGGAGATCGCGGGCGCCGCCAACGAGCTCTACGGCCGCATGGGCACCTTCCTCCAGCACCTCTCGAAAAGCGGTCGCCAGCTCTCCTCCGCGGTCAACGCCTACAACTCGGCGGTCGCCTCGGCGGAGAGCCGCGTGATGCCGTCGCTACGGCGGTTCCAGGAGCTCGGCGCGGCGCGCGGCGAGGAGCTCGAGCCGCCGAAGCCGATCGACGGCTTGCCGCGGCGGGTGGTCGCGGCCGAGCTGGAGGAGCTGGAGCGGAGCGGCGAGCACGACGATTCGGTGGTCGAGCTGCCCGCGCGCACCGGGACCGACGACGCGTAGATGGGGTAGTTCCACGACGGGGCACGCGGTTCCAGGCGGGGTCCGGCGTGCTGCGGGCCGTCCGAGGTGGTTTCAGGGTGTCCTGGGCTCCTCATGGGGGTCCTGGCAGGCTGTGACCCCCATGAGGAGCCCAGGACGTGAGGCGTGCGTGGGAGAGGCGTCACAGGGACGTCGCGAAGTCGGACTTCCGTGGGGGAGGCGTCACAGGGACGGGGGGAGGTCGGACTTACGTGACGATCGGGTCGAGGAGTCTCCACACCTCGGCCGGATCCGTGACGAAGATGCCGGGAACGTCACACTT
>CALCIA010000099.1 GCA_937907435.1 uncultured Actinomycetes bacterium
CCCCTCTCGCCACGGCCACAGCCTGCCCGGGCCGTGGCGAGAGGGGCGCGTCCCTGACCGGGCGACAGCTTGCGGGTCCTCGTCCCTCCCCGGGCGACAGCTTGCGACCCTCCGTCCCTTCCACGCGCCCGCTCCCCGCGCCTCGGGATCATGCGACGCGCTCAGAGGTAGTGCTGGACGACGATCCCGGCAAAGCCGAGGATCATTGCCATCAGCATCGTCAGCTGGACCCCGAGGAGCGTGCGGAAGTCGGATCGGGCCTCGCTGCGGACGGCGGCGAACCCGTCGTCGACCTTCTGCTCGAGTCGATCCATCCGTCGCTCGAGCCGGTCGATCCGCTGTCCGTCCCAGAGCACTCGCATGAGCCGGATGGAATCACCCCCCGAGGCCGACTTCAAGCGGCGTCACACAATTGTTTGAAAGTCCCTGGCCCTACTTGTCGACCGGGACCGGGACCAGGTCGAACTCGGTGCCGAGGCGGAGCTCCGAGTAGCGCTTCGTCCAGTCGTCGTTGATGCTGTCGGACTGTTTCTTCATCCGCGGCTCCAGGTTGAAGTCGTCGGGCGGGGTGAGGTCGAGGCGCTCCAGCAGGTTCAGGGTCGAGGTCTCGTAGTCGCCGGCGAAGTTCTCGTAGAGGATGAGGATCGGCTTGATCCCGGCGTGCTCGAAGAAGGCGTCCCAGGCGGCCTCCTCGATCAGGAGCTGGGCGAGCAGGTGGTCGATCGCCCGGTAGTGGAAGCGCAGCTGGGGCCGGTGCTCCTCGATGAAGGTGCGGTAGGGCGGCGCGCCGTCGTCCTCGACCGAGATCGCGCCGGAGGATGCCTGGTCCTCGCGCCAGGTCGCCGTCTGCACCGCCTTCCAGAGGGAGACCGCCTGGCGCACCTTGTTGGCGCGGACGACGCGGACGAAGGTGAGGTTGGGGAAGACGGTGGGGAGGAGCTCGGCCAGCGGCACATCACGGTAGGCGGGGATGTTGCGCACGAGGCTGACGAAGTCGCCGAAGTACCCCCACATCAGCTTCGCGCCGAAGACGCCGTTCGGGGTCGTCCCCGCCTCGAAGGTCCATTCGAGGTAACGGTCGTAGGCGGCGCGGCTCCAGAGCGGCGAGCGCGGATTCTGCTCGGCGCCGACCCCGCGCTCACCGAGGTGATCGCGGATCGACTGGTCCTCGACGCCGAGGAAGTATTCCTCCGGGCGCCGCGGCCGGCCCGAGTGGCGGAGCGCCTCGTAGTACTCCTCGGGGCGCCCGGCGACGCCGGTTTCACCGAGGGCGTGGCAGACCAGGGTCGAGCCGCTTCGCGGGGTGGCGCAGACGATGTAGGAGCGCTCGGGCTTCATTGCTGAGTAAGTTAATCAACAAACGTGCGGAAGGATTGTTACGCTCGAAGTCCGGACCGTGTACCCAATCTCTCACTGATCATCGCCCTGCATCAACCGCCCAACATCCTCTACATCCACTCGCACGACACCGGGCGCGTCGTGCAGCCCTACGGGTTCCAGGTTCCGACCCCGAACATCCAGATGCTGGCCGACCAGGGGGTCCTCTTCCGCGAGGCCTTCTGCGCCGCGCCGACCTGCTCCGGCAGCCGCGCCAGCCTGCTGACCGGCCTCTACTGCCACAACAACGGGATGGAGGGGCTGGCCCACCGGGGCTGGGTGCTGAACGACTACGGCCAGCACTGGGTCCACGCCCTGCGCCGCGCCGACTACCACTCGATCCTCGTCGGCGAGCAGCACATCTCCAAGGACCCGGCGGTGATCGGCTACGACGAGATGGTCAAGGTCGGCTCCAACAAGGCCTCCGACGTGGCCCCGCTGACGATCGAGGCGCTGCGCGGGGCGAAGGCGACCGGCAAGCCCTGGTTCATGTCGGTCGGCTTCTTCGAGACCCACCGCGACTTCTCCGCGCCGACCTCGGTCCGCGACACGCTCTACTCGCTGCCGCCCGGCAACCTCCCCGACCTGCCCGCGACCCGCCGCGACATGGCCGAGTTCAAGGCCAGCGTGCGCTCGCTCGACCAGGGCATCGGCGCCGTCCTGCACGCCCTCCACGACCTCGGCCTGGTCGACGACACCCTGGTCATCTGCACCACCGACCACGGCGTCGCCTTCCCCGGCGCCAAGGCGACCCTGACCGACCGCGGCACCGGCGTGATGATGATCATGCGCGGCCCCGGACCCTTCGCGGGCGGCAAGCTGATCGACCGGCCGGTCACCCACCTCGACGTCTACCCGACCCTCTGCGAGGTCGCCGGGGTCGAGCCGCCCGACTGGCTGCAGGGCAAGTCGCTGATCCCGCTCTTGACCGGCGAGGTCGACCACCTACACGAGGCGACCTTCGCCGAGATGACCTACCACGCCGCCTACGAGCCGCAGCGATCCGTCCGCACCGAGCGCTGGAAGTACATCCGCCGCTTCGACGACTTCCCCGGCCCGGTGCTCGCCAACTGCGACGACTCGGCCTCGAAGGAGATCTGGGTCGCGGCCGGCTGGGCCGACCGGCGCGTCCCCCGTGAACAGCTCTACGACCTCGTCCTCGACCCGAACGAGCAGAACAACCTCGCCGCCGACCCGGTCGCCCGCGGGGCGCTGGAGGAGATGCGCGCGCGGCTCGCCGACTGGATGCGGGCGACCGAGGACCCGCTGCTCGAGGGCCCCGTCCGGGCGCCGATCGGCGCCGCGGTCAACGAGCAGTGGCAGGTCTCGCCCGACGAGCCGACCCGCACGATCACGGGGGACCCGGCGGCCGCGCGCTCAGGCTGACGGCGGCGCCCCGCCCGCGACGACGTCGACGAAGTTCTCCAGGTGCCGGGTCGTCCAGCACTCGAAGGTCCCGTCGCAGAAGCGTTCGTAGGAGGACATCACCGAGTCGCCGTAGTTCCAGTAGAGCTTCGGCTCCGGGTTCAGCCAGAAGAGGCGCCCGGCCCGCTCGCTGATCCGGGCGAAGACCTCGGCGTGCGGCTCCCGCCCGTTGGTGCGTGCGTCGCCGAGGACGATCACGGTCGAGCGCGGGTCGAGATCCTCGGAGATCTCGGTCAGGAACTCGAGCCACACGCGCCCGTAGTCGGTGTAGCCGGAGACGTCCGCGACGCCGCCCTCGCTGGAGATCTTGCGGGCGACGGCGGCGAAGTCACGCTCGTGCTCGAAGACGTCGGTCACCTCGGAGATCCGCTCGATGAAGACGAAGCTGCGCAGTTTGCGAAACGAGTCGTGCAGGGCGTGCAGGACCGAGAGGAAGAAGACGCTCGCCGAGGTGACGGAAGTGGAGACATCACAGAGGACGTAGATCTCCGGGCGCCGCGGCCGCTTCGGTCGGAAGCGCAGGTGCATCGGCACCCCGCCGGTCTCCAGCGAGGCGCGCATCGTCCGCCGTACGTCCACGGTCCGCCCCTTTTTCACCCCGCGCTGCTCGTGGCCGAGCGTGGCGAGCCGCCGCTTCATCTGGGACACGGCGCGGTGCACGGCGGCGAGGTCCTGGGTCGGCGAGGTGGGGAGGGCGCGGTCGAGCTCGGCCAGCGGGCGCGAGGCGGGCAGCGTCTCGGTCCGCTCGATCAGGTCGCGTTCCAGTTCCCGCCGCAGGTGGCGCTCGAAGCCGGTCAACTGCCCGCGGTCGATCGGCGGCCGCTCCTCGCCGTCCTCCCGCGGCGGCTGGGCCCCGGCGCTGAGCCCGAGCGAGCGGCGGATCCGCTGGACGTCGACACCGACCACGCCGGAGCCCTCCTCGCGGCCGAAGGCGGCGATCGCCAGCCGCGCCAGGTCGCGCAGCGCGTTCTCGTCGCCGCGTTCCATCGCGTCACGGATCAGCTCCGAGAGCTGCTCGGAGTCGAGCCGCTCGCCGTCGAGGTTCGGCTGCGCCCCCTGGTTGATCTCGCTGTCGGACGGCCGCTCGCCGATCCCCTGTTCGATCGCGCTCGCCTCGGCGGCGCGGAAGAAGTAACGGTCGAAGACCAGCTCGAAGACGCGGCGGTCGTCCTGGGACTTGGCGATCGTCGAGGCGAGCGCCTCGCGGAAGTCGTCCTGCGAGGTCCAGGGGACGTGTTCCAGCGCCGCGAAGGCGTCGAGGATCTCCGAGGTGCCGACCGCGACCCCCTCGCCGCGCAGCTCCTCACAGAAGCCGAGCAGCTTGGGACCGAACCCGGGCGGGCCGCTGTCAGCTTTCGGACCGTAGGGCGAGGCGGGGCTCACCGCACCGATAATAGGTGCGTGAGCGCGGCGGATCGATCGGCGGGGACGGTGCTGGTGCCTTGTCAGACAAGGTTCACCCTCTCTGGCTTGCCCTCGCCGCGCCCGGCGGTGTCCTCGACCGCTCGACGTGGCTCTGCCACGCCTTCGGGTCTGCGTCCTTGCCGGCCACGACGATTGCTGCGCCAGGATCGGGCGAACCTTGTCTGACAAGGCACTCGCCGCCGGCGACCCGGTGGCGGCGATGAAGGCGATGCGCTCGGCGCGCCGCCGCCGCTACGTGGCGCGGATCGACGTGATGGAGGTGCTCTACCGGGTCTACCTGGTTGCCCTCGTCGCCGTGTTCGCGCTCGCCTTCCTCGCCGGCGCCCTGCACGAAGTCCCCGCCGACCCGGGCTCCGTGGAGTCGATCCGCGCCGACGCGCCCGCGATCATCGGCATCGCCGTCGCGGTGCTCATGCTCGCCGGGCTGCGGGCCGGGGCGCGGGGTGGGCCGCTGGCGATCGAGGCTGCCGAGGTCCGCTACACGCTGCTCGCGCCGATCTCCCGCCGCACCGCGCTACGCCCGGCGGCGCTGGCACAGCTGCGCACCGCGACGCTCTTCGGCGCCCTGTTCGGCGCGGTCGTCGGCAACTTCGTCTTCCGCCGCTTCCCCGGGACCGCGCTCGAGTGGATCGGCTCACTGGCGGCGTTCGGCGCGCTGGTGCCGTTTGCCGTGCTCGGCGGCGCGCTGGTCGCCTCGGGACGGCGGCTGCGGCTCGGCGTCGCGACCGCGGGCGGCCTGGCCCTGGTCGCCTGGTCGGCGCTCGACCTGGCGCTCGGCTGGAACAGCTCGCCGGCGACCATGCTGGGGGACCTGGCGACGCTGCCGCTCCAGCACGGCGCCGACGCCTGGCTCGCCGCGCTGGGCGCCGCGCTCGTCCTCGCCCTCCTCGCCGCCGGCCTGCTCGGCATCGGCGGCCTGGGACTCGAGGCCGCCCAGCGCCGCGCCCAGCTCGTCGCCGAGATGCGCTTCTCGGCGTCCGTCCAGGACCTCCGCTCGGTGATCCTTCTCCGCCGCCAGCTCGCCTCCGAGCGCCCCCGCCGCAAGCCCTGGCTCCGCCTCCGCACCGCCCGAGTTCGCACTTCTCCGCGCATAGCGCGGAGAAGTGCGAACCCGGGCGGGAGGTTCGCCAGCCCGATCTGGCGGCGCGACTGGCAGAGCTTCCTCCGCTGGCCCGTGGTGCGGGTCGTCCGCGTCGTCCTGATCGCGGTCGCGGCGGGCGGCCTCGCGGTCGGCGGTTTCGACCTGACCCCGGTCCTCTTCGCCCTGCCCGGCCCGCTGCTCTTCATCGCCGCCCTCGACCTGATCGAGCCGCTCGCCCAGGAGAGTGACCACCCGACCCGCCGCCTGCTCCTGCCCCGCCACAGCGCCGAACTGCTCCGCGGCCACCTCGTCGCGCCCGCCGTGGCGATGGCGGTCGTGCTGGCGCTTGCCGCGATCGCGGCGGCGGCGATCGGCGGCAACCCCGGCCTCGCGCTCGGCGTCGGCGCCGTCGTCTTCCTGCCGCTGGCCGCGGTGATGGTCTGCGCGGCGGCGGTCAGCGCCACCAACGATCCCTACGAGTTCGCCCTCAACCCGCAGCTGTCCCAGACCATCACCCTCGCCCCGCTCGTGGTCGCCCTGATCGCCGGCTTCCTGCCCCTGTTCGTCGCCTGGAAGGTGGAAGGCGGCAACGGCGCGCGCGTCGGCGCCGTGATCGGCATCGACGTCGTGCTCTTCGTCTTCGCCCTCGTCGGCCTGGCCGGCCTCACGTTCCGCTTCCGCAAACGCGAAGGGGAAGCCCTGTGAGCGGCGCGATCGAGGCGACCAGCGGGGGACCGACCGACGCGCCGCTCAGTGCCCACGGCCTCGGCCGCTCCTACGACGGCTACATCGCCCTCGGCTCGTTCAGCCTCGAGGTCGCGGCGGGGGAGCTCGTCGCCCTGATCGGCCCCAACGGCGCCGGCAAGACGACCTTCCTCAACCTCGCCGCCGGTCTCCTCGACCCGACCTCGGGCCGGGTCGAGATCGACGGTCACGTCCCCGGCACGATCGAGGCCCGCCGCGCGCTCTCCTACCTGCCCGACGCGCCCGTCTTCTACGAAGACCTGAGCCTCGCCGAGCACCTCGAATACGTCGCCGCCCTCCACGACGCCGAGGACCCCACCGCCCGCATCGACGAACTCATCTCCCGCCTCGGCCTCGACGGCTGGGAGGACGCGCTCGGCGCCGAACTCTCCAAGGGCATGAAGCAGAAGGCCTCGATCGCCCTCGCCCTCGTCCGCCCCTTCAAGGTCCTCCTCGCCGACGAGCCCCTCGACGGCCTCGACCCCCCGAGCCGCGAGATCCTCTTCCAGATCCTCGCCGAGACCCAAGCCGCCGGCGCCGCCATCGTCGTCTCCACCCACCGCCCCGACGTAATCGCCGCCGCCGACCGCTGCGTAGCGATCCGCGAGGGCCGCCTCGCCTACGACGGCCCCCCGGACCCCAAGATCCTGGAGGAGATCTTCGACCGGAGCGAGCTCGAGGGGGCGTAGGGGTCGGGTCTTCGGGGGTGCGGGGTCCCGCAAGCTGGCGCCCCGGAGGGATGGGGACCCGCAAGCTGTCGCCCGGGAGGGTCCAGGCCCCGCAAGCTGTCGCCGGGGAGGGTCGCGCCCCTCTCGCCACGGCCCGGGCAGGCTGTGGCCGTGGCGAGAGGGG
>CALCIA010000100.1 GCA_937907435.1 uncultured Actinomycetes bacterium
AAACGCGCTGCGTGATTTAGGGCCCCTATAGCACGGTCAACTCACGCAGCGCGTAAGTCGGTGTTGGGCAACACGGGAGGAAGCGTGGAGTTCTCGGCATCTCTGTGACGGCGTCTGACTCCCGTCACGGATCCGTACGACTCCCGACGCACTCCCGTGACGCTCCCGCGCACGACCCTCCACACCTTCCGTTCACCCGCCCCTCTCGCCACGGCCACAGCCTGCCCGGGCCGTGGCGAGAGGGGCGCGTCCTTCCCCGGGCGACAGCTTGCGGGTCCTGGACCCTTCCGGGCGACAGCTTGCGAGCCCCCGTCCCTTCCGGGCGACAGCAGACACGGCGATCGCTGTTCCGCTGTTCCTTTTCCCCGCTATTCCGGCATAAGGAACAGCTGCATGGGAGGGCGCGGGGGCGGGTACTGGTGCGCTGAGCAATCGGGCACTATTCTCATGCAGGAGGAGCCATGCCGACTTACCTGATGCTGACCAATCTGACCGCCGAGGGGCTGCGGACCCTGAAGAACAACCCGGGCCGGGTCACCGAGGTGAACAAGGAGGTCGAGCAGATGGGGGGCAAGGTGGTCACCCAGTACGCGACGCTCGGCGAGTACGACTTCGTCACCGTGATCGAAGCTCCGGATGAGCGGACGATGGCGAAGATCTCGGTGGAGCTCGGGTCGCGCGGCACGATGACCAGCCGCACGCTGACCGCGATGCCCGTGTCGGATCTCTCCGCTTGAAGGCGCTGGTAGTCGGCGGCGGCGGCCGCGAGCACGCGATCGTCCGGGCGCTGCGCCGCTCGGGGGCGGCGCCGGAGGTCCTGTGCGCGCCCGGCAACGCGGGGATCGCGGCAGACGCCGAGTGCTTCCCGGGGGTGGCGGCGGACGACGCCCGGGCGATCGTCGCGCTGGCAACGGAGCGCGGCGTCGACCTGGCGGTGATCGGCCCCGAGGCGGCGCTCGTCGTCGGCGCGGTCGACGCGCTCGAGGCGGCCGGGATCCCGGCCTTCGGCCCGAGCCGCGCGGCGGCCGAGCTGGAGGGCTCGAAGGCGTTCGCCAAGGAGCTGATGGCGGCGGCCGGGGTGCCGACCGCGTCCCACCTCCTGCTGCGCAGCCGTGCGGAGGCCGAGGCCGCGCTTGCCGCGACCGACTACCCGACCGTGCTGAAGGCCGACGGCCTCGCCGCGGGCAAGGGCGTGATCCTCTGCGCCGACGAGGCCGAGGCGCGCGGCGCACTCGACGTCTACTTCACCGAGCAGCGCTTCGGCGCGACCGCGGTGGTGATGGAGGAGCTGCTCGTGGGGGAAGAGCTCTCGCTGCTGGCGCTCTGCGACGGCGAGAACGTGGTGCCCCTCTCCCCCGCCCAGGACTACAAGCGGATCTTCGACGGCGACGAGGGGCCGAACACCGGCGGCATGGGCAGCTACTCGCCGGTGCCGGGACTGGTCGGCGCGGCGGAGGTCGAAGACATCGTCGAGCGCATCCACCGGCCGGTCGTCGCGGCGATGGCCGAGCGCGGCACGCCCTTCCACGGGGTCCTCTACGCCGGGCTGATGATCTGCGTCGACGGTCCCAAGGTGATCGAGTTCAACGTCCGCTTCGGCGACCCCGAGACGCAGGCGGTGCTGCCGCGGCTGCGCTCCGACCTCGTCGACCTCTTCCGCGCTTCGCGCGAGCCGGGCGGGCTAGCCGGGATGAGCGCCGAGTTCGACGACGACTGGGCGGTGACCGTGGTGCTCGCCTCGGCGGGCTACCCGGAGGGCTCCTCGAAGGGCGACGTGATCCGCGGGCTCGACGAGGCCGCGGCGATCGCCGAGATCACCCACGCGGGGACCGCCGCGCGCGACGGCGAGATCGTCACCGCCGGCGGCCGCGTCCTCAACGTCACCGGGCTCGGCCCCGACCCCGCCGCGGCGCGCGATCGCGCGTACGATGCGGTCGGCCGGATCTCCTTCGACGGAATGCAGGTCCGCAGCGACATCGCCGCCCGCGCGGTCGCCCGCCTTGCCAGTCCCTGACGCACCCAAACCCAGCCTGAGAGGAACACATGAGCGACATCACCCCGGAGACGCAGACCGAGGCGCAGATCGAGCAGATCGAGGAGGACTTCGAGGCTTCGGGCGCCCTGGTCGGGATCATCATGGGGTCGAAAAACGACATGGAGAAGATGCTCCCGGCGGAGAAGTACCTCGCCGAACAGGGGATCGAGTCCGAAGTGCACGTGATGAGCGCGCACCGGGACCCGGCGAAGGTAACCGAGTTCTGCACAACCGCCCGCGCGCGGGGGCTGAAGGTGATCATCGCCGGCGCCGGGATGTCGGCGGCGCTGCCCGGGGTCGCCGCCGCGCACACCGACCTGCCGGTGATCGGCGTGCCGATCCTCGGCAAGAGCCTCGGTGGGCTCGACGCCCTGCTCTCGGCGGTGCAGATGCCGCCCGGGATCCCGGTCGCCTGCGTCGCCATCGACGGGGCGAAGAACGCCGGCGTGCTGGCGGCGCGCATCATCAACGCCTAGCGGCGCGCCGAGAGTCGTCCTGACCGCCGCCGCCCGCGCCCGAGGAGCCCGCCCGTGATCCCGCGCTACACCCGCCCCGAGATCGGCGCCGTCTGGACCCAGCAGGCGAAGCTCGAAACCTGGCTCGAGGTCGAGCTGGCGGCGACCGAGGCGTGGGCGGCGGAGGGCGTCGTCCCGGCCGAGGTCGCGGCGGCGGCGCGGGAGCGGGCGGCGTTCACGGTCGAGGCGGTCGACGAGCGGGAGAAGATCACCGACCACGACATGGCGGCGTTCGTCGACGTGGTGGCGGCGTCGGTCGGGCCGGAGGGCGCCCAGTGGCTGCACTACGGGCTGACCTCCTCCGACGTGCTCGACACCGCGCTGGCGCTGCAACTGAAGCGGGCGGGTGCGATCCTCGTCGCCGGGGCGAAGGAGTACCGCGACGCACTGATCGACCGGGCGCTGGCGGAGCGCGACACGCTCTGCGTCGGGCGCACCCACGGCGTGCACGCCGAGCCGACCACCTTCGGGCTGCGGCTGGCGGGCTTCGCCTTCGAGGCCGACCGCAACCTCGGCCGGCTCGAAGAGGCGTTCGCCGAACTCGCATACGGGAAGCTCTCCGGCGCGGTCGGGACCTACGCCTCGGTGCCGCCGGCGGTCGAGGCGCGGGTGATGGAGAAGCTCGGCCTCGCGATCGAGCCGGTCGCCACCCAGGTGATCCCGCGCGACCGCCATGCCGAGCTGACCGCGACGATCGCCCTCGCCGGCGCCGGCCTTGAGCGCTTCGCCACCGAGGTCCGCAACCTGCAGAAAACCGAGGTGCGCGAGGTCGAGGAGCCGTTCCGCGCCGGCCAGAAGGGCTCCTCGGCGATGCCCCACAAGCGCAACCCGATCCGCACCGAGCGGATCACCGGCCTCGCCCGCGTCCTGCGCGGCTACGCCCAGACCGGCTTCGAGGACGTCGCCCTCTGGCACGAGCGCGACATCTCCCACTCCGGCGCCGAGCGGGTGATCCTGCCCGACTCGACCATCGTCCTCGACTACATGCACGGCCTCGCCACCGGCGTCGCCGCCGGCATGACCCTCCACCGCGACCGCATGCGCGCCAACCTCGACATCACCCACGGCGCCCTCTTCAGCCAGCGCGCCCTCACCGCCCTGGTCGAGTCCGGGATGACCCGTGACGACGCCTACCGAGTGGTCCAGGAGAACGCCCAGCGGGCATGGGACACCGGGACCGAATTCCGCGACCTCCTCGCCGAGGCGGCGCCGCAGTTGGACCTTGACGCGGTGTTCGACTACGGCGCGTATCTGACGCACGTGCCGGAGATCCTTGCGAGGCTTGAAGGGCTGCGGGGGTAGGTCCGGCGGGACGGGAGGGACGGGGCGCCGCAAGCTGGCGCGCGGGGAAGGGTCCAGGCCCCGCAAGCTGGCGCCCGGATAACGGACGCGCCCCTCTCGCCACGGCCCGGGCAGGCTGTGGCCGTGGCGAGAGGGGCGGGTGTGCGGAAGGTGTGGAGGGACACTGGCGGGAGGCGCACGGGAGTGCGTCGGAACCGTGACGGAGGTCAGACCTCGTCACGGAGATGTCGAGAACTCCGGTCTTTCTCCCGTGTTGTCCAACACCGACTTACGCGCTGCGTGAGTTGACCGTGCTATAGCAAGGTCAAAGTACGCAGCGCGTTCCCCGCCCCTCGATTC
>CALCIA010000101.1 GCA_937907435.1 uncultured Actinomycetes bacterium
GCCGGAAAGTGTGACGTTCCCGGCATCTCTGTGACGGATCCGGGCGAGGTGTGGACACTTCCGGACCGGATCGTCACGTAAGTCCGACTTCCTCACGTCCCTGTGCCGCCTCTCCCACGAACGCCTCACGTCCTGGGCTCCTCATGGGGGTCACAGCCTGCCAGGACCCCCATGAGGAGCCCAGGACCCACTCCCGGCATGCGAGACTTGGCCCATGGCCTCGTCCCGCATCCCAGACCCCACCGAGTCGGTCCGGCATCAGCTGCGGCCGCTCTTCGACCAGATCGTGATCAAGGAGCTCGACTCCGATCGGGTGCGGCGGTCGGGGTTGGTGGTGCCGCCGGGGACGCATGAGCCGCCGCCGGAACAGGGGATCGTGCTTGCGGTCGGGCCGGGGCTCGACTGGTGGGCCGGGGCCGGGGTCGAGATGCCGGTCGAGGTGGGCGACCACGTCGTCTTCCCGGCCAGCGCCGGGGTGTGGGTCGAAGTCGACGAGGAGCGCCTGCTGGTGTGCCGCGTCACCCAGCTGCTCGGCGTGCTCGAGTCGGCGACGATGCACGAATAGGGCGCCGCGCCAGATCGAGACCCCCTGAGCCCGGCGCCCTAGAGAGCGGCCGGGGCCTCGCGGCGCGGATCGGAGTGCTTGATCCGCAGCATGCGGTCGTCGGCGGAGCGCATCAGGGTCTCGAAGTCCTGGCCGTCGTCGGGGAAGACGGCCCAGCCGACCGAGGCGGTCGGCGTCGGCAGGTCGGTGTCAGGGTCGCCCGCGGCCACCGCCGCGCGCACCGCGTCCGCCAGCCGCTCGGCACCGTCGCCGTGCGCGCCCGGGGCGATGATCGCGAACTCGTCGCCGCCGATCCGCGCCAGCGTGTCGGTCGAGCGCAGCACCGAGTGGGCGCGGGCGGTCGCCTGCTGCAGCACCGCGTCGCCGACCTGGTGGCCGTGGCGGTCGTTGATGCCCTTGAAGTCGTCGAGGTCGAGGATCAGCAGCGCCAGCGGGCTCGAGTCGAGGCCGCGCCGGCCGAACGGGCGCGTGCGCCGTTCCAGCTCCCGCTTCATCGTCGCGTCGAAGTAACGGCGGTTGCCGATCCCGGTGAGCGGATCACGGTTGGCGAACTCGCGCTGGCGCACCTCGGCGGCGACCAGCCGCTTCTTCAGCCCCGCCATCACCCAGGTGGCGGTGAGGAAGCCGACCGCGAGGGCGAGGTAACGGGGCAGGAAGGCGTTGTCGATGGCGTCCGGGTCGTAGGCCAGCGGCGCGCCGGCGACGAGGATCAGCTCGACCGTCAGCGGCCAGGCCCAGCGCTCGGGGAAGAAGAAGGCGGCGTAGAGGAGCGGGCAGACCAGCAGCGGCTCGATGTAGGAGAGCGAGCCGCCGGTCAGGTAGATCGCGAGGCCGGCGACCGGGATCGTCGCCACCATGCCGATCGCCAGGGCGTCGATCGAGGCACGGTCCCAGGGGATCCAGCCGACCACGCTGGCGAGGCCGTAGAGGAAGACGAAGGCGCCGAGCAGCAGGACGAGCGGCGTCGCGGCGTGGTCGGACCCGGGGACGGCGACGTCGATCGCCCCGACCACCGCGGCGGCCATCCAGAGGACGCCGGAGATCCGCCCCATCCGGGCGCGCTCGTCCGGCGCTTCGGCGAAGGCGGCGCGGGCCTGGCTGATCTGCTCGGGGATCGTCTGCACTCACCGTTCTTTTCGGCCGCGACGGCGGCGCGGATTAGTGCCCCGCGACGAACTCGGCGTTTATGCCAGAGATAAATCTGAGCGGTGGGGCCGGCCGGCGCGGGCGCGCCGGCGGCGCTAGCCCTCGGCCGTCGCGGCCTCGCCCTCGGCCGGGCCGCCGGCGGGGCCGTGGCCGCCCATCTCGGGCGTCGGCGCGGGCTTCAGCACGAAGATCGCGATCAGCACCGAGGCAAAGGCGAGCCCGGCGCCGACCAGGTAGGCGAGGTGGTAGCCGGAGGTCAGCGCCGAGGCGGCCGAGTGGCCGGCGGCTTCGAGGTCCGCGGTGCGCTGGCTCGACAGCGTCGCCAGGACCGCCAGGCCGACCGCGCCGCCCACCTGCATGCTGGTGTTGACGAGGCCCGAGGCCAGGCCGGCGTCCTGCGGCGTCGCCCCCGACATCGCCAGGGTCATGATCCCCGGGAACGAGGTGCCGATGCCGACCGCGATCAGCAGGAACGGCGGCAGCAGGTCGGTCAGGTAGTTGCCGTCGACCGGCGTGCGGGCGAAGAGCAGCAGCGCGATCGTCACCATGATGAAGCCGGGGATGAGGATGTTGCGCGGGCCGAAGCGCATGATCAGCTTTTCCGAGAAGCCGAGCGAGAGGCCGCCCATCACCACCGTGGTCGGCAGGAAGGCGAGGCCGATCTCCAGGGCGCTGTAGCCGAGCACCCGCTCCAGGTAGAGGGCGCCGAGGAAGAACATCCCGAACATGCCCGCGACCAGGAGCGCCTGGACCGTGTTGGCGCCGACCACGTTGCGCGAGTGGAAGAGCCGCAGCGGCATCAGCGGGTTGGCGATCCGCGCCTGGCGGCGGACGAAGAGGACGATGAGCGCCGCGGCCAGCACCAGCCCGCCGATCGTCCGCGCGTCGACCCAGCCCCATTCGGTGATCTGCAGGATCGTGAAGACGCCGAGCATCAGCGCGCCGGTGATCAGGGCGGCGCCGGGGAAGTCGGCGCCCTCGTGCATGCCGAGGCCGTCGGGGTTGTCGACCAGGCGCAGCGCCAGCCAGCCGACCAGCACGCCGATCGGCAGGTTGATCACGAAGATGAAGTGCCAGGAGATCGCCTGGGTCAGGACGCCGCCGAGCAGCAGGCCGATCGAACCGCCCGCCGAGGCGACGAAGCCGTAGACGCCGATCGCTTTCGCCTGCTCGTTGCGCGCCGGGAACATCCGCACGATCATCGCCAGGATCACCGCCGAGGCGAGCGCCCCGCCGACGCCCTGGACGAAGCGCGCGCCGATCAGCACGGCCTGGTCCGGCGAGGCGGCGCAGAGCGCCGAGGCGATCGTGAAGACCGCGAGGCCGACGATGAAGACGCGGCGCTGCCCGAGCAGGTCGCCGAGCCGGCCGGCGAGCAGCAGGAGGCCGCCGAACGGGATCAGGTAGGCGTTGACGACCCAGGCCAGGTTCGCCTGCGAGAAGTGCAGGTCTTCCTGGATCGAGGGCAGGGCGACGTTCACGATCGTGCCGTCGAGGACGATCATCAGCATCCCCGCGCAGAGGACGTAGAGGGCGAGCCAGCGGTTGCGATCTGGTTGTGCGGTGGGGGTCATGCTCCTAGGGACCGGTGGGGGGACGAGAACTCATCGGGGCCCGAGAGATCGGGCAGGCGAGGATAGCCGCCCCCGGCTCAGGTCTCGCCGTCGTAGTACTCGACGTTGGCGGAGCGGCGCACCATCACCGTGCTCTCCGGGTCGCCGGTCCAGATCCCGACCTTTTCGGAGTCGGGATAGACCGTCGCCGTCGGGTGGACGACGGTCGAGAACATGAGGACGCGGGCGGGCTCCTCGGTGTCGTTGCGGATCTGGTGGGCGCCCTCGGGGCCGCGCGGGAAGCAGGCGACGTCCCAGGGTGCGAGCCGCTCCTCCCCGTCCGGCGCGCGCAGCGTCGGCGCGCCGCTCAGGACCAGCAGCCACTCCTCCTCGCCGCACTCGTAGTGGTAGGGGCAGATCGCCTGTCCGGGGGGTAGCTCGTAGACGCTGATCCCGGTCTCCTTCGCGCCCAGCAGACCGCCCAGCCGCGCCATCCCGGCGCGGAATCCCTGCGGGTCGGAATCGTCCCAGGTGAAGTCCGGTTTCCCGATGTTGACCTTTTTCACGAAACCGACGCTACCAATGCCACACATCAGTAGTTTTGGGTGGTGAGTTCGGTCGAGGAGCCGCTGGAGCAGGGGAGCGCGGCGCGAGCCGCCGGCCTGGTCACCTCCGTGCTCGACGCGGTGATCGTCCTCGACGAGGAGATGAAGGTGCGCGAGTGGAGCGACGCGGCGGGCGAGCTCTTCGGGATCGGGCGGGCCGGAGCGCTCGGCACCGACCTGGTCGAGCTGATCGTCCCCGCGGAGCTGTGCCCGGACGTCCGCGAGAGCCTCGGCGGCGAGGGGGACGCGGAGGAGGCCGTCGAGCTGCTCGGGCGGCGGATCGAACTGCCGGCGCGGCGCGGCGACGGCGTCAACTTCCACGCCGAGCTGACGGTCATCCGCGCCGGCGCGGAAGGTGGCGGGCCGACCGTCTTCGCCCGCGACGTGAGTCACCGCCTTGAAGCCGATCGCGCCCGCGCGCACATGGAGCAGGTGGTCGCCGGGAGCCGCGACGCCGTCTTCTCCAAAGACCTGCAGGGGATCGTGATGACCTGGAACCCCGCCGCCGAGCGCCTCTACGGCTACACCGCGGAGGAAGCGATCGGCCGCCACGTCTCCTTCCTGAAGCCGGAGGAGGTGAAACGGGAAGCTGACGAGATCCTCGCCAGCGTGCGACGGGGTGAACACCTGGAGGCGCACGAGACGCGACACGTCCGCAAGGACGGCGCGATGATCGACCTCTCCTTGACGACCTCGCCGATCGCCAGCGACTCGGGCTACCTCTACGGCGCCTCGGTGATCGCCCGCGACATCACCGGCGAACGCCGCCGCGAGCAGGCCCGCGACTTCCTGATCGCCGCGACGCGCGACCTCGACGCCTCGCTCGACCCGATCGAGACGGCGCGCAACATCGTCGCCAAGGCGGTCCCCGAGCTGGCCGAGCTCTGCATCATCGACTTCCTGCGCGACGACGGGCGGCTCGGCGACTCGGTCGCGGCGGCGGCGCTCCCCGGCGCGGCCGAGCGGCTCGAGCGGATCCGCCGCGAATCGCCGCTGGAGCCGGACGGCGACCACCCGGTGGCGCAGGTGCTGCGCGAGGGCGAGCCGACGATCTGGCGCGACCTGAGGGAGCCCACGGTGGCCGCGGCGGTCGCCCAGACGCCCGAGCACCGGGAGCTGATGGAGGACGCCGGCTACGAGTCCGCGGCGGTGGTCGGGCTCTTCGCCCGCGGGCGGAAGATCGGCGCGCTCTCCTTCCTCCACACCGACGCCGGCATCCGCTACGAGGAGGCCGACCTCGAGTTCCTCGGCGAGCTGGGCGAGCGCGCCGCGCTGGCGCTCGACAACGCGCGGCTCTACCAAGAGCGCGACGCGATCGCCCGCAACCTGCAGCGCGGCCTGCGCCCGCCGCGGCCGGTGCGGGTGGAGGGGATCGAGTCCGCGGTCGTCTTCGAGGCGGCCGGGCGGGGGATCGACATCGGCGGCGACCTCTACGACGTGATGCCGACCGAGGACGGCTGCTGGGTGCTGATCGGCGACGTGGCGGGCAAGGGGTCGGCGGCGGCCGGGGTGTCGGTGGCGCTGCGCCACGCGGTGCGCGGGCTGACCCGCGAGGTCGACGAGCCGGAGGAGGTGCTGGTCCGGGTCAACGAGCTGCTGCTCGAGGGGACCGGGCTGAACGACTTCGCCACCGCGGTGCTGGTGCGGCTCCGGGAGGACGCGAGCGGCCACTGGACGATCGCGTCGGCAGGCGCCGGCCATCCGCCGCCGGTCCACGTGCGCAAGGGCGGCGCCCGGCTGCTCGGCGGCGGCACCGTGCTGGGGGCGCTGAACGACGCCAAGGTGCAGCGCCACGACGCCGCCTTCGAACCGGGGGACACGCTGGTCCTCTGCACCGACGGCTGGCTCGAGGCGGGGCCGCCGTCCGAGCACCGCGATCCGCTCGACCTGGCGCGCCTGGCCGAGTACCTGGCGCCGCTGGCGCTGGAGGAGATGGTCGCGCGCCTGCGCGGCGACGCGGTCAGCCGGTCGGACGGCGAGCTCGAGGACGACATCGTCCTGCTCGCCCTGCGCCGGGTCTAGACCTCCATCCGCAGCCTGATCCGGGTGCCGGAGGCGCTGCTGTCGATCGCCACGTCGTCGCAGAGCCGGTTGGCGATGTAGAGGCCGCGGCCGTGCTCGGTCGCCGGGTCGGGGCGCACCTGGCCGACGGTCGAATCGGTGATCGTGCCCGCGTCGGCGACCTCGACGAAGATCGCGTCCTCCTCCCGCCACACCGAGGCGAGGCCGCGTCCGCCGCCATGCAGGACGCTGTTCGCGGCGAGCTCCGAGGCGGCCACGACCAGGTCGTTGGTGCGGCCCGGCGCCAGGCCTGCCGCGGTGGCCGCGGCGGCGACGAGGGCGCGGACGTCATGCAGGTCGTCGAGCCCGAACTCCTGCCGGCGTGCCTTCAGCGGCGCCAGGGAGAAGCCGGCGTGGAGCGCGTTCCTATCCGTCCGGGTCGCCTGCATGTCCCCCGGCTACCCGGCTGCACGGGAGCCACAACATCTGAGTTTGCTTTGTCAACCTTTTGTGACAGAGCCGGGCTGAGACGGCCGGGGGTCGCCCAGCCAGTAGCGCGGGCCGGAGCCGAAATGGGCGGCGCGGTCGCCCGGGTTCGCCAGCTTGCAGCGGTCGAGCGAGAGGCAGCCGCAGCCGATGCACTCGGTGAGGCCCTCCTTGAGGCGTTCCAGCTCCGCGATCTGCTCGTCGATGCGCCCGCGCCAGGTGGCCGACAACCGCGACCAGTCCTTGCGTTTGGGGGCGCCGTGCGGCGGCAGCTTGGCCAGCTCGACGGCGATCTCGTCGAGGCTGAGGCCGACCTTCTGGGCGAAGACGATGAAGGCGATGCGCCGCAGCACCGGGCGGGGATAACGGCGGTGATGTCCGGAGCCCTCCCGCTCGGCCGCCGAGATCAGGCCGCGCTCTTCGTAATAACGGAGCGCGGAGGAGGCGACGCCGCTGCGCCGCGCGGTCTCGGAGATGGTCAGCAGTTCGGACACGACCTTGACTTCAAGCTTACTTGAACTTGTACCGTCGCCAGATGATGAAACCAAGCGAACGCATAACCGCAGAGGTCACCAGTTGGGACGGGGTCGAGGCAGGCCTGGGAAAACGGGGCGAGTTCGGCTTCCGCCTCGGCCACCGAGAGCTCGGCCACCTGCACGGCGACCACGCCGCCCACTTCTCCTTCCCCCGAGCCCGCTGGGAGGAGCTCGCCGCCGAAGGCCGCATCGTCGAGCACCCGGTCTTCCCGGGCAAACACGGCCCGGCGGCAAGGCGGATCGACGACGAGACTGATGTCGAGGACGTGATCGCCTTGATGCGGATCAACTATGAGGCGGCGCGGGAGCGGAGTGGGCGGGAGGTGTGACGCCGAGGGTCCCGGCCGGTGCGGCCGTCCGAGATGGCGCGGGGTGTCCTGGGCTCCTCATGGGGGTCCTGGCAGGCTGTGACCCCCATGAG
>CALCIA010000102.1 GCA_937907435.1 uncultured Actinomycetes bacterium
CTCATGGGGGTCACAGCCTGCCAGGACCCCCATGAGGAGCCCAGGACCTCCCTCTACTCCACCTTCCGAGAACGTTGTGGCCGCGAAGTGATCCGGGCCGCATCCGCGGATGCGGGGCCTGCCGGGACAGGGCCGTAGTCGAGCGAGCCGGCCGCGATCATGCGGCTGATCTCCTCCGGCCGCAGCGCCTCGTGGAAGAGGTGGCCCTGGCCGTAGTCGCACTCGAGCCGGCGCAGCTCGGCAAGCTGCACGTCGTTCTCGATCCCCTCGGCGATCACGTCGAGCGAGAGCGCCCGGGCCATCCCGATGACCGCCTCGACGATCGCCGTCCCCTCCTGTTCGACGCCGAGCGTGTCGACGAAAGAGCGGTCGATCTTCAGCGCGTGGAAGGGATAGCGGTTGAGGTAGGCGAGCGAGGAATAGCCGGTGCCGAAGTCGTCGAGGACGAGGCGGACGCCGAGCTCGTTCAGCGCCTCCAGCGAGGCGATCGCCGAGGCCGACTCCTCGACCAGCACCGTCTCGGTGATCTCCAGCCGCAGGTGGACCGGGTCGAGGCCGGTGCGGGCGAGGATCTCGGCGACGTTGGCGGCGAGGCCGCGGTGGGCGACCTGGCGGGCGGAGAGGTTGACGGCGACGTCGAGCGGGCGGTCGTCGGGGCGCAGCTCGTGCCATTCGAGGATCTGGCGGGCGGCGCGTTCCTGCACCCAGCGCCCGATCGGCTCGATCAGGCCTGAGTCCTCGGCGACCCCGACGAAGTCGGCGGGGTCGAGCAGGCCGCGCTCGCGGTGGCGCCAGCGGACCAACGCCTCGAGGCCGGTCACCTCGCCGGTGCGCAGGTTGACGATCGGCTGGTAGCGCAGCTCCAGCTCGTCGCGGTCGATCGCGCCGCGCAGCTCGCGTTCGGTCTCCAGGCGCCGCGCCGCGGTCGCCCGCATCTCGGCGTCGAAGAGGACGGTGCGGTTGCGGCCGCTCTCCTTCGCCCGGTACATCGCCGCGTCGGCGTCGCGGATCAGGAGCTCGGCGTTGGTCGACTGGCCGGAGGCGAGGCGGGCGACGGCGATCCCGATCGAGGCGTTGACGAAGTGGTCCACGCCCTGCATCGAGAAAGGCTGGGCGAAGGCGGCGGCGACCCGCTCGGCGATCGCGACCGCCTCGGCGTCGTCGGCGAGCCGGTCGATCAGGATCCCGAACTCGTCGCCGCCGAAGCGGGCGACGATGTCCCCGGGGCGCAGGTGGGCGCGCAGCCGCGGCGCGACGGCGCGCAGCAGGGCGTCGCCGGCATGGTGGCCGAGGCTGTCGTTGATGAGCTTGAAGTGGTCGAGGTCGAGGAAGAGGATGCCGACCGGCGAGCCGGAGACCGAGGCGCGGCCGAGCGCGTCGTCGAGCGAGTCGACGAAGCTGAGCCGGTTCGGCAGGCCGGTGAGGGCGTCGTGGAGGACGCGGTGGCGGAGGGCGCGGTCGGCGGCGTGGCGCTCGAAGGCGTCGGCGAGGACGTTGGCCGAGGCTTCGAGGAAGGGGACGTCCTTGGGGTCGAAGCGCCGCGGTTCGGCGGAGTGGACGTCGAGGACGCCGAAGGGTCGGTCCTTGCCGTCGATGATCACCGCCAGCGAGCTGGTGGCGCCGAGCGCGCGGACCGCGGGCGGCATCGAGAAGCGCTCGTCCTCGGACCAGTCGCCGACGATGATCGGGACGCCCGAGTCGAGCGCCGCGCCGGCGTGCGATTCGCGGCCCGCCGAGACGCGCCGGCCGGAGGCGAGGGCGGTGTCGTCGAGGCCCGCCCGCAGGTTGAGCCGGCGGCCGTCGCGCCCGACCTCCCAGATGCAGGCGAACTCGACCCCGTCCAGTTCGCCGATCAGGTTGACCGCGTCGCGCATCAGCGCCTCGGGGTCGCCGTTTTTCAGCGCCCGTTCGCCGAGCCGCGCCACCACCGCCTGCTGGGCGAGGGAGCGCTGCAGGTCGATCTCGGCGGTCTTGCGCTCGCTGATGTCGTAGAGGACGCCGTGCCAGACCGGGATGCCGTGGGCGTCGGCCTCGAGCACCGCCTCGTCGAGCATCCAGACGACGCGCCCCTCCTTCGTGTACATGCGGTACTCGACCGGGCGGGTGTCGCGGTTGCCGAGCGCGTCGCGGCTTTCCACCGCCAGCGCCCGCAGGCGGTCGTCGGGGTGGACGAGCCGCGCCCAGAGCCCCGGATCGGCGAGGAACTCCTCCGGGGTGAAGCCGAGGATCTCCTCGACCTGGGGGCTGATGTAGCGCCAGCGCCCGTTCTCCCCCAGCTCGGATGCGTAGACGATCACCGGCAGGCGGTCGACGATGCGACCTTCGGGCCAGTTCTGTTCCGTGCTCTCGTGCATCCGTGTCTCTATCGACAGGGAAGCGTCGCACTTGATTCGCCCGGGTTAAAGAACGGGTTCCTGCACCTAAATACTCGGGTGGTCGCGAAATTTTCGGGGTCGGGCTAAATCTTCGGCGCCGGCTGCCGATGACCGGGCCGAAACCCGCGATGAGCATCCTCGACCCGACCCAACTCACGCTGATGCGCGCCATCTCCGGCGCGACCCTGCGCAACACCGTCCTCTCCAACAACATCGCCAACGCCGACACGCCCGGCTTCCAGCCTTCCGACGTCGATTTCCACGCGGCGCTGGCGGGCGCGCTGGAGGAGGGGCCGGAAGCGATCGAGAGCATCAGCTTCGCCCCCGAACAGCTGAACACGGGCGCGGTGCGGGCCGACGGCAACGGCGTCAACAGCGAAGCCGAAGCGGCCAAGCTGGCCGAAAACGGGCTTGAAATCGAGGCGCTCGAGCAGGTCGCCAACTCGCGCCTGCAGATCATGCGCACGGCGATGGGGATGAACGGCTGATGGCCCTCTTCGACGCGCTGAACATCTCCGCCTCGGGGCTGACCGCGCAGCGGCTGCGGATGGACGTCACCTCCGCCAACCTCGCCAACGCCCAGTCGACGCGGACGCCGGAAGGCGGGCCGTACCGGCGCCAGGACGTGGTGCTGCAGGAGTCCTCGGGCGAAGGCAGCTTCGCCGGGGCGCTCACCGGCGCGCTCCGTGGCGGCGAACCGGCGGGGGTCGAAGTCGCGGCGATCGTCCCCGACACCACCCCGCTGCGCCGGGTCTACGAACCCGGCAGCCCCGACGCCGACGCGCAGGGCTACGTCGAAATGCCGAACGTCAATCCGGTCGAGGAAATGACCGACCTGATCGACGCCTCGCGCTCCTACCAGGCGAACGTGACCGCGATGCAGACGACCAAGCAGGTCTTCTCGAAGACGATCGAACTGCTCTGATGACCCTTCCGATCTCCGCCATCAGCAAGGCCGCCGAGCAGATCGCGGCGCCGAAAGCGCAGGGCGCCGAGTGGTCGGTCGGGGGCGAACCGGCGGCGCGCGGGGCGGCGCAGAGCGACCCGACGGGCGGCTTCGGCTCGATGCTGACCAACGCGATCGGCGACCTGGAGAAGACCCAGAACGCGGCCGCGGCGCAGTCGCAGGCGCTGGCCACCGGGCAGACGAACGACCTCAGCTCGGTGATCACCGCGGTCCAGGAAGCGCAGCTCTCGATGCAGTTCGCCTCTCAGGTCCGCAACAAAGCGGTCGAAGCGTACACCGAAATCTTCCACACCCAGATCTGACGTGACCCAGGTCAAAACCGTCCTCTCCCGCCTCTCCACCCGCGGCAAATTCGCGCTGGGCGGCGCCGCGCTGGCGCTGATCATCCTCGCCTTCGTCCTCTTCCAGATGGCGACGAAGCAGAGCTACACGACGCTCGCGACCGGGATCGAACCGGCGGAAACCGGCCAGGTGACCGAAGCGCTCGCGGCCAAGGGCATCCCCTACCAGCTGCAGGACAGCGGCACCGCGGTCGGCGTGCCGAGCTCCGACGTCTCCGAAGCGCGGATCGCGCTGGCCGAAAGCGACGTGCTCGGCGGCAGCAAACCGGGCTTCGAACTCTTCGACTCCCAGCAGTTCGGGGCGTCGGACTTCCAGCAGAAGGTCACCTACCAGCGGGCGCTGGAGGGCGAACTCGAACGGACCATCAACCAGGTCGAAGGGGTCAAGAGCTCCAACGTCCAACTGACCCTGCCCGAAGAACAGCTCTTCTCCGAAGAAGCGATCAAACCGACGGCGGCGGTGCTGATCGCGAGCGACTCGGGCGGGCGGCTCGGGGCCGGCGCGGTGCGTGGGATCGCCCACCTGGTCGCGGCGAGCGTCGAAGGGCTGGAAGCCGGCGACGTGACGATCACCGACGGCAGCGGCGCGACGCTGTGGCCGGCGGGCGAAGGCGGGTCGCTCGGCGGCGGCGTCTCCAAACAGGCGATCGAGGCGCGCTACGACGAGAGCATGGAAACGCGGCTCGACGGCCTGTTGGCGCGGACCATCGGTCCCGAAAAAGGGCGGGTGCAGGTGCAGGCGGAAGTGAACGCCGACCGCACCACGCAGAGCAAACTCGAATACGCCAAGAAAGGCACGCCGCTGGCACGGCAGGCCGAACACGAGTCGCTGAAAGGCGCCGGGGCGACGGCGGCGGGCGGCGCGGCCGGGACGGCCGGGAACATCCCCAGCTACGCCGCCGGGGCCGGCACCGCGGGCGGGCCCTCCAACTACAAACGGGCCAACGAAGAAACCCAATACGGCGTCGACAAGACCATCACCCACACGCAGGTGGCGCCGGGGACGGTGAACCGCCAGAACGTCGCGCTGATCGTCGACAAAACGGTGCCGGCGGCGGAAGTCGCGCAGCTCGAAAAGGCGATCGAAGGCGCCGCCGGGATCGAAAAGAAACGCGGCGACACGCTGACCGTGAGCCGCATCGCCTTCGCCCAGCCGCCGGAAGCGGCGACCCCGGCCGGGCCGGGCATCGTCGACTACGCCAAGTACGGGCTGATCGGGCTGGCGGGCGTCGCCTTCCTCGTCTTCGCCGCGCGCCACCTGCGCCGCAAACAGGACGAGGTGCTGGCCGAACCGATCTGGCTGAAGGAACTGAACGCGCCGACCTCGCTGGCCGAGCTGGAAGTGCACCGACGCGAAGACGACTGGGAAGAGGACCCGACGCTGGTGAACAACGCCGACGAGGTCGCGGCGATGGACTCCGACAAAGTCGCGCAGCAGCTGCGGGCCTGGATGAAGGAGGGGTAGCGTGGCGGCGCCGAACGAGCTCGTGCCGCTCGAGCGCCCCGGCGACGTCTCGCTGATCCGCTCCGGGAGCGCCGGCGAGCCGCCGCCGCTGCGGGGGCGGCGCAAGGCCGCGGTGCTGCTGGTGGCGCTCGGCCCGGTGAAGGCGGCCGAGGTCTTCAGCCACCTCTCCGAGGCGGAGATCGAGGAGCTCTCGCTGGAGATGGCGAAGGCCGGCGACATCCCCAGGGAGCAGATCGAGGAAGTGCTGGAGGAGGTCTCGGAGAACTCGCTGGCGCTGAGCTCGATCGCGGCCGGCGGGGTCGACTACGCGCGCGAGGTGCTGGAGCGGGCGCTCGGGCCCGAGCGCGCGGCGGAGATCACCGGCCGGCTCTCGGCGGTGATCGAAATGCGGCCCTTCGAGTTCCTCGCCCGGACGCCGCCGGAGCAGATCGTCGCCTTCCTGCGCAACGAGGCGCCGCAGACCAAGGCGCTGATCATCTCCAGCCTCTACACCACGCTCGCCGCCGAGACGCTGGCGCTGCTGGACACCGATGAACAGGCGGAGGTGTCGCTGCGGATCGCGCGCATGCACGAGACCAGCCCGGCGGTGATCCGCGAGGTGGAGACGGTGATGCGGGGGAAGCTGTCGAACGTGCTCTCCGAGGAGTACGCGAGCTCGGGCGGCGTGCAGTCCCTGGCCGACATCCTGAACCACGCCGACCGGCCGACCGAGCGCAACGTGCTGGAGACGCTGGCCCAGTCCGACGAGGACCTGGCGGAAGAGATCCGGGCGCTGCTCTTCACCTTCGAGGACATCGTCAAGCTCGACGACCGGGCGCTGCAGTCGGTGCTGAAGGGGGTCGAGGACGCCGACCTCACGCTGGCGCTGCGCGGGGTGCCCGACGAAGTGCGCGAGAAAGTGCTCGGGAACGTGTCCGAACGGCGCTCGGAGCTCTTGGTCGAGGAGATGGAGTACCAGCCGCCGCAGCGCAAATCGGTGGTCGAGGAAGCGCAGAGCCGAGTGGTGGCCGAGGTGCGCCGGCTCGAGGAGGAGGGCGAGCTGACGGTCGGCAACCGAGGCGGCGATGAACTCGTCGTTTGAGTTTCCCGAGCTGGCGGTGCCGCGGCCGGCGGCGGAGCGGCTGGCGGCGGCGGAAGCCGAGCACGAGGCGGAGCTGGACGCGGCGCGGGCCGCGGGCTACGAGGAAGGGCTGGCGGCCGGGCGGGCCGAGGTGAGCGCGGCGGCGCGGGCGCTGGCGAGCGCGGCGGCGCGGCTCGACGAGGCGAGCGCGGCGGCGGCCGGGGCCGCCGAGCCGGTCGCGGTGGCGCTGGCGCTGCGGATCGCGGAGAAGGTGCTGGGCGGGGAGCTCGAGGCGCGGCCGGAGGTGGTGCTGGACGTGGTGCGCGGGGCGCTCCGCCGGCTCACCGAGCCCCTTCCCGCCACCTTGCTCGTGAACCCCGAGGACGCCGAGCTGGTGCGCGCCTCGATCGCCGACTTCAGCGTCGAGCACGGTGGCGAGCTGAGCGTGCGCGAGGAGCGCCGGATCGAGCGCGGCGGCTGCGTGGTGAGCACGCAGGCGGGCGAGATCGATGCTCAGATCACGGCGCAGCTGGAGCGCGTTGCGAAGGTTGTTGCTCGAGGGACGGGGACGGCGTGACCCTCTCCGGACGCGCCTTCGGCGCTGAGTGTCCGGAGAAGGTCACGCCGTCCCCGTCAACCGGCGCGCTGCGGGGGGCGGAGGCCGCGGTCGACCGGGCGGATTTCGTGGTGCGGCGGGGACGAGTCCGGGACGTGATCGGGCTGATCATCGAGGCCAGCGGCCTGGAGGCGGAGGTCGGCGAGGTCTGCCTGATCGAGACCGGGCGTGACCGGCCGCCGGTGCCCGCCGAGGTGGTGGGGTTCCGCGATTCGCGCACGCTCTTGATGCCGCTCGGCGAGATGAGCGGGATCGGGCCGGGCAAGCCGGTCGCCGCCGAGGGCGAGGCCTTCCGCGTGCCGGTCGGCGAGGCGATGCTCGGCAAGGTGGTCGACGCCTTCGGGCGGCCGCTCGACGGCTCGGCGCTGCACGCCGGCGGCACCCGCTCGGCCTCCGCCGACCCGCCCGAGCCGCTCGGCCGGCCGCGGATCGAGAAGCGCCTCGCGCTCGGGGTGCGGGCGCTCGACGCCTTCGTCCCCTGCGGCCAGGGCCAGCGGCTCGGCATCTTCGCCGGCTCCGGCGTCGGCAAGTCCTCGCTGCTGGGGATGATCGCCCGCTCGACCTCGGCCGACGTCAACGTGATCGCCCTGGTCGGCGAGCGCGGCCGTGAGGTGCGCGAGTTCGTCGAGCGTGATCTGGGCGCGGCGCTGGAGCGCAGCGTCGTCGTCGTCGCCACCTCCGACCAGCCGGCGCTGGTGCGGATCAAGGCCGCCTTCGCGGCGACCGCGATCGCCGAGCACTTCCGCGACCAGGGCGCCGACGTGCTGCTGATGATGGACTCGGTGACCCGCTTCGCGATGGCCCAGCGCGAGGTCGGCCTGGCGATCGGCGAGCCGCCCGCGACGCGCGGCTACACCCCCAGCGTCTTCGCCCTCCTCCCCCGCCTCCTGGAGCGCGCGGGCACCAGTCCCGAGGGCTCGATCACCGGCCTCTACACCGTGCTGGTCGACGGCGACGACATGAACGAGCCGATCGCCGACGCGGTCCGCTCGATCCTCGACGGCCACGTCGTCCTCAGCCGCGATCTCGCCCACGCCAACCACTACCCGGCGATCGACGTCCTCGCCAGCGTCTCCCGCCTGACCACCGAGATCCAGCCGCCCGACTCGATCGCCGCCGCCGCCGAGCTCCGCCGCCTGATGGCCGCCTACCGCGACAAGGAGGACCTGATCGCGATCGGCGCCTACCAACCCGGCGGCGACCCCACCGTCGACACCGCGATCGCCCTCCGCCCCGACCTAGACGCCCTCCTCCGCCAACGCCCCGACGAGCGCTCCGACCTCGCCGAGGCCGACCAGCGCCTGACGCAACTGGCGAGCGCCGCCACCCAGTCCCCACCACCCGAAGAGCCGCCCCCGGAGACCTCGCCCCCCGTCGAAGTCCTCCCGCCGCCGACGCTGGCGTAGCGGGGGATGGTGGCTGGTGGGTGGGACGGGGGACGGGTAGGGACGAGGACCCGCAAGCTGTCGCCCGGGAAGGTCCAGGCCCCGCAAGCTGTCGCCCGGGAGGGACGGGGCCCCGCAGGCGGGAGCCCGGGGGAAGGACGCGCCCCTCTCGCCACGGCCCGGGCAGGCTGTGGCCGTGGCGAGA
>CALCIA010000103.1 GCA_937907435.1 uncultured Actinomycetes bacterium
CCGGGCCGTGGCGAGAGGGGCGCGTCCCCTACCCGGGCGCCAGCTTGCGGGGCCCGAGCCCTCCCGGGCGACAGCTTGCGGGGCCCCGTCCCTACCCCCGCCCCGTGGTGGTCGGGCCATTTATGTGGTATTCCTACTATCCATGTCCCGCCTAACTGCTGACGATCCTCGCAGTGCCGCCGCGGCCCAAGGTGCCGACGAGTTGCCGCTGCGGTTCGTGACCGCCGCCTCGCTTTTCGACGGCCATGACGCGGCGATCAACGTGATGCGGCGGCTCATTCAGGACTCTGGGGCCGAGGTGGTGCATCTTGGCCACAACCGGAGCGTGCGGGACGTGGTGCGGGCGGCGATCCAGGAGGACGCGGACGGGATCGCGATCAGCTCGTATCAGGGCGGCCACACCGAGTACTTCAAGTACGCCGTGGAGATGCTGCGGGATGCTGGGGCCGACCACATCCGGGTGTTCGGCGGCGGGGGTGGGACGATCACGCCGGAGGAGATCGCGGACCTCGAGGGGGCCGGGGTGGAGCGGATCTACCACCCCAACGACGGTATGAACCTGGGCCTGGTGGGGATGATCGACGACCTGGTCGAGCGGGCGCGCTCCCAGCAGCGGGCGTCGACCGTGCCCGAGGAGGGCCGGAGCGACGACCTCGGCGTGGCGCGGATGATCTCCGCGCTCGAGGACGGGGTGATCGGCGAGGAGGAGCTCGAGCGGCTGCGCGGCGAGTGGACGGTGAAAGGCGCGGGCGTGCCCGTCGTCGGCGTCACCGGCACCGGCGGCGCGGGCAAGTCGACGGTCACCGACGAGCTGCTCTCGCGCTTCGTGCAGCACCTGCCGGACTTGCGGATCGCGGTGCTGGCGGTCGACCCGACGCGGCGGCGCACCGGCGGCGCCCTGCTCGGCGACCGGATCCGGATGAACAGCCTGCGCCACGAGCAGCTCTACATGCGCTCGATGGCGACCCGCCGCCAGAACCTCTCCACCAGCGCCGTGCTCGCCGACGCGGTCGCCTTCCTCAAGGCCGCCGAGTTCGACCTGGTGATCGTCGAGACCGCCGGCATCGGCCAGTCGGACTCCGAGATCGTCGACCTCGTCGACCTCCCCGTCTACGTGATGACCAGCGAGTTCGGCGCCGCCTCGCAGCTGGAGAAGATCGACATGCTCGACCTCGCCGAGATCGTCGTCATCAACAAGTTCGACAAGCAGGGCGCCGCCGACGCGCTGCGCGACGTGCGCAAACAGTGGCGCCGCAACCGGGTCGCCTTCGAGCTCGCCGACGAGGAGGTGCCGGTCTACCCGACGATCGCGTCACAGTTCGCCGACCCCGGCGTCACCTGGATGTTCGTGAAGCTCTGCGCGGCGCTGGCCGAGCGGGCGGGCGGCGACGACCCCGAGCGCTTCGCCCCCGGCATCGACCCGGCGAACCACGAGCCGCGCGGCAACACCCTGATCCCCGGCAAGCGGGTCCGTTACCTGGCCGAGATCGCCGAGCAGGGGCGCGGCATCAACGCCAAGGTCGAGGAGCTGGCCGAGAAGGCGGCACAGGCGCAGCACCTCTACGAGGCGATGAAGGTTGACCCCGGCAACGAGGTCCTGACCAAGGCCTACGAGGAGGCGCGGGTCGAACTTGGTCCGGAAGCTCTCTCGCTCTTGGAGAACTGGGACGTGCGCATCGAGGGCATCACCGCCGACACCTTCAGCTACGAGGTCCGCGGCCGCGAGATCACCGGGCCGAACTACCGCGAATCGCTCTCCCACCAGCAGATCCCGAAGATCGCGGCACCCCCTTATAGGGACTGGGGCGAGCGGCTGCGCTTCCTGATGAAGGAGAACCTGCCCGGCTCCTACCCGTTCACCGGCGGCGTCTTCCCCTACCGGCGCGCGGGCGAGGACCCGACCCGGATGTTCGCCGGCGAGGGCTCGCCGGAGCGCACCAACCGGCGCTTCCACTACCTCTCGCAGGGACAGCCGGCGGCGCGCCTCTCGACCGCGTTCGACTCGGTGACGCTCTACGGCGAGGACCCCGATGAGCGTCCCGACATCTACGGCAAGGTCGGCAACTCGGGCGTCTCGATCGCCACCCTCGACGACGCGAAGAAGCTCTACTCGGGCTTCGACCTCTGCGAGCCGACCACCTCGGTCTCGATGACGATCAACGGCCCGGCGCCGATCATCCTCGCCTTCTTCATGAACGCCGCGGTCGACCAGCAGGTGGAAAAGCACCTGAAGGAGAGCGGGCAGTGGGCGGCGACCGAGCGCAAGCTCGAGGAGATCTTCGCCGGCAAGCCGCGTCCCCGCTACAAGGGGGAGCTGCCGCCCGGCAACGACGGGCTCGGCCTCGGGCTGCTCGGCGTCTCCGGCGCCGACGTCCTCGACGCGGGGACCTACGCGCGGATCAAGGACGAGACCCTGCGCAAGGTCCGCGGCACCGTCCAGGCCGACATCCTCAAGGAGGATCAGGCACAGAACACCTGCATCTTCTCGACCGAGTTCGCGCTGAAGATGATGGGCGACGTCCAGGAATTCTTCGTCGAGAACGGGGTGCGGAACTTCTACTCGGTGTCGATCAGCGGGTACCACATCGCCGAGGCCGGGGCGAACCCGATCTCCCAGCTCGCCTTCACCCTCGCCAACGGCTTCACGATCGTCGAGTACTACCTCGCGCGCGGCATGGACATCGACTCCTTCGCGCCCAACCTGAGCTTCTTCTTCTCCAACGGGATGGACCCCGAGTACGCGGTGATCGGCCGCGTGGCGCGGCGGATCTGGGCGCGGGCGATGCGCGAGCGCTACGGCGCGAGCGAGCGCAGCCAGATGCTCAAGTACCACGTCCAGACGAGCGGCCGGAGCCTCCACGCGCAGGAGATCAGCTTCAACGACATCCGCACGACCCTGCAGGCGCTCTACGCGATCTTCGACAACTGCAACAGCCTGCACACGAATGCGTACGACGAGGCGATCACGACGCCGACCGAGGAGTCGGTGCGCCGCGCGGTGGCGATCCAGCTGATCATCAACCGCGAGCTCGGCCTCAACTTCACCGAGAACCCGTGGCAGGGCTCGTTCGCGATCGAGGCGCTGACCGACCTGGTCGAGGACGCGGTATACGAGGAGTTCGAGCGGATCTCCGAGCGCGGCGGCGTGCTCGGCGCGATGGACACGATGTACCAGCGCGGGAAGATCCAGGAGGAGTCGATGTACTACGAGCGGCTGAAGCACGACGGCACGCTGCCGCTGATCGGCGTCAACACCTTCCTGCCCGAGGAGGGGCAGGGGGAGACGACGGACACCTTGGAGCTGATGCGCTCGACCGACGTCGAGAAGGACGACCAGATCGCCGCGACGCGGGGCTACCAGGAGCTCGGCGCGGCGGGCCGCGATGCCGCCCTCGCCCACCTGCGCGACGTGGCGCGCGAGCGCGGCAACGTCTTCGCGGCGCTGATGGAGGCGGTCAAATTCGCCTCGCTCGGCCAGGTCTCCGGCGCCCTCTATGAGGTGGGCGGCGAGTACCGGCGCAATATGTAGCTGTGCGCATCGTCTCTCTGGTCCCCAGCATCACCGAGCTTCTCTGCGATCTGGACCTGTCCGATCAGTTGGTCGGGAGGACGGGCTTCTGCATCCATCCCTGGGACACGGTGCGTGAGATCCCGAAGGTGGGAGGGACCAAGGACCTGAAGTTCGACCGCATCCGCGAGCTGGCGCCGACGCACGTCGTCGTCAACGTCGACGAGAACAAGAAAGAGGACGCCGAGGCGCTGGTGGAGTTCGTCCCCAACCTGGTGGTGACCCACCCGCTCGCGCCGCGCGACAACCTGGACCTCTATCGGCAGATGGGGAGGGAGTTCGACCGCGAGGCCGAGGCGGAGGCGTTGTGCGAGAAGTTCGAACAGGCCCTCTCGAAAGTCGAAGCTCGTCCCGAGCAGAACGTCCTGTACCTGATCTGGCGGGACCCCTGGATGACGATCTCGCCGGAGACCTACATCTCCCAGACCTTGGGTCTCTTCAACTGGCGGACCGTCCCCGCGGCCACCGACGAGCGGTACCCCGAGGTCGATCTCGCCGATTTCTCCGACGTGGACCGCGTCCTCCTCTCCTCGGAGCCATTTCATTTCAAGGCGCAGCACGTGGCGGAGGTCGAAGAGCTCGTCCCCGGCGCCAAGGTCTCCCTCATCGACGGCGAGATGACCTCGTGGTATGGCTCTCGTGCCATCGCCGGTCTCGACTACCTGGCGGAGTACACGGCGTGAGCGGCGTCGTCCTCTCCTGGAGCGGCGGCAAGGACTCGGCCCTGGCGCTGTGGGCGATGCGCGAGGAGCTGGGGGTCGAGCCGGCCGCCCTGCTGACCACCTTCACCGAGGACCACGACCGGGTCAGCATGCACGCGGTCCGGCGCCCGCTGCTCGAAGCGCAGGCCGCGGCGGTCGGGGTGCCGCTGGCCCGAGTCGGCATCCCGGCGGTCTGCTCGAACGAGGTCTACGAGGAGCGGATGGCCGCCGCCCTTGAGGCGCCGCCGCTGGCGGAGATAGAGGAATTCGCCTTCGCCGACCTCTTCCTGGAGGACATCCGCGCCTACCGCGAGGAGCGGCTGGCGGCGATCGGCCGGCGGGCGACGTTCCCGATCTGGGGCCGCGAGACCGGCGCCCTCGCGCGGCGCTTCGTCGACGCCGGCTTCGCGGCGACGCTGGTCTGCGTCGACCCGCGCCAACTCGGGCCGTCCTTCGCCGGCCGCGCCTTCGACGCCGACCTGCTCCGCGATCTCCCCCCGGGCGTCGACCCCTGCGGCGAGAACGGCGAGTTCCACACCTTCGTCACCGCCGGCCCGATCTTCTCCGCCCCGGTCCCGGTCGCGCATGGCGAGACCGTCGAGCGCGACGGCTTCGTCTTCCACGACCTGCTGCCCACCCACTGAGTTCGCACTTCTCCGCGCTATCCGCGGTTTTCTGCGAACTCGCCCGCTCCGACGCTTCCGAGGCCCCTGACCGGGGGGTCGAGGTTTGCCGTGCGTCAAACTAGGCTGTATTCCTACTATCTGTGAGCCACCTATCTGAGGAGAACAGATGAGCATCGAGAAGGTCGCCATCCTCGGCGGCGGGCTGATGGGTTCGGGGATCGCGGAGTCGGTGGCGCGCGCCGGTCTGCCGGTCGTCGTCCGGGACATCGACGGGACCGCGATCGGCGCCGCCCACAAGCGGATCAGCAAGTCGCTCGGCCACGCGGTCGAGCGCGGCAAGGTCAGCGAGGCCGAGGCGGCCGAGATCCACGGCCGGATCGACTACACGGCGGAGCTCCAGGCAGTCGCCGGCGCCGACCTGGTGATCGAGGCCGTGCCCGAGAACGCCGAGCTGAAGGCGAACATCCTCGGCCAGGTCGCGGGCATCGTCTCCGCCGACGCGCTGATCGCCTCCAACACCTCCTCGATCCCGATCGCCCAGCTGGCCGCCGGCCTGCCGCGCCCGGAGCGCGTCCTCGGCCTGCACTTCTTCAGCCCGGTGCCGGTGATGAGCCTGGTCGAGGTCGTCGTCGCCCTCGACACCTCCGAGGAGACCGTCGCCACGGCGCACGACTTCGCCGACCGGATCGGCAAGCGCTCGATCGTCACCAAGGACCGCTCCGGCTTCATCGTCAACATGCTGCTCGTCCCCTACCTGATGGCGGCGGTGCGGATGTACGAAGAAGGCTTCGCCACCGCCGAGGACATCGACGAGGGCATGAAGCTCGGCTGCGGCCACCCGATGGGCCCGCTCACGCTCGCCGACTTCATCGGCCTCGACGTCCTCTACAGCGTCTGCGACTCCCTCTACGAGGAGTTCAAACAGACCGAGTACGCGCCGCCGCCGCTCTTGAAGCGGATGGTCGCCTCGGGCCGGATCGGCCGCAAGGCCAACCGCGGCTTCTACGACTACGGCAAGGTGACCGCCGCCGCCTGACCCCCGGCCGAGTTCGCACTTATCCGCGGTATGCGCGGATAAGTGCGAACTCAAGCCTCGGGCGCCGGCTGCAACGCCGGGCCGTAACCGGACATATAGGAGTGGATGGCGCCCGGTCAGATCGAGATGGACGCGCTCGGCCTGGAGCTGGCGCAGGTCCGCTTCGCCAAGCTCTACCGCGAGGAGGGGCGGGCGATCCTCGAGTACGCCCTGCGGCGGGTCGAGGACCGTGAGGACGCCGCCGACGTCGTCGCCGAGACCTTCCTGGTCGCCTGGCGGCGGCTGGGTGAGGTGCCGCTGGGCGACGGGGCGCGGCTCTGGCTCTACGGGGTGGCGCGGCTGACGCTCGCCAACCTGCACCGGGCCGAGCGCCGCCGCACCCGGCTCGGGCGCCGCCTGGCGGAGTCGCTGCGCACCGAGCTGAGCACCCACGCGGCGCCGTCTGGCGAGGCGGCCGAGGTCCTGCGGGCGGTCGGCGAGCTCGGCGAGGAGGACCGCGAGCTGCTCCTGCTGGTCTCCTGGGAGGGGCTCTCGCCGGGCGAGGCGGCGCGGGTGCTCGGCACCACGGCGCTGGCGGCGCGCAGCCGCCTGCACCGGGCGCGGCGCCGGCTGCGCCGCCGGTTGGAGGAACGCGAGACGGAGGGTCTGGGATGAACGCGCGCGAGATCAGGGCGGCGCTCGCCGCCGCCGACCCGCTTCGGCGGGAGCAAGGCGAGGAGCTCGAACGGCTCGACTTCGAGGCGATGGAAGCCGACCTGCTCGTCGACGCCGCGGAGGAGCCCGCCGCGGCGCCTCCCACCTCCCGCCCCCCGCGCCGCCACCTGCCGCGGCTGGCCCTGGCGGGCGGGGTCCTTGCGATCGCCGCCGCGATCGCCGTCGCCATCGTCTTCGCCGGGGGCGGGACGGAGCGCGCCTCGCGCGCCTACGGCGCCGAGCTGGTCCGCTTCGCCGAATCGACGCCGCTGCTCCTGCTGGAAGGCCCCGGCTGGCGGGTCCAGGAAGTCAACGAGACCAAAACCCGCGAGGGCACCGAGGGCCAGATGGAATTCGTCACCGGTAAGGCGGTCCCCTGGAGTGTCCTGCGAATCACCGGCAACGACGAAGAAGGGCAGCACGTCGAAGGGCTGCAACCCGCCGCGGTGCGGCAGCGCCGGGTCCACCTCGAATGGCGCGAGCTGAGCCAGGAAAGCCTCGCCACGGCGATCCACTGGGGGAGGCGTCGGGTCCACCCCCACGGCCGCCACTTCGTCCGCCTGCCGGTCACCGGCACCAACGCCTTCGTCGACACCCGCGCCGAAATCTTCGTCAACCAGGGCGGGCCGGGGGATCGTGAAATGTCCGCGCTCTGGAGCGAAGGCGGCTACCTCTTGGTGATGCAGGCCGCGGTCCCGGGGCTCGCGGCGATGAAGGAACGGCTCGACTGGGTGACCAAGGTCGACTCCCAGACCTGGCTGGAAGCGATGCCCGCCCACGTAGTCAAGGCCGCCGACCTCGAAGGGACCACGCGGGCGATGCTCAAGGGCGTCCCGCTGCCGAAGACGTTCGCGCTCTCGCGGATCCCGAACGAAGGGCTGACGACCTCGCGCAACCAGGTGGCGGGCAAAGTGGCGACCACGGTCGCCTGCCTCTGGTTCCGCCAGTGGGGCGAGGCGGTGCGGACCGGGGACGACGCCGCCCGGGCCGAGGCCGAACGGGCGATGGCGACCTCGCGCCGCTGGCCGCTCCTCAACCCGTCGACCGGCGAATCGCCCGGGATGGCCTCCTCGATCTGGCAGCTCGCCGAGGAAATGCCGCAGGGCTACTGGGACTTCCGCGGCCGCCACCGCGATCTCCTCGCGCACGCCGAAGAAATGGGCTGCGCCCGCCTCGGCCTGCCGCTGCTGCCGGAAAAGATGCGGCGCCAGCGCGAACACGGCGTCCCGCCGCCGCCGGACTGAGCCGCGCCAAGCAGCGGTCCTACCCCCCGGAACCGGAGGCGACCGTGGAATCTTCGGCCGCCATTTCCGCTTGCAGGCGCTCTTCTTGTTCGGTCGACGCGATCTTGGCTTCGGCCAGTAGCTTTCTGCCAGCATCGCTGCGTTCGAGCGAGAGGGCGCGCTCGACATCCGCCACCGAGGAGCTCGCTGACGTGTCGAGATCTTCTTCGGCGCGCCCGATCAAGATCGCGACTGCGCGCTTGCGCACTTCTTCTTCGTAGGCCTTGTCCACGGTCGCGGCCGCTTCCACCGCCCACATGGCGCTGTCCCTGTCTTCACTGGCGAGGAGTGCCGCCACTGCTTCGCGGGGCGAATCATGATCGGCCACCGCGGGCCAGGACCGGGCCAGCCGCAGGTGGGAGAGCGCCTTGACTTCGGGCGAGCGCCGACCGGGGTCCGCCGCCAGTCGCCGTACTCCGGCGATGTTGTGACGCAGGCACCAGGACACGTCTGGATTGTTCCGGGGGAACTCCCTGTTGGTCAGCGCGGCCTCGTTCTCGGGCAGGAAGAAGTCGAAACCGCCGCGCGGGAAAGGCCCGGGGACCGCGATCACGAAGCGCCCGGCATCGAGGATCTCCTTGCCTGGATCGATGACGAAGCGGACGTCGATCGCGTATATGCCGGTGGTCGCGGTGAGTCGTTTCGCAAAGCGCAGCAGCGGCCGCGCACCGTGCCCGGGCTGGACTTCTACGTGCAATTCGTGTCTGATCACCCGCCTTTCCGCGTTTGGGTATTCGGGCAGCATCACGCGGTAGGGCTTGCTGTAGGGAACGTCGGGACCACCGCCCTGCGTGAAACAGACGGGCACCTGGGTGCCGTCGAGCACGGTGACCCGCGCTTCATCGACCCAGGCCGTGCTCCCGCCCCGATTGCGGACGGTCGCGGTAACCGTCGGTTCGGATTCCGGCGCCGCGCCAGCCTCGCTGTATTCGAGCCTGGGATTCGTCACCGCGATTTCACCGAGTTCGACGTCGACCGGCTTGTGGTGCTCGAAGAGATCGAGGGCCTTCGTCACGACTCCGGAGCAGAAGACGAGGACCGCGATAGTCATCGTGGCGACTTCGAGCCAGCGTGGAACGTGATCCCGCAGCTTCTTCCAGGCGGACTTCGTGGTTTTCCAGACCGCCTTCACGGTGCCGCCACCAGGTCTTCTGCGGCGGACTCGATCTCAAGCTTCTTGCCGCTGACCGTGAGCTCGAGGCGTCCCGGGTCGTTCGGCGTCTCGCCGCGTCGGAGGGTCGCGATCCCGGCGCCGGTCGTCTGCACGTCGAAGCCGGTCTCGCCGGTGGGCCGCCAGCGGTCATCGACAAGTTCGTACCGCTCGGCGAGCGAGTCGTGTTCAGCAGGCATGCCGTCCTTGGTGCAGCTGATCGGCGCGAATGCGGCACTGACAGTGCCATCGGCGGCAACCTGGACCGAGCGTGCCTGGGGGAATTCCCCGGCGGGTGGAGCCGGTGGCCGTTCGACCACGGCCCGGCCGTTGCGACCAGCGGAGACGACGATCACGTTGTCGGTCGAGTAGCAGGCACCGCCGGAGAGATTGGAGACCAGCGCAAGGGTGTCGGGCGCGTCGCTGGGCGCGGTGTCGACGAGGATCCCATGCGCGTTGCGGGCGAGACGCACGGCGTGGCCGTCGGGTTCGATCTGGAACAACTGGCTGAAGGTGGAGCGGTCGGGCTCGCGACCGTAGGCGGCGACGATCGGGTCGCCGCCGACCACGCCGAGGAGGTCCGGATAGTGCGGAGGCAGACCGTGGATCGGGGTCGTATGCAGCGACCCGCGGCCGGGATCGATGTGGACGAGGTCCGAGCCGTCGGTCGCCACGGAGACGATCTCGTCACCGTCCCAGGCCACACCGGCGCAGGCACACGGCCAGGTGCGCGGCCGCCGGTCCCCGGACAGGATCGCGCTGACCTGCTGTGGCTCCGACCAGGCGAAGCCCGTCCCCGACCAGTCGTAGGACGGCAACGGGACGGGGTATCCCGTCAGTTGCCCGATGCGGGCGATGTCGCCTTCGGCGTCGGCCGCGTAGAGGTCGCCTTCATGGCGGAAGACGAGCGCCACCGACCCTGGCACGGCGAGATTCTCGAGTCCCCCGCCCGCGCCCCGAGCGTCAGCCGGCCGACAGCCGGCGAGCTCGCACATGCGCCGCTTCATCGCCGCGGCGCCGAGGGTCCAGACTTCCGTGGCGCCGGTTTCGTAGTGGTCTTCGTCTTCGGCCAGTTTGCCGGTCTGGGTCGCCAGCTCACCGCCATCGTTACTCCAGTCGACGGCCAGGACCGGACGTTCTTCTTCATGAGGGAGTGCTTTCGACACCTGTCCGGTCACCGGATCGACGAGCACGACTCCGGCGTAATGGAGTGAGGCGGCGAGCAGGCCGCCGGTCGGGCGCCACGCGATTTCCGTCGTCCCGTCGCCGAGTTCGATCGGGTTGCCGATCGTCTGGCGGCCATCGGGGGAGCGGAGCTGGAGCATGCCCTTCCCGTAGGCGACCGCGAAGGAAGAGCCATCGGGCGAGAAGGCGGCTGCGGTCGCGGCGTCCACGCCGACGGTGTGGTCCACCTTGCCGGCGTCGAGGTCGACGAAGCTGATCGTGGTCGGTTCGTCGTCGTCGAGCAGGAAGTCGTCTTCTTCACCGATGCCGACCACTGCGATCGTCGTTTCGTCGGGTGAGACGGAGATGTCGCCGGCGGCGCCGACCGGGATCGACTCTTCGAGTTCCCAGGTCTCGGTCGACCAGACCGCGATCAGCTCCTGGGCGACCGAGTAGGCGGCGATCTGGTGGCGGCCCGGGAGCAGCATCACCCTGCTGATCAGCATCGGCGCTTCGGTAGTGACGCCTCCGATGCCGAGTTCGAGCTCGCGCAGCGGTCTACCGCTTCTTGCGTCCCAGACGATCACGGCCGCGTTGCCGAACGGGTCCTGGCCGCCGGCGACCACATATTGAGCATCTACGGCGACGTCGTTGACGAAAAGGGCTTCCGGGTCTTCGGCGCCGCTCCACCAAGTCGGGTCGGGTTCGTAGGCCTGAACTTCTTGTTCGTCCTGGTATTCGCCGTCCGGGAGCAGTGGCAAGGGGCGGACGGCCTTGATCTTTTCGGTGTGGGCAGGGTCGTAGCCGGAGGCGATCAGGAGATCGCCGTGAGGATCGAAAGCCGCTGCCGAGGTGCCTTCCGTCGTCGCCATGGAGATCCCGACTCCGGGGTCGGCAAGCACGCTCACCTTGCCGTCGGGATTGATCGCGGCGATTCCGTGGTTGCCGACGTCGAAGGCCCGCACCGGCAGGCCCGCGTAGGACTGCGCCGGCATTCCTGGCTCGATCATCCCGCCGGCGTTACCGGCCCACAGCTTGCCTTCGCCGTTGAGAGCAACTGCCGGGATCGACTGACCCAGCTCGATGGTGGGGTCGTCGACCCGTTCTGGTTCACGCCTGACGAGCGAGCCCGCGGTGGCGCCCACCACCACTTCGTCTTCGCCGTAGGGCGTGCGGTCGAGACTGAGGATCCGGCCCGGGACTAGCCCGGGTTTAACCACCGTTTTGCCCTGGCCTCTTCCGATGTCGACGTCGGCGACGCCGCCTCGCGCCGTCCCCACCAAGAGCCCTTCTTCGTCTTCGAAGACTTCTGGCACGAACTTTGCGGCGACGAAGTCTAGGTCGGCGCCGTGGACCCACGGGACCGGCCCTTTCACCTCGCTCAGTGAGGAACGGGAGAGGAGCGCGCCGGTGGTCAGGTCGACCCGCAGGACTTCGCCGCCCGATCCGATCGCGACAACTTCGCGGGCGTCTTCCTCCGAGAAAGCGACGGCCAACGGCCGCTCGCCCGTGGCGAGGTGAGGAGCCAGCGGGACGATGCGGGGTCGTCCCGGGTCGGAGATGTCGACCAGCTCGAGGGTGCCGTGAGCATCGACCGCGGCTATGAACGAAGACGACGACGTGGCGTCGCCGAAGGCGACGATCGGGGCCGGCGGCGCGACTTCGCCGATTAGGGCACCGTCGGCCCGCCGCCATAGCTGGATCTTCCCTTGGGCACTGGAGGTGATGAGGTCGCGTTCGAGCACGAGGGCGGCGGTCGCCTCGCCGCCTCCGGTGTCGACCACCCGTTCGATGCCTCTGTCTGCGGCTGCCACCTCGACCATCGCCAGTTCAGTCGCCGGGGTGCTGCTGCCGGTGCGAGCGGCGGCCAGCGCGTCGACCGGCGCCTCCTCGGGCCGCGAGGTGAGGTCAGCGCGGATGGTGTCTTCGAGTTCCGAGGCTGGTTCTCCAGATTCGGCGTCCGAGGAGCTGATCTGCCATCGGGCAACCGCCGCTGCGCAGACGAGCACAACTCCGACCGCGATCACCGGCCATCGCAGGCGTGACCTGCGGCTTATCGATGGACCCCTGCCGGCCCCGTCGGCCCCTGCCACGCTGGAAAAAATACGTGATTGATCCAGTTCTCGTCATTACACGCGGGTTCTCTGTGCAGTAGCCGTCCAGCCATGCTGAGCGCGATGATCGACGGCATCGGCCTGCACGCGCCGCTCCATCCCGATTGTGTGCCCAAACGCCAGGCCACGGTGACGAGTTCGCGCTGCCGCTGCTCAAGTAGGAGCGGGTCGCGGCCGATCCTCTGGGCGTGATCGGATTCCTCCGCAAGCTTCCCGCGCCGGTCTGGGCGATGGCGATGATCTACGGGGTCGGCGGCGTGATGTGCCTGATCGCGGCCACCTTCCCGATCAGCCCGACGGCGCCGGTGGTCCTGGCGCGGGTGGTCGGCTGCGCGTCGCTCCTCGCGACGGCGCTGATCCTCGGCTGGGGACGGCGGATGCCGCCGCTCGGCCTGCAGGCCGTCGCGATCGTCGGCGTCCTCACCAACTCCCTGCTCGTCTCCGCCTGCACGACCGACTACGGCGCCGCGCTCAACAGCTTCGCCTACCTCTGGGTCGGCATCTACGCGGGCCAGTTCTTCGAGCGGCGCGCGGTGCGGGTGCAGTGCGCGGTGATCGTCGTCGCCTCCGGCGTGGCGCTGAAGCTGAGCGGGCTGCCGGGGATGGGCACCGCCTGGGTGCTGGTCGCGGGCTCCTCGGTGCTGGCCGGCGAGGTGCTCTCGCGCGTCAACACGCGGCTGCGGACCCAGCTGACCACCGACCCGCTCACCGGCCTCCTGAACCGCGCCGGCTTCGTCGACGCCTCCGAGCGGGTGCGGTCGCTGGCCGCGCGCCACGGGGAGCCGACCTCGATCGCGCTGATCGACCTCGACGGGTTCAAGCGCGTCAACGACCTGCAGGGGCACGCGGCGGGCGACGAGCTGCTGGTCGACCTCGGGCGCGCCTGGCGACGGTCGCTGCGCGGCTCCGAGGTGCTCGCCCGCTTCGGTGGCGACGAGTTCGCGCTGGTGATGGCGGGCGCGGCACGCGGCGGCGCCGAGGAGGCGCTCGAGCGCCTGCGCCTCGCCTCGGCGGCCGAATGGAGCGCCGGGGTGGTCGAGTGGGAGCGCGGCGAGTCGCTCGACCGGGCGGTGGCCCGCGCCGACGCCGAGCTCTACCGGGCCAAGCGGGCGCGCCGCGGTTGCGAAGATGTCGTGCCATGGACGCCGGACGCCGCGAGAACGACGCACTCCGCGGCCGCCTGATCGGCGTCCAGGTCGGCACCCCGAAGCGGGTCGACACGGGGACGCGGATCGTCGAGACGGCGATCTGGAAGGACCCGGTCGAGGGCCGGGTGCGGGTGCGCGGCATCAACCTCGACGGCGACCGCCAGGCCGACCTGTCGGTGCACGGCGGGCCGAACAAGGCGGTCTACGCCTACGCGATCGAGGAGACGCGGCGCTGGGAAGCGGAGCTGGGACGGCCCTTCGGCCCCGGCGCCTGGGGCGAGAACCTGACCACCGAAGGGGTCGACGTCTCCGGCGCCGTGCTCGGCGAGCGCTGGCGGATCGGCACGACGCTGCTCGAGGTCGTCCAGCCGCGCCTGCCCTGCTTCAAGCTGGGGCTGAAGATGGGGGACCCGACCTTCGTGCGGCGCTTCGGCCAGGCCTCGCGGCCCGGCGCCTACCTGAAGATCGTCGAGGAGGGCGAGCTCGGGGTGGGCGACGCGATCGAGGTCGACCTGGCCGGGCGGCCCGACCACGGGGTCGACGTGCGGCTGGTCTCCGACGCGATGCTGGTCGACCACAGCCTGATCCCGCGGGCACAGGCGGCGCCGCAGCTGCTCGACACGCTGCGCGCGCAGATGGCGCAGCTGGCCTAGCGCCGTGCGGTCCGCGCGCGGGGCAGCCGTCGCCGTCGTCGTGCTCTGCCTGGCCGGCGCCGCGTCGGCGTGGGGCGGGTCCGACGGCGGGACCGTGGTCGGGGCGGGCGAAGAACCGTACGGCTGCACCTCGTCCCCGGGCACGAGCGCGCGCGAAGGCACCAAGGCGGCCAAGGCCGCGAAGGAGGTCGCGCTCAGCTTCGACGACGGGCCAAGCCGCACCCAGACGCCGGCGATCCTGGAGACGCTCGACCGGCTCGGCGCCCACGCCACCTTCTTCGAGGAGGGGCGGCACGTGGGTGGCCGCGAAGCGCTGATGCGCCAGATCCTCGCCCTCGGCGAGGATATCGGCAACCACTCCTTCCACCACCCGATCGACCCCGGCGAGACCGAGCTCGCCTCGACCCAGGCGGCGATCCGCGCCGCGACCGGCTTCACGCCCTGCCTCTTCCGCCCGCCCTACGGCGAACTCGACCGCGTCGAGAAGGCGGCGGCGCGCGCCAACGGCCTCGAGATGGTGTTCTGGACGCTCGACTCCGAAGACGACAAGCACCCCGGCGTCGGCCCGATCCGCGCGCGGGTGGTGCGGCGGGCCGAGCCCGGCTCGATCGTCCTGCTGCACGACGGCGGCCGGCACCCGCAGACGGTCGAAGCGCTCGGGGGCATCGTCGAAGGCCTCCAGCGGCGCGGCTTCCGCCTCGTCACCGTGACCGAGCTGCTGGGCGGGAAGATGCTCCACCGGCACTGATAGGTACGGTTGTCCTATGGCGACACCACCGAGCCAAGAGGAGCGCGCCCGCCGCTTTGCGGCGCTCCACGAGGGTCCCTGCTTCCTGATCCCGAACCCCTGGGACGGCGGCACGGCGCGGGTGCTCGAGGCGCTCGGCTTCGAGGCGCTGGCGACGACCTCCGGCGGCTTCGCCTTCACGCTCGGCCGCGCCGACGGGAAGGTGACGCTCGACGAGGTGGTCGAGCACGTCAAGGTCCTGGTCGAGGCGTGCGACCTGCCGATCTCGGTCGACCTCGAGAACGGCTATTCCTCCTCGCCGGAGGGGGCGGCGCGGGCGATCGAAGCGGTGGCGGCGGTCGGCGCGGTCGGCGGCTCGATCGAGGACTGGGACGCGGAGGCCGGGTTCTACGACCTCGCTCATGCGGCCGAGCGGATCGCCGCCGCGGCGCGGGCGGCGCGCGAGTTGCCGTTCCCCTTCATGCTCACCGCCCGGGCCGAGAACCACATCCGCGGCAACCCGGACCTCGACGACACGATCGCGCGCCTGCGGGCCTACGAGGAGGCGGGGGCAGACGTGCTCTACGCGCCGGGGCTCGCCGACGTCGAGCAGATCGCCGCGGTCACCGCCGCGGTGAGCCGGCCGGTCAACGTGATCGCGCGGCCGTCGCTCTCGGTGCGGGAGATCGCCGACGCGGGGGCGCAGCGGATCAGCGTCGGCGGCTCGCTCGCCTGGGCGTCGGTCGAGGCGACGGGCGACATCGCGGCGCGCATGCTCGGCGTCGGCGACCTCTCGGGCCTGCGCGGCGCCAAGCGCGTCTACGAGTGGCTGGGGGCGGAATGAGCGCCGAGCCGGTGGTGGTCGACGACCAGGAGCAGTCGCGCTACGAGATCCGCGTCGACGGCGAGCTCGCCGCGATCGTCGAATACGTCAAGCAGCCCGGCACCGTCTCCTTCACCCACACCGAGTCGTTCCCGGGCCACGAGGGCCAGGGCCTGGCGGGCAAGATGGTCGACCGCGCCCTGCGCGACGCCCAATCGGAGGGCCTCCAGGTGCTCCCCTTCTGCTCCTACGTCAGCCACTACATCGGCAAGCACGAGGAGTTCCGCGACCTGGTCCCCCCGGACCGCCGCCCCGAGTTCGGGCTGAGATGACGTGGGGGCGCCTCGCGGCGTCCTCGGTCGCTCGACTCGGGTCACGCACTGTAGTGCGCTCCCCTCGGCCGCGACCCCCGCTGAAAGCGGGGTGTGAGCCCATAGGGCGAATTCCTTGCGAGGCTGGCCCACGTCACCTGAGGTGCGCGGTCTAGTGGGTAGTTCCACGACGCGGCGGGGACGGGCGGGGGTTCGGGGGGCTGCCGGCCGTCCGAGGTGGTCCTGGGCTCCTCATGGGGGTCCTGGCAGGCTGT
>CALCIA010000104.1 GCA_937907435.1 uncultured Actinomycetes bacterium
CCTCGCCCGGATCGGTCACAGAGATGCCGGGAACGTCACACTTTCCGGCCCTGGGAAGCCCATTTCGGGCCGGAATCAGGGGGCCCCAAACGCGCTGCGTGTTTTAGGGCCCCTATAGCACGGTCAACTCACGCAGCGCGTAAGTCGGTGTTGCACAACACGGGAGGAAGCGTGGAGTTCCCGACGTCTTCGTGACGAGGTCTGACTCCCGTCACGGATCCGTGAACCTCCCGTCACCCTCCCGCGCACGACCCTCCACACCTTCCGCACACCCGCCCCTCTCGCCACGGCCACAGCCTGCCCGGGCCGTGGCGAGAGGGGCGGGTCCTCTACCCCGGGCGACAGCTTGCGGGGCCTGAACCCTTCCCTGCGCCAGCCAGCCGGCCCCGAACCCCCTACCCCTCCGCCCCCTCAGCCTCGAAGTGCTTCGGCCCTCGCATGTACCTCGTGATCCACCAGGAGTGGACTACATGGCGCAATACCTCGGCGTCGGTCTGGCCGAATTCGCCGGTCGCGCGGAGGTCCTCCAGAAGGGCCGTCTCCTCGTCGTCCAGGTCGACCGGGATGTCGGTGATCTGGATCGGGACGTTGGTGAAGTCGGGCTCGTAGGCCGGATCACGGCTGAGCTCGCGCTCGACTCGGATCTGGCTCTGCTTGAAGTCGGCCGGGGTGCGCTGGGTGGTGAAGGTGCCCAGCTCGGGCCGTTCCTCGATCGCGGCCAGCTCCTGCTCGTCGCCCTCGAAGATCGAGATCTTCAGCGGCTTGAGTTCGAAGCTGCTCGTCGCCATCACGTCCGCACCGCACACGTTCGGCACCGCCAACAGGTCCATCAGCGCCAGCAGCTCGACGTAGTCGCCCTGCTTCGACTTGTTCATGCCGATGTAGGGACGTCCGTCTGCCTCGATGCCGGTGTTCATGAAGAAGTTGAACGAATCGTGCACGTCGTCCGGGGTAAGGCCGAACTCGCGTTGCGCCTCGGCCTGCATGTCGTGACAGTTGGTGTGCACGGGCAGGCCGTACTGGTACTCGAACAGGAAGGCGCTGCAGCGCGAGTAGAGGATGTCGTTGGAGTCCACCGTGTCGGCGACGATCGCCGCCATCGGCCGCTCCCGCGGAGGCGCCGACCAGAGGAAGTCGCCGACGCTCGGATTGAGCCCGTGCATGTGCCGGGTCCGGCCAGTGTGGAAATACTCTTTGTAGTCGTGGAGGTTGAAGCAGTTGAAGTCGGCGCACTGGCCGCCCACCAACTGCTCGATCTTGAACACCTGGCCGCGCCGGACCTCGAACGCCTTCCCGGTGCCGGGCTCGATCACGGTCTCGGAGACGAGGGTGCGCGTGCTCATGCCGCGCCTCCCTTCGCCGCCGCCGCCTGCTGAAGCAGCTCCGGCCCGTGCTCGCGCAGCGCCGTGCGGACCGCCTGCGCGCGGTCGGGAACCCCCAACCGCGCGCAGGCGTCGTCCAACAGCTCGACCTGCTGCTGGTTCATCTGGATGCTCACCTTCGTACCGCTCATACCGCTCTCCTCTGTCCTATTCCTTGGCTTCGCCCGCCGGGCGCATCGTCGAGGTGTCGACTTCGTCGACGTTGGCCGGGGTCACCGGGACCAGGGGGACCTGGATGTCGGTGTTGGCCAGCTTTTCGCCGTTGTCGAGCTTGTTCGCGGTCTGGACCGCTTCGCGGCCGATCAGAACCGTCTGCTGGGCGACGTCGTACTGGACGCACCCTTCTTTCATCAGCCCTTCGATCTGGGTGCCGAGCACGGCGGTGAGGACCTGGGTCTTGCCGCATTTTCCGGCCGACTTGACCGCCTGCGCGGCGCCGGTGCCGACGGTGTCGTCAGCGCCGTAGATCAGGTCCAGGTCGGGATAGCGCTGGAGGAAGTCGGAGGCGATGTTGATCCCTTCTTCGACCAGCGGTTCGCTCGACTTTTCGGCGACGATTTCGATGCCGGAGCCGGCGATGTCTTCCTTGAAGCACTTCAGCCGATCGGTCGTCCAGGTGGCGCCGGCCGGGCCGGTCAGCATCGCGAGCGTGCCGCCGTTCGGCAGCAGCTTCTTCGCGCCGACCGCCATCGCTTTGCCGATGTCGCAGTGGCTCGAGGAGACGTTCGCGGTGCCGTTGGGCACCGGATCGCCGGAGCCGAGCACGTTGATGCCGGCGCTCTTGGCCTGCTCGACGGCGGCTTCGATCGCGGTCGGGTCGGCCGGGTCGATCAGGATCGCGGCCGGCTTCTCGACGATCAGCGACTGCAGCTGGGTCACCTGCTGGTCGATGTTTTCGTAGCCGCCCGCGTCCATCACCTTGACGCCGATGCCGAGCTTCTTCGCTTCTTCGTTGATGCCGTGGAGCATCGCGGTGAAGAACGGCCCCGAGACGGTCGGCACCGAGACGCCGATCGTCTGGCCCCCGCCGGAGCCGCCGTCAGTGCTGGACCCGCCGCCGCAGGCCGACACGGCCAAGGCGAGGACCCCGAGCATGGCGGCCGCGGCCACCCCCAGCTTGCCTCTTCTGAATCCCAACATTCCTCTCTCCTGTGTAGTGACCAAAGGTCGCTCGAACCTCAATCGGCGTCTCGGAAGAGGCGCCAGTCGATTGCCAGCACCGCGATCAGGGCGGCGCCGAGGATCAGCATCTGCGTGTAGGAGCTCACCCCGAGCAGGTTGAGACCATTTTCGAGCACGCTCACGAAGATCACGCCGAACAGCACCCCGACGACCGTGCCCCGCCCGCCGAACAGCGAGACGCCGCCGAGGACGACGGCGGTGACCGACTGCAGGGCGAGGTTGGTGCCGAGGGTGGGCTGGCCGGAGGCGACGCGCGCGGTCAGCACCAGCGAGCCGGCGGCGGCGAAGGCTGAGCAGATCACGTAGGAGCTGAGCGCCACCCGGTCGACCCGGATGCCGGAGAGCCGGGCCGCCTCGAGGTTGCCGCCGATCGCGTAGATGTGGCGGCCGATGCGGGTGAAGCGCAGGACCACCCAGGCGACGAAGAAGAGCACGACCGCGACCACGGCCAACAGCGGGATGCCGGCCACCTGCTTGTTGGCGATGTCGGCGAAGCTCGACGGGATCGTCGTGACCGGCGTGCCGCCGCTGATCGTGAGCGCCAGGCCGGAGGCGATCGAGAGCATCGCCAACGTGGCGACGAACGGCACCACCTTGAGCTTGGTGACGACCAGGCCGTTGGCGATGCCGACGCCGACGCCCGCCGCGAGGCCGGCGAGGATGCCGAGCAGGACGCCGTCCGCGCCCATCACCTTGGCCGCGATCACGCTGACCAGGGCGACGGTGGAGCCGACCGAGAGGTCGATGCCGGCGGTCAGCACGACGAAGCACTGACCGAAGGACACCAGCGCCAGGCCCGCCGCGGCCAGGCTGACGTTCTGGAAGTTCGCGGTGGTGAAGAAGACGTCCGAGTTGATCGCGAAGACGATGAACAGGACGACCACGGCCAGCGGCAGCCCGGCCTGGCGCAGGTGCTCCCGCCGCAGGCGGTCGCGGCCGAAGCGCGCCGCCACGCCGGACCGCTCAGACCCGGACATCGGCGTGGGCAGCGAAGGCGGCATTGAGGATGCGGTGCTCATCGAACTCCTCTCGGGTCAATTCGGCTTGCTTGCGTCCGCCCGACATCACGATCAGGCGATGGGAGACGTTCACGACCTCGGCCATCTCGGAGGAGACGACGATCACCGCCGCCCCGTTCTCGGCCAGCTCGTGCATGAGGCGGTAGACCTCGGGCTTGGCGCCGACGTCGATCCCGCGGGTCGGCTCGTCGAAGATCAGCACCTTGGCGTCGCTGAGCACCCACTTGCCGATCACCAGCTTCTGCTGGTTGCCGCCGGAGAGGGTGCGCGCGTCGGCGGCGATGTTGCCGCGCAGGCGCAGGCGCTCGGCCACCTCCGAGGTGCGGGCCCGCAGCGCCCGCCCGCGCACGAATCCCGCCGGGCTGAAGCGGTCCAGGGTCGCCAGGGCGATGTTCTCGCGGCAGGACATCGAGAGCACCAGCCCCTGCTCCTTGCGATCCTCGGGCAGGTAGGCGACGCCGCGGCGGATCGCGCTGCGCGGCCCGCGCGGGCGGAAGGGCTTGCCGTCGATCTCGATCTCGCCCGCGTCGAAGGGGTCGGCGCCCGAGATCCCGCGCATCACCTCGGAGCGCCCGGCGCCGACCAGGCCGGCGACGCCGAGGATCTCCCCCGCCCGCACCTCGAAGGAGATGTTCTCGTAGGCGCCGGCCCGGGTCAGGCCGCGGACCGCGAGCCGCAACGCGCCCGGCCGGCTGGTCGGGGGCGGGAAGATCTCCTCGACCCGGTGGCCGACCATCAGCTCGATCATGCGCTCGGTCGAGAGCCCGGCCGCCTCGCCGGTGTGGACCCGGACGCCGTTGCGCAGGACCGTGACCCGGTCGGCGATCGCCTGGACCTCCTCGAGCCGGTGCGAGACATAGACGACGGTGCCGCCGCGATCGCGGATCTCGCCGACGATGCGCAGCAGGTTCTCGGCGTCGGAGCCGGGCAGCGAGGCGGTCGGCTCGTCCATGATGATCACCGGCGCCTTCAGCGCGATCGCGCGGGCGATCTCGATCAGCTGCTTCTGCGCCGTCGAGAGCGGCCCGGCCGCCGCCCCCGGCCGGATCGAGCCGGCGCCGAGCTGCTCCAGCACCTCCCGGGTGCGGCGGTCGGCCAGCTTCTTGGCCAGCAGCAGCCGGCCCGCGGTCGGCTCGTTGCCGAGGGTGACGTTGGCCGAAACCGAGAGCCAGGGCTCGATCGCCAGCTCCTGGAAGATGGCGGCGACGCCGTGCGCCCTGGCCTCGGCGGGGCTGTTGAAGCTGACCGGCTCGCCGTTCATCCGCAGCTGCCCGCGGTCCGGCTTGCCGGCCCCGGAGAGCATCTTGATCAGGGTCGACTTGCCGGCGCCGTTCTCGCCGATCAACGCGTGCACCTCGCCCGGCGCCAGCTCGAGCGAGACGTCGTCGAGGGCGCGCACGCCGGGGTAGTCCTTGACCGCCCCTTCGATCGCGAGAACGGCGGCGCTCATCAGCTCGCGGGGATGTGGGCCACGGCCTGGACCTCGAGCCGGCTCTCGGAGGTCGGCAGCAGTTCGACCACCCGCACGCAGGTGCTCGCCGGCGGGTTCGGGAAGAAGGTGCCGCGGACCTGGTTGTAGAGCGGGAAGTCCCGGAGGTCGGTGAAGAACTGGATCAGGTTGACGACGTCGTCGAGGGTGCCGCCGGCCGTTTCGACCGTGCGCTTGAGGCCGTCGAGCACGAACCAGGACTGGGCGAGGATCGGGCCGTCCTTGGAATCGACCGACATCTCGCCGGTCTCGCCCAGCTCGCGCCGGACCTCGTCGGGCAGGTCCTCATATCCGCGGACCACGCGGCCGGTGGCCGGGTCGGCCGGGACCACGCCCGCGAAGAAGACCAGGTCACCCGCCCGACGAAACGGGGCGTAGCGGGCCAGTGGCTGTGCGACATCGCCTGAAGAGACGGTTTCCATCGGTGATTCTCCTCCCGATAGCAGGTAGTGGATGGTATACCATACATAGTAGAGTACGTGAAGTACACCGGGTACCCGACTAAACTGCCGGTGTCCCCGCATCCCACCCGCCGCTTCAAAGGACGAGCACATCGCCAACTCATCGCAAAGGCCCCGAGGCGACCTGCCGTCGACCCTCCCGCTCCAGGGAGTGCTGCGGCGGACCGCTCACGAGACCGTCCTCGAGACCCTCCGCAAGGCGATCCTGGACGGGGTGCTGGAGTCCGGCACGCCGCTCGTGCAGGCCGACCTGAGCGAACTGCTCGGGGTCAGCAAGACGCCGATCCGGGAGGCGATCCGGGACCTGGCCGCCGAGGGGCTGATCGACTTCGACTCCTACCGCAGCTCGGTCGTCCACACGCCGACCCTGGCCGAGGCGCTCGAGATCTACGAGCTGCGGCTGACCCTGGAGCCGCTGGAGATCGAAAAGTCGGTCGGCAAGATCCCCCAGGCCGACCTCGATCGGGCGGCCGAGCTGCAGCTCCAGATGGAGAAGGTCGACGAGGTCGGCGTCTGGATCGAGATGAACCGGGAGTTCCACCGCCTCCTCTCGGCACCGGAGGTGGCGCCGCGACTCAACAGCATCATCGTCGGCCTGCGCAACGCCTCGGCGATCCAGGTGGCCTGGTCGATCAAAGCCAACCCGGCCCTGATGGGCCGCGCCAACAAAGACCACGCCGAGATCATCGACGCCTACCGCCGCGCCGACGTCGATGCCGCGGTCGAGTTCAGCAAGCACCACCTGCGCGGGACCCTGGAGGCGATCCAGGAACAAGAGGCCGCCGCGGCCGAGCGCGCCGACCAGGCCCCGACGCCCGCCGCCCGGCGCCGAGGCCTCTCCGGCTGACTCCGGCGCGGGCCCTGGGCGAGTAGGTCGCGCGATACGCCTCGGGGGACCCCGGGGAAGGGCTCATGCCCCGCAAGCTGGCGCCCGGGAGGGTCCAGGCCCCGCAAGCTGTCGCCCGGGGAAGGACCCGCCCCTCTCGCCACGGCCCGGGCAGGCTGTGGCCGTGGCGAGAGGGGCGGGTGTGCGGAAGGTGTGGAGGGACCCTCGCGGGAGCGTCACGGGAGTGCGCCGGGTGTGCGCCAGAAGTGCGGCGGGGCCGT
>CALCIA010000105.1 GCA_937907435.1 uncultured Actinomycetes bacterium
GATCCGTGACGAAGATGCCGGGAACGTCACACTTTCCGGCCCTCAGAGGCCCTTTTCGGGCCTGAATCAGGGGGCCGATAACGCGCTGCGTGTTTTAGGGCCCCTATAGGGGGGTCAATACACGCAGCGCGTAGGTCGGTGTTGCACAACACGGGAGGAAGCGTGGAGTTCTCACGCTCTCCGTGACGACGTCTGACCTCCGTCACGGATCCGTGTCACCCCCGACGCACTCCCGTGACGCCCCCGTCCGGTTCCTCCGCTCCCGCACACCCGCCCCTCTCGCCACGGCCACAGCCTGCCCGGGCCGTGGCGAGAGGGGCGCGTCCCCCACCCGGGCGACAGCTTGCGAGTCCCCAACCCTTCCGGGCGACAGCTTCAGGCCGCACCCCGATGACCGTCCTCCCGATCCGCGAGATGGGCGACCCGGTCTTGCGGGAGGTGGCGCGGCCGGTGAGTGCCGAGGAGCTTGCGGGCGCCGAGATCCAGCAGCTGATCGACGACATGATCGAGACGATGCGGGACGCCAACGGCGCCGGATTGGCGGCGCCGCAGGTCGGGGTGCCGTTGCGGATCGCGGTGATCGAGGTGCGGGCGGGGAACCCGCGCTATCCGTACAAGCCGCCGATCCCGCTGACCGTGATCGTCAACCCCGAGCTGACCATGCTGGACGAGGCGACCTTCGCCACCAACGAGGGGTGCCTGTCGATGCCGAACGTGCGCGGTGACCTGGAGCGGTTCGAGAACGTCGGCGTGCGGTATCTCGACCGTGATGGCGAGGCGCACGAGGTGACGCGCCGGGGGCTGACCGCCGGCACCTTCCAGCACGAGGTCGACCACCTCGACGGCATCCTCTTCGTCGACCGGATGGTGGACATGTCGAGCCTCTCGACCTGGGAGGAGTTCGAGCGTCACGGCAAAGCCGACTTCGTCGCGCGGATCGAAGCGCTGGTCGAGCGGGTCGGCTCGTGAGAGCCTGAGTGCGATGGAGATCTGGTGCGAGTACGCCTGGCTCGGTGGTGAGGCGGCGACCGCGGGGGTCGTGATCGGGGTCGAGGGGGAACGGATCGTCACCGTCCGCACCGGGGTGGCGAAGGCGCCGGAGGGGGCGGTCGTCCTTCCCGGCTACACGCTGCCCGGCCTCGCCAACGCCCACTCGCACGCCTTCCAGCGCGCCTTCCGCGGCAAGACCGAGGTCGGCCGGGGGACCTTCTGGACCTGGCGCGAGGAGATGTACGCGGCGGCGGCGCGGCTCGACCCCGACAACTACCGCGCGCTTGCCCGCGCGACGTTCGGCGAGATGGCGCTGGCCGGGGTGACCTGCGTCGGCGAGTTCCATTATGTCCACCACGCGCCGGACGGCACCCCTTATGAGAACCCGAACGCGATGGGGGAGGCGGTGATCGCGGCCGCGCGCGAGGCCGGGATCCGGATCACGCTGCTCGACGCCTGTTACCTGCACGGCGGCATCGGTGAGGAGGTGGCGGAGGGCCAGCGCCGTTTCTCGGATGGGACGGTCGAGCGCTGGATCGAGCGGGTGGACGCGCTCGCGGACGGTGCGTCGCGCGCGACCGGGTCATCGCCGGCCGCATCGGACCAGGCGACGCCCTCGACCGGTCCGTCGCTGTCGGCGTCGGACGCTGCGACGCGTCCGGCCGGGTCGCCGGTGTCGCCTCCGGACCTGGCGACGCGCCCGACGGTCCGGGTCGGCGCCGCGATCCACAGCGTGCGCGCGGTGGGGCCGGCGGAAGCGGCGGCCGTCGCCGAGTGGGCGAACGCGCGCGAGGTCCCGTTGCACGCCCACGTCTCCGAGCAGCCCGCCGAGAACGAGGCCTCCCAGGCCGCCTACGGTCGCACCCCGACCGAGCTGCTGGCCGAGGCCGGCGCCCTCACCGAGCGCTTCACCGCGATCCACGTCACCCACCCGACCGAGCGCGACCGGCAGCTCCTCGGCGAGGCGGGCGCCACCTGCTGCTTCTGCCCGACCACCGAGCGCGACCTCGCCGACGGCATCGGCCCCGCCGCGGCGCTGCGCGCGGCGGGCGCGCGGCTCGCGGTCGGCAGCGACTCGCAGGCGGTGATCGACCTCTTCGAGGAATGTCGGGCGATCGAGCTCGACGAGCGGCTGGCGCGCCTGGAGCGCGGCAACCAGGACGCGGCGACGCTGCTCGCGGCGGCGACGGCCGACGGCCACCGGGCGCTCGGCTGGCCCGAGGCGGGCGCGATCGAGCGCGGCAAGCTCGCCGACCTCGTCAGCCTCTCCGCCGACAGCGTCCGCCTCGCCGGCATCGCCCCGGACACGGCGGCCGCCTCGATCGTCTTCGCCGCCACGGCGGCGGACGTCACCAACGTCATCGTCGGCGGCGAGTTCGTCGTCCGCGACGGCCACCACGTGACCATGGACGTCGCCGAGGAGCTGCGGCGGTCCATCGCGGACCTCGGGAGCGCAGGGGCCGATCGGTGAGCTCGCTCGCGATCGACAACGTCGGCCTCCTGATCACCGGCGAGCCGAGCCTCGGCGACGGACCCCTGGGCGAGCTTCGAGATGCCGCGGTCATCTTCGAAGACGGCAAGGTCGTCGCGGTGGAGCGGGCCGGGGTGGAGGCCGACGGGCGAGTCGATGCCGGCGGGCGCTGCGTCATGCCCGGCTTCGTCGACAGCCACACGCACCTGGTCTTCGCCGGCGACCGCTCCGAGGAGTTCGCCGCCCGGATGGCGGGCAAGGCCTACGAGGCGGGCGGCATCCGGGTCACCTCCGAGGCGACCCGGGTGGCAAGCGCCGCCGACCTGGAGCGGCTCGCCTGGGAGCGCCGCGCCGAGGGCCTGCGCGCCGGGATCACCCACGTCGAGATCAAGTCGGGCTACGGCCTGGACGTCGACTCCGAAGCGAAGTCCTGCGCGGTGGCGGCGAAGCTCACCGACGACGTCACCTTCCTCGGCGCGCACGTGGTGCCGGCCGAGTTCGAGTCCGACCCCGACGCCTACGTCGACCTCGTCCGCGGCGAGATGCTCGCCGCCTGCGCGCCGCGCTGCCGCTGGATCGACGCCTTCTGCGAGACCGGCGCCTTCACCGCCGAGCAGTGCCGGGCGGTGCTTGAGGCGGGCCGCGCCGCCGGGCTCGGCCTGCGCCTGCACGGCAACCAGCTCGGGCCGGGGGAGGGGGTGCGGCTGGCGGTCGAGCTGGAGGCCGCCTCGGTCGACCACTGCACCTACCTCGCCGACGCCGACGTCGAGGCCCTGGCCGGCTCGCGCACCGTCGCCACCTTCCTGCCCGCGACCGACTTCTCGACCCGCCAGCCCTACCCGGACGCCCGCCGCGTCATCGACGCCGGTGCCACCGTCGCCCTCGCCACCAACACCAACCCGGGCTCCAGCAACACCACCTCGATGGGCTTCTGCATCGCCCTCGCCGTCCGCGACATGGGGATGACGGTGGCCGAGGCGGTCGGCGCCGCCACCCGCGGCGGGGCCGCGGCCCTCCGGCGCGAGGACATCGGCCGCCTCGCCCCCGGCTGCCGCGCCGACGCGATCGTCCTCGACGCCGCCTCGCCGATCGACTTCGTCTACCGCCCCGGCGTCCCGCTGGTCCGCGAAACCTTCGTCGCCGGCCGCACCGCCTGGTCCGCCGAGGGGTGAGTTCGCACTTCTCCGCGCTATCCGCGGATTACTGCGAACTCCAGGGGCTGCTCCGGTGGGCGACGCCGCGATCGTGCGTAGGTCGAGCCGCCAACCCGCGGCCCTGACATGTCCCACGGCCAAGGGCGCCTCGCTCCGCCGCTTCGCCGGGCAGCGGTTGGTCATTTGACCCCGAGCGGGAACCGACGTGCGGTCGGTGGAAAGCCGCTGGGACCCTCGGCCGCGGGCACGGTCCCCAGGTACCCGCGTTTGCGCGGAATCACCGGTGTGGATGAGTAGTTCGGCGACGGGCGGGGGACGGGCGGGGGTCCGAGCGCCCGCGGCCGTCCGAGGGAGGTCCTGGGCTCCTCATGGGGGTCCTGGCAGGCTG
>CALCIA010000106.1 GCA_937907435.1 uncultured Actinomycetes bacterium
GTCACAGCCTGCCAGGACCCCCATGAGGAGCCCAGGACACCCGCCGCTCCCTCGGCCAGCCGCCCGCACCACGGACCCCCAGCACCCCCCGACCCACCCATCAGCCCCCCGCGCGCTCGCGCGCGAGCGCCGCCAAGGCCGGGACGCCCGCCTCCAGGCTCGCGAAGTACGGATCCGCGGTGGTGCCGGCGCCGAAGCGGCGGAAGCTTCCCTCGAGGAAGATCGCCGCCTTCCAGAGGGCGAGTACCTGGTACCACGGGAGGGCGTCGAGCGAGCGGCCCGTCCGCTCCGCGTAGCGCTCGACCAGGAAGTTGCGCCCGGGGAAGCCGGCGCCGCGGGTGACCGCGGAGAGGTCGGAGACGGGGTTCGGCGGATCGCTCGGCTCCGACCACATCGCGGTCATGTAGCCGACGTCGGCGAGCGGGTCGCCGACCGTCGCCATCTCCCAGTCGAGGATCGCGGCGAGGCGGGCGGGGGAGGGGGCGACCATCACGTTGCCGAGGCGATAGTCGCCGTGGACGACGGTGGACGGCGGCGACTCCGGCAGGTTGGCGGCGAGCCAGTCGGCGACCGCCTCGAGGTCCGGAAGCGGCCGGGTCGCGTTCGTCTCGTAAAGGCCGCCGAAGCGGCGCAGCTGGCGTTCGAGGTATCCCTCCGGACGGCCGAAGCCAGCCAGCTCCGGGGCGCGCGCGTCGACCGCGTGGAGGTCGACGAGGCCGTCGACGAAGCACTCGGCGACGCGCTCCGCCTCCCCCGCCAGCGCCGGCGGCATCGCCTCCGTCAGCACGTGTCCCTCGACCCACGCCATCACGTAGAAGGGCGCGCCGATGACCGCCTCGTCCTCGCAGGTCGCGAGCACCTCCGGCGCCGGCGTGCCGTGCGGGCGGAGGGCCTCCAGCAGCCGCGCTTCGCGGACCACGTCGTGCGCCGAGGGCGGCAGCGGGCCGCGCGGCGGCCGCCGCAGGACCACCCGGGCGCCCTCGCGCTCGACCAGGAAGGTGAGGTTCGAGTGGCCCTCGCCGATCGCCTCGATCCGCGCCGGCCCGGTCCCGATCCCGAGCGTGTCCAGGTAGGCGGCGAGCGGCTCGGCCGGCGCGACCGCGGCCAGGTCGGTCTCGTTCACGGGCCGGGCGCCGGCTCCGCGCGGCGGGCGGCACGGGCGCGGAGCCCGCAGCGGGCGATCGACCAGAGGTGGGTCTCGGTCGGCCCGTCGTAGATGCGGAAGGGCCGCGTCTCGTTGAGCAGGCGGGCCAGCGGCCCCTCGCCCGAGACGCCCGTCCCCCCGCACACCTGGACCGCGTTGTCGACGACCCGATGGACCGCCTCGGCGACGTAGGCCTTGGCCACCGAGGACTCGTGTTTGGCGGGCTCGCCGCGGTCGAGTGCCCAGGCGCAGCGCCAGATCAGGAGCCGCGCGGTCTCGATGTCGATCTGCGAGCGCGCCAGCTTCTCCTGCACCATCCCGAGCTCGCCCAGCGGCCCGCCGAAGGCTTCGCGGCCGGCGACGTAGTCGAGGGCGAAGTCGTGGGCGCGGCGGGCGGCGCCGAGCCAGCGCTCGCAGTGGGTGAGGCGGGCCGGCGCCAGCCGCACCTGCGCATAGCGGAAGCCCTCGCCGACCCGGCCGAGGACCGCGTCGTCGCCGACCTCGCAGTCCTCGAAGGCGACTTCGGCGTGGCCGCCGGGGAAAGCGCGGTCGGTGACGTCGAGGATGCGCTCGATCCGGAAGCCGGGATTGTCGGCGTCGACCAGGAACATCGTCGCGCCCGCGTCCTCGGCCAGCGCCATGCAGATCGTGAAGGCCGCCCCCTCGGCGCCGGTGATGAACCACTTGCGGCCGCTGATCGACCAGCCCGAGCCCGTCCGCCGCGCCGTCGTGCGCAGCATCGTGGGATCGGAGCCGGCGCCGGGCGCGGGCTCGGTCATCGAGAAGCAGGAGCGGATCCGCCCGGCCGCCAGCGGCACCAGGTAGCGCTCGCGCTGCGCGGGCGAGGCGATCAGGTCGAGCATGTGCATGTTGCCCTCGTCCGGCGCGGCGCAGTTGAGCGCCTGCGGGCCAAGCAGGCTGTAGCCGCACTCCTCGAGGATCACCGCCGTGCCGCGGTGGTCGAGCCCGAGGCCGCCGAGCTCCTCGCTCAGCTGCGGCCCGAAGACGCCCCAGCGCTTGGCCTCGTCCTGCAGCTCGGCGCGCAGCGCCTCGTCGGTGCCGTGGGTGGAGATGTCGCGCGGCTCGGCCGGGATCGCCACCTCCCCGACGAACCGCGCGACCCGGTCACGAAGCTGCACCAACTCTGGCTCGAGCTCGAAATCGATCACTGGCCCGACAGTAGTCACGCCCCCGCGGCGCCCCCAGTCGCTCCCCGGCGGCCCTTCGTCGATTCCACAAGCGGGAGATGACGTAAGCCGTCCGCGACAATTAGGGTCGCGAGCGGAAATCGATCAGGAGGACATGATGCAGAACGGCAAGGGCAGGTTCGGCGGCCGCGAGGTCGTGATCGTCGAGGCGCTCCGCACCCCCGTGGGCCGCGGCCACCCCGAGAAGGGCTGGTACCGCGACCTCCACCCCTCGACCCTCCTGGCGCGGACCTACGCCGAGCTGATCTCCCGCGCGGGCATCGACCCGGCCGAGGTCGACGACGTGATCTGCGGCTGCGTGCAGCAGTGGGGCGAGCAGGCGATCAACATCGGCCGAAACGCCTGGCTCGAGGCAGGATTGCCCCAGGAGGTCCCGGCCACCACCGTCGACCGCCAGTGCGGCTCGGCCCAGCAGGCGGTCAACTTCGCCGCCGCCCTGATCGCCTCCGGCGTCTGCGACGTCGCCGTCGGCGGCGGGGTCGAGCACATGGGCAAGAACTCCTTCGCGAAGGCGGGCGAGATGATGGCCGAGTACGGCATGGCCTTCTCCCCGGGCCTGCTGGAGCGCTACGACCTGATCCCCCAGGGCCTCTCGGCCGAGATGATCGCCGACCGCTGGGAGATCCCCAGATCCGAGCTCGACGAGCTCGGCCTGCGCTCCCAGACCCTCGCCGCGCAGGCGACCGAGGAGGGCCGCTTCGAGCGCGAGACGGTCCCGGTCGAGGCCGACGGCGCCACCCGGGTCACCGACCAGGGCCTGCGCGAGACGACCCTCGAGGGCCTCGCCGCCCTGCGGCCCGCCTTCAAGGAGGACGGCAAGGTCACCGCCGGCAACTCCTCCCAGGTCTCTGACGGCGCCGCCGCCGTCCTCCTGATGGCGCGCGAGAAGGCCGAGGCCCTCGGCCTCGCCCCCCGGGCCCGCATATACGACATCACCACGGTCGGGGTCGACCCGGTGATCATGCTGACCGGCCCGATCCCGGCGACCGAGAAGCTCCTGGAGCGAAACGGGATGACCATGGACGACATCGACCTGGTCGAGATCAACGAGGCCTTCGCCTCGGTGGTCTGCGCCTGGCAGCGCGAGCTGGAACCGGACATGGACCGGGTCAACGTCAACGGCGGCGCGATCGCGATCGGCCACCCCCTGGGCTCCACCGGCGCCCGCCTGGTCACCACCCTGCTGCACGAGATGGAGCGCTCCGACAAGGAGATGGGCCTGGTGACGATGTGCTGCGGGGGCGGCCTGGGGACCGGGACTCTGATCGAGAGGGTCTGAGGCGATGGCAGACCTGGGAGACAAGACGCTGCTGGTCTCCGGCGGCAGTCGAGGGATCGGCCTGGCGATCGCGGTCAAGGCCGCGGCCGACGGCGCCAACGTCGCGCTGCTGGCGAAGACGGCGGAGCCGCATCCGAAGCTCGAGGGCACCGTGTACACGGCGGCCGAGCAGATCGAGGCGGCCGGCGGCCAGGCGCTGCCGATCGTCGGCGACGTCCGTGATGACGAGTCGGTCGCAGGGGCGGTCGCCGCGACCGTCGAGCGCTTCGGCGGCATCGACGTTCTCGTCAACAACGCCAGCGCGATCGACCTCAGCGATGCCGAGCAGCTGGCGATGAAGCGTTATGACCTGATGCAGAGCATCAACGCCCGGGCGACCTTCCTGCTCAGTCGCGAGTGCGTGCCGCACCTGCGCCAGAGCTCGAACGCGCACGTCCTCACCCTCAGCCCACCGCTCGACATGAACCCGAAGTGGTTCGCCCACCACCTCGCCTACACGATGTCCAAGTTCGGCATGAGCATGGTGACCCTCGGCATGTCCGCGCGCTACCGCGAGGACGGCATCGCCTTCAACTCCCTCTGGCCCCGCACCCTGATCGCCACCGCCGCGGTCGAGTTCGTGGTCGGCGGCGAGGCGGCGATGAAACGCGCCCGCACCCCGGCGATCATGGCCGACGCCGCCCACGCGATCCTGACCACCGACAGCCGCGCCTTCACCGGCAACTTCTGCATCGACGACGAGATCCTGCTGGAGCACGGCGCCGACCTCTCCGTCTACAGCGCCGCCGACGAAGCCGACCTGCAACTGGACCTCTTCGTCGAGGAGCGGGGCGGCTGAGGCGGGGGGCCGGGGCCCCGCAAGCCGTCGCCCGGGAGGACCCGCCCCTCTC
>CALCIA010000107.1 GCA_937907435.1 uncultured Actinomycetes bacterium
GTTCGTTTTGGTCGCTATCCGACCAAAAGGAACCACGCGAGCCGTGGCCCAGGGCGGGGTCGCGGTGCCGCGGCGGAGCGTCGCCGAGACTGACCCGGGCGACGAGGGGCTCGGTGGCGACCGCGGCGCCTTGCGGGTGCGCTCGCCACTCCGCCGGGGTGCGGACCTCGGCGGCGATCCCGCCGGCGGCGAAGGCGGCGGCCTCGACCTCGGCGGCCGGGCGCTCCGCGATCGCGTCGGCCAAGGCATCGACGTCCGCCGCCCCGACCGCCCGCAGCAGCGCCTCGCGGTGCCACGGGAAGTTCGCGTGGGTCCGGACCCAGCCGTCGGCCGCGGGCCAGAAGCGGGACGCGGGGGCGAAGCCGCCGCCGGCCGGCTCGCCGTCAACCTGGAACAGGCGCTCGCTGACCAGGGCCGCGCGGACCTGATCACGGTTCACGGCCGGCGCGAGCCACTCCCCAGTCCGCGCCTCGTGCAGTCGCGCCGCGGCGAGCAGGGCGGCGCCGACGCAGGCGACGCCGACGTCCTCGACCGGAAGGCGCGGCTCCGGGGTCCCGCGCCCACCGCCGATCTCCAGCCGCGCCGCGGACTCCGCCGGCAGCCCGACCGCCGCCAAGGCGGTCGCGAGCGGGGTGTCCGTGGCCGTGCTCACGGCCCGACCCTACGCGCTCGCCCACCCCGGCCCGCCACAGGCGGTCCCGGACCACGTCCCTGAGCCAGGCGAGCCGCGGTGAGCCACCGCCGTCCACCGGCAGGATCCCCGCGGTTGATGGGCCGAAAACTCAACTATGGCTTGAGTTTTCGGCCCATCAACATCGTCGTCAGGCGGCGAGGAGGGCGTGGGGGTCGATCACGTACTTCTTCGCGGCGCCCTTGTCGAAGTCTTCGTAGCCCTCCGGGGCCTCGTCGAGCCGGATCACGGTCGCGTTCACGGCCTTCGCGATCTGGGCGCGGTCGTTCAGGATCGCCATCATCAGCTCGCGGTGGTACTTCATCACCGGGCACTGGCCGGTCACGAAGCTCAGGGACTTGGCCCAGCCGGTGCCGAGCCGCAGGGACAGCGAGCCTTCTTTGGCCGCCTCGGTTTCCGCCCCCGGGTCCTCGACCACGTAGAGACCGGGGATGCCGAGCCGCCCCGCCGCGCGCGTCACGCTCATCAGCGAGTTCAGCACCACCGCCGGTTCCTCGCCCGCGTCGGGACCGTGGCCCTTGGCCTCGAAGCCGACCGCGTCGACGCCGCAGTCGACCTCCGGCACGCCGAGGATCTGCTCGAGCTGGTCGGGGATCTCGCCCTTGTCGATGTTGATCGTCTCGCAGCCGAAGCTGCGCGCCTGGCCGAGCCGCTCCTCCTTGGCGTCGCCGACAATCACCACCGCGGCGCCGAGCAGCTGCGCGGCGTGGGCGGCGGCGAGGCCGACCGGGCCGGCGCCGGCGACATAGACCGTGGACCCCGTCCCCACCCCGGCGCTGACGCAGCCGTGGTAGCCGGTCGGGAAGATGTCGGAGAGCATCGTCAGGTCGAGGATCTTCTCCATCGCCTGGTCCTTGTCGGGGAACTTGAGCAGGTTGAAGTCGGCGTAAGGCACCAGGACGTATTCGGCCTGGCCACCGATCCAGCCGCCCATGTCGACGTAGCCGTAGGCACCCCCGGGCTGCTCGGGGTTGACGTTGAGACAGACCCCGGTGTTGCGTTCCTTGCAGTTGCGGCAGCGCCCGCAGGCGATGTTGAACGGCGTCGAGACGAGATCGCCCTCCGCGATGAACTCGACCCCCGGCCCGATCTCGACCACTTCGCCGGTGATCTCGTGGCCGAGGATCAGCCCCTTCGGCGCGGTCGTGCGCCCGCGGACCATGTGCTGGTCGGAGCCGCAGATGTTCGTCGCCACCAATTTGACGATCGCGCCGTGCGGCAACTCGCGGCCCACGTTCTCGTCGGGCACCCCCGGCCCTTCCTGGATCCGCCAGGCCGGGTAGTCGATGTCCTGGACCTCGACCTTCCCGGTCCCCATATAGGCGACCCCCCGGTTGTCGGCCACTGGCACTCACCCCTCTCTCATGAAGCGATTCTTGGCTGCCCCGGGGTACCCGTGTGACGTGGGCCAAACCGAAGCCCCAACGCACGAGGAGAAGCGGGGCGCCGCCTGGTGGACCGGCCGCGCGATCGTCTGGGCGCGGTTCCTGGTCATCGCCGCCTGGATCGCGGGAGCCGTGCTCGCCGGCCGGCACCTCCCCTCCGGGTTCGGCGAAGAAAGCGCCGAGCTCGGCAGCCTCCTGCCGCGCTCCTCGGAGGCGCTGGAAGTCGAAGAGAAGTCCCTGCGGACCTTCGGCTTCCCGCTGATCAGCCGCTCGATGGTCGTCGCCAGGAAGGAAGGCGGATTCGATCGGGCCGACGCGCACGCGGCGCTCCGCTTCATCGCCCGCGCCGACCGCTCGGACTCCGGCCTGCGCGCCGTCCCCTTCGCCGCCGAAGGGCGCCCGCTGGAAGGCGGGCCGGTCGGCGACACGCTGCTCGTCTACCTCTACGCCGAACCCTCCGCCGAAGGCGACGCGACCAACGCGAGCGAAGAATTCGCCGCCGGGCTGCGACGGGCGAGCGGCGCCGAGACGGCCCACATCACCGGCGCGATCCCCGCCTCCGCCGCCGAAGCGAACCTGGTCGAAGAACACCTCCCCTGGGTCGAGATCGCGACCGCGGCGCTCGTCGTCCTGATCCTGCTCGCCTACTACCGCTCGCTCACCATCCCGCTCCTCTGCCTCGCCGCCGTCGGGCTCTCCTACCTGCTCGCCGACCGGCTGCTCGGCCTGGTCTCCGAACGCTTCGGCCTGGCGATCCCGGAAGAGGTGCAGCCGGTCGTCGTCGCCCTGCTCTTCGGCGTGCTCACCGACTACCTGGTCTTCTTCGTCTCCGGCTTCCGCTTCCGGCTGGAGCGCGGCGAGTCGCCCCGCGAGGCGGCGACCGCGGTCACCGGGGAGCTCCTGCCGGTCGTCGCGACCGCGGCGCTGATGATCGCCGGCGCGACGATGACGCTGGCGCTGTCGGGCGTCGACTTCCTCTCCGCCTTCGGCCCGGCGATGGCGATCTCGGTGCTGATCGCGGCGGTCGTCTCGCTGACCTTCGTGCCCGCCTGCCTGGCGATCCTCGGGCGCTTCGTCTTCTGGCCGCGACGGCTCGCGGTCGCGGAGCCGGGCGGCGCGCCGGGCGAGGCGGACGGCCCGCGGGCGCGCACCAGGGTCATCGGCCTCGCCGCCCGCCACCCGATCGTCGTCACCGTCCTCTGCCTGGCCGCGCTGCTCGCCGGCGCGAGCGGCCTGCGACACCTGGAGCTCGGCAACCCGATCCTCCGCGGCCTCCCGACGACGACCCAGACCAGGCAGGGATACGACGAGGCGACCCAGGCGTTCGGCCCCGGCGTGCTCGGCCCGACGATGCTGGTGATCGAAGGCGAAGGGGTCGGCGACCCGGCGGCGCTCGCGGCGCTGCAGGAACGGGTCGAAGCCCAGCCGGGGATCGGCGCGGTGGTCGGGCCGGGGCGGCGACTGAGCGCGCTGCCGCCGGGGATCTTCGTCGCCCGCAGCGGGGACGCCGCCCGGTTCCTGGTCGTCCTCGAAGCCGACCCGGACGGCCCGGTCGCGCCCGGCATCCTCTCCGACCTCGAAGCGAAGCTGCCGACGCTGCTCGCCCGGAGCGGCATGCGGGGGGCGAGCTTCGGCGTCACCGGGGACACGACGATCGGCCACGAACTGACCGAAGACACCTGGCACGCGGGCCTCAAGGTGGCGCCGGCGGCGCTCGCGATCCTCCTCGTCCTCCTCTGGGTCCTCCTGCGCAGCCGCACGGCGCCGCTCTACCTGGTCGGCTCCAGCCTCCTCGTCGTCGCCGCCGCCCTCGGCCTCACCGTCTACGTCTTCCAGGGCCTGCTCGGCTACAACGAGCTCGCCTTCTTCGTCCCGGTGGCGACGGCGATCCTGATGCTGGCCCTGGGCGCCGACTACAACGTCTTCCTGGTCAGCCGGATCTGGCGCGAGGCCGAGCGCCGCCACCTGCGCGCGGCGATCCGCACCGCGGGCTCCCGCGCCTCCAGCGCGATCGCCGTCGCCGGGCTGATCCTCGCGCTCTCCTTCGCCGCGGTCTGGCTGATCCCGATCGCCGCCTTCCGCGAGCTCGCCTTCGCGATGTTCGTCGGGCTGATGCTCGACACCTGGCTCGCGCGGCCGCTGCTCGTGCCCGCGCTGGTGAGCCTGTTCGGCGGTCGGGACGGCAGGGGCGCGCCCGGCGATCCAGACCCCCGGGGCGACGACGCCGCCGACCAGGGCGATGCCGAAGACGACCCAGACCGCCGGGACGATCGAGGCGCCGTTCGGATCGGGGTCCGTCGGCTGTGGGATTTCCGCCCGCAGGCGGTCGAGTCGCATGATCATCGTGGGTGCCTCCTCGGGTGGTGGACCCGACTTCGGATTCGCAGGGGCACCCACTCACCGGGTGCGCGATCCGCGCCTCCGACCCGACGCGCGCCCCTCAGCCTTCGTCTGAAGGAGGCTGCGCGGCGTCGTCCCGTTCCCAGCGCCGCACGTCCTCCCGCTTCGAGCGCAGCTGCTCCTTCAGCGCCTGATGCACCTCGATCGTGGCGCGGTGCTGCTCCTGGAGGCGGCGGGCGTTGCGGCGCACCTGTTCGCTCCAGTTGAGCACCGCCCGGCGCTGCTCGGCGCCGTACAGCTGGGTCACGTCGAGGACGAAGATCGCGTGCGTGGTACGGGTCATGGGATCGAAGCCGGAGAAGGAGTAGGTGACCGGCATGCCGGTGAGACCGCCGACCACCTCCACCAGTTCGCCCGAGACGACCTCGAAGAAGCTCCGGCGGAACTCGCGCAGCCGCTCGGAGCGCCCGCTGCCCAGCAGCCACTCGTCGGCGACCGAGAGCCCGTCCTCGAACACGAAGGCGAGCATGTTGCCGGTGAGCGAGGCGCGCGGATCGACCGCCCGCTCCTCGTAGAGCATGTAGTAGAGGTCAGAGAGCGTCGCCGCGATCCGCTCCAAAGCCGCGTCACCGAGCTGCACCGGGCTTGCTGGTCGTCTTTCCGAGATCTCCACCTGTCTCAGCCCAAGTGGTACCCGGTATCTTCGAAACGTCCCGATGAGCGAGAAGCCGATGCAGGATGACCCGATCGCCCACGATGCATCCGGCGCGATCGTCGCCGCGATCTCACGCGAGATCGTCGGGATCTACGCCGAGTACTACGGTCGCGGGCCGACCAAGGCGAAGACCCACTGGCGCGAAGACGTCGTCACCTGCATCCTCGAGGACTCCTTCACGCGGGCCGAGCGGGTGTTGGTCGACGGCGGGCGCTTCGACCAGGTGCGGATGAACCGCCAGGCCTTCCAGGACGAGATCGAGCCGCTCTTCCGCGAGACGATCGAAAAGGTGACCGGACGCCGGGTCGAGACCTGCCTCAGCCAGATCAACAAGGACGGCGTCGCCGCCGAGGTCTTCGTGCTCGGCCCTCACACCGCCGACGCGCTGCCGTAGGCCCCTACCCAAAAGCGGGGATGTGCTGTAGGGTCGTTCGTGGGTCGCTTAGTGGCGTACGCGCCGCCCGATGACCTGTCCCCTTCAGCGGATCACGCGCCGCCAATGCCGGTCGACGGGATCTCCAAGTCACTTCCAGGACAGGAGTTCCCATGCTTGCTCAGATCGAAGAGGGGTTCGACGGACCCCTGAACATCGAACGGACCCGGTACGGCGACGACGTCATCGTCTTCTCGCTCTCCGGTGAGTTCGACCTCTCCGTTGCCGCGGACGCGGCGGCCACCCTCGCGCCCGCGCTCGACGAGCGGGGCGCGATGATCGTCATCGACCTCACCAACCTCGAGTTCATCGACTCGAGCGCCGTCGCCTTCTTCTACGACCTCGCCCGCTCCCGCCCCGAGGACGACTCCCTGCGCCTCCTGCGGAGCCGCCATCAGGGCGTCAACCGCGTACTCGACCTGACCGAGGTCGGCTTGGTGATCCCGATCGTCTCGGCGTGAGGGGCGGGGGCGGCCGTGCGAGGGTGGTCCTGGGCTCCTCATGGGGGTCCTGGCAGGCTGTGACCCCCATGAGGAGCCCAGGACGTGAGGCGTTCGTGGGAGAGGCGTCACAGGGA
>CALCIA010000108.1 GCA_937907435.1 uncultured Actinomycetes bacterium
GACGGGGGCGCGGTCGACCTGAGGTCCGGCTACCGGACCTCAGGTCGACCGCGCGTCCCGGGCCCCCGATCCTGGCCCGGGAAGGGCCTCCCGGGGCCGGGAGGTGTGACGTTCCCGGCATCTCTGTGACCGATCCCGCCGAGGTGTGGAAGCTCCCCGACACGATCGTCACGTAAGTCCGACTTCGCGACGTCCCTGTGCCGCCTCTCCCACGCACGCCTCACGTCCTGGGCTCCTCATGGGGGTCACAGCCTGCCAGGACCCCCATGAGGAGCCCAGGACCCCCACCCGCCCGCGACCCTTCCCCGAACCCACGAACAGCCGCCCGAGCACTCGCCGTCCCCCAGTCGAGGTCCCCCGAGCTTTGTGGGGAATCCACAAATGACCCGACGGCTGGGCGGTGGCGGGGAGGCGTTTCGCGTGAGAGTCTGGCCGGCATGTCGAGCGCTACCGACACCGAGCTGCTTGCCCTGCACGGTCTGGCGGTGAAGAAGGCCGGCACGCCGGCTGCTGTCGCCGCCGTGATCGGCGCCGAGGAGGGCGAGGTCGAGGCCGCGCTGGAGGCCGCCGTCGCCGCCGGTCGCGCGGCGGGCGCGAAAGGCACCTTCATGGTCGCCCCGGCGGGACGCGAGTGGCTCGACGCGCAGTATCCGGAGGCCTTTGCCGGGTTCCGCGCCGACCCGGCCGCCACCGAGACCTACGAGCGCTTCGAGAAGATCAACCGCGAGCTGCTGGCGCTTTTTACCGACTGGCAGATGATCCCCGCGGCGGGCGGTGAACGGGTGCCCAACGACCACTCCGACGCCGACTACGACACCGGCGTGATCGACCGCCTCGGCGCCCAGCACGAACGGGCCGAACGCGCCCTCGACTCCTTCGCCGCGCTGGAGCCGCGCCTCGGTCTCTACAAAGAGCGTCTCGACGAGGCCTACGACAAGGCGCTGGCGGGCGAGGTCGAATGGGTCTCCGGGGCCCGGATCGACAGCTACCACACGGTCTGGTTCGAGCTGCACGAGGATCTGCTGCGGATGCTGGGACGGGAACGCGAGGAGGCACCTTGACCGCGGTCGCCGATCGGGTCGTCGTCCTCGACGGCTCGTCGGTGCCGGACAAGGAGGTCGTCGGCAACAAGGGCCGCAGCATCGCCTGGATGCTCAGCCTCGGCCTGCCGGTGCCGCCGGCGCTGTGCCTGCCGATCGAGGAGTGCCGCCGCTTTCATGCCAACGGCGGCGAGCTCGACGCCGACACCTGGAGCGCCGTCCTCGCCGGCGTCGCCGGCCTCGAGGAACGCTCCGGCCGCACCTTCGGCGGCGGCGAGCGCCCGCTGCTCGTGTCGGTCCGCTCCGGCGCCGCCGTCTCGATGCCGGGGATGATGGACACGGTCCTGAACCTCGGCATCACCGAGGAGGTCGAGGCCTCGCTGGCGCGCCTCTCCGGCGACGCGGCCTTCGCCCGCCAGACCCACTGCCGCTTCGTCCACCAGTTCGGCGAGACGGTGCTGAAGGCCCACCTCGACGAGCCGGCCGCCGACGCCACCCCGGCCACGGTCCGCGCGGCGGTCCGCGCGGACACCGGCGAGGAGGTCCCGACCGACCCGCACGAGCAGCTCCGCGCGGTGATCAAGACCGTCTTCGGCTCCTGGTCCTCGCGCCGCGCCAAGGCCTACCGCAAGCACTGGGGGATCGCCGAGGACGGCGGCACCGCCGTGGTCATCCAGGCGATGGCCTTCGGCAACCTCGGCGAGGACTCCGGCACCGGCGTGCTCTTCAGCCGCAACCCGCTGAGCGGCGACCCCGAGCCCTACGGCGAGTGGCTGCCCCACGGCCAGGGCGAGGACGTCGTCTCCGGGACCCACGACCCGCTGCCGCTGAGCAATCTCGCCGACTCGATGCCCGCCGCGCACGAGCGGCTGCTCGCCGCCGCGAAGCTGCTCGAGCGCGAGCACGGCGACGTCCAGGACATCGAGTTCACGGTCGAGCGCGGGGACCTCTACCTGCTGCAGACGCGGGCCGCCAAGCGCTCGCCGCAGGCCGCTGTGCGGGCGGCCGTCGACCTCGCCGAGGAGGGCGCGATCGACCGCGCCGAGGCGCTGCGGCGGGTCACGCCGGAGCAGCTCGCGACGGTCCTCGCGCCGCGCGTCTCCGCCGCCGCGGCCGCCGCGGCGGAGGTGGTCGCCCGGGGCGTCGCCGCCTGCCCGGGCGTCGCCGGGGGCGTCGCCGTCGACGACTCCGACGCCGCCTGCGCAGCTGATGGCGACGTGGTCCTCACGCGGCCGACGACGAGCCCCGAGGACGTCAGCGGCATGATCGCCGCCCGCGCCGTGGTCACCGAGCGCGGCGGCTCGACCTCGCACGCGGCGGTCGTCACCCGGGCGCTCGGCCGGCCCAGCGTGGTCGGCGTCGGCGAGGGCGTGACCGCGACGCTCCTCGGCGCGGAGCTGACCGTCGACGGCTCGGCCGGGGTCGTCTACCGCGGCATCCTCGCGACCGAGGCGGTCGACCCGGCGAGCGTGCCGGGGCTGGAGAAGCTGATCGAGTGGGCTCGCGAGGCGAGCCCGGTGGAGGTCGTCGCCGACGCGGGGGAGGGGTCGATCGACCCCGAGGCCGTGGGAACGTCGGACGACGTGTCGACCCCGGAGGGCGCGCGGGCCGCGATCGCGGCGGGCGTGACGAGCGTGCCGAAGCTCCCGGGGCAGCACGAGGCGGCGCTGCTGCTCCGCTTCGCGCAGGAGAAGTCGAATCTCGAGCACGAGGAGGAGAGTTCGTGACGGTCAAGACTCAAGGGGTGGGTCCTTACCCCGACAAGTGGGCGCGCGAGTCGGCGACGCCGCTGGTCGAGCGGTACCACAGCGCCGTGCGGGCGCTGGCGGCGGAGAAGTTCGAGCGCAGCGGCATGTCCTGGGAGGAGGCGGTCGAAGCCGGCGTCCTGCTGCCGACCCGCGAGGAGCTGGAGCAGATCGAGGCCGACGTGCTCGCCGAGGGCTACCGCTTCGACGTCTCGGCGACGATCTCGCTGAAGGAGGAGCCGGACAAATACAAACCGCTCGCCGGAATCACCGACTCCGGCGAACATGAGACCGACGAGGAGGGCCGGCCGATCGTCGGCACCGGGGACAACGTCTTCAAGGCGCCCGCCGACATCACCGGCACCGCGCGCTACATCTCCGACGTCGACCGGGTCATGGAGATGCTCACCGAGGGCGTGCCGGACAACACGGTGGCGATCATCGACGACTCCGGCGGCACCCTGACGGCGCCGATCCTCGGCGACTTCACCGCGGTCGTCTGCATGGGCGGCACGGTGCGCTCGCACCTCGGGATCCTGACCCGTGAGTACAACGTCCCGTGTCTGATGAACGCCGAGCTCGACGGCCTCGCCGACGGCGACGAGGTGTTGGTCGAATACTCGAAACCGGCCGCCGACGCGTACGCCGACGCGGATGCCGCCGCCCACCACCGCGTCCGCATCGTCAAGGTCTCTTAGAGGAGGAGTGGAGATGCCGATCAAGCACAGCTACGTCGACCTGCTGGAGACGAACAACTTCATCCAGAAGTGGGCCGACTCGTTCTTCTTCCAGTGCACCACCCGGACCGTGCAGGAGTCGAAACTCTTCCCGGTCAACCCGTACATCACGATGTCGTACTACAACGCCTGGGCTCGTTACCCGGAAGTGCTGCGCAAGGTGGACGCGGCGATGCCGGCCGAGGTGATCGGCGACCGGGCGCGCCAGGTCGGCACCTACGTCAACACGATCTCGATGGGCGTCGGGCCGCAGTTCTACCTCGGCGGCCGCCAGTGGATGATCGACATGGGCCTGCTGAAGCCGACCGACGCGGTCGAAGACGTGATCGACGTGATCGACTTCGCCCGCCGGCTGAACATGTCCTACCACCGCTCGGAGAACCACATCATGCCGAGCGACGGCAACCACAAAGACCAGATCCACACCGCCCGCCAGACCGAGTTCTTCGAAGAGCACGCGATCGGGGTGACGCCGGGCGACCAGCTCCACACCGCCTTCACCGCCTTCATGGCGGCGGTGTCGGCGTACGGCTTCCTCAGTCACTGTGAGTGCCGGCTGTCGTTCTGCAACCACGGTCCCTACCGGACCAAGGACGGTAACCAGATGCTGGTCCGCGATGCGCTCGATCTCTCCGAGTGCGACTTCCCCTGGATGGACGGGTCGGCCTCGGAGATCGAGCACAACAACCTGACCATCCCGGTGATCATGAAGGACACCGACTTCAAGATGGTCGACGACTGGGGCAGCTTCGAGGCCTCGCCGTCCTACGACAACAGCAAGCTGGTGGCGGTCGGCCTGTTCACGTCCGACTGGCTCTCCGACGGTTACATCCCCGTCCACATGGGCGACGCCACCGAGCTGGCCGAATACTTTGACGACCAGCGCGAGAAGATGGAAGCGGCGACCGCGGACATGTGGCGGATGATGGCCGGCTGGACCCGCGAACAGATGGTCGACGCGGGCCTCCTCGTCTACTACGCGATCCTCAAGGACGTCGCCCACTTCGCCGGCGTCTACGAGCAGTCGGACTGGTTCGACGTCGACGAGCGCACGCAGCTGTTCCGCCCGCTGATGAACGACGAGTACGGCAACTCGGCGATCGCCGAGCTGGTCGGTCTGATCTCGCTCAGCTCCCAGGACCGCGGGCCGCACCGGATGGCGCGCTACTCGCGCGAGACGGGGGAGATGTGGACCTCGATCCCCTACTCGGTGCTGGCCGACGACAACTGGACCGCGGGCGTCGGGCCGATGGGCGCGGGCTCGAGCTCGCTGCCGCCCAAAACCGCGAAGTGGACGACGACCCAGGGGAAGCTCACCCAGGACGAGTGCAACGCGGCGGCAAAAGCGTTCCACTCGGCCAAGTTCGACCTCCGCTATTACGACGACGACGTCTGGGCGAAGAACAACCCGGACGCCGAGCAGACCACGACCCTCGCGGCCCGATGACCGTCAACCGCGCCTGGCGCCTGCGCCGCCGCCCCGCCGGCGAGGCGGCGGTCGGGGATCTGGAGCTGGTCGAGGAGGAGGTGCCCGAGTTGCGCGACGGCCAGGCGCTGGTGCGCACCAACCTGCTCTCGCTCGACCCGACCAACCGGATCTGGATGTCCGACATCCGCGGCTACATGCCGCCGGTGCCGATCGACGCGGTGATGCGCGGACTCGGGATCGGCGAGGTGGTCGAGTCGAAGCGCGACGACATGCCGGTCGGGGCGAAGGTCAGCGGCTTTCTCGGCTGGCAGGACCACGTCGTCGCCGACGACGCGCTCCTCGAAGCGCCCCTGACTGTGCTCCCGGACCCGTTGCCCGGCCCGGAATCGGCGTTCCTCGGCGCGCTCGGCCACACCGGCGTCACCGCCTACATCGGCATCGACCTGGCCGGGGTCGGCGAGAGCGACACCGTCGTGATCTCGGCGGCCTGCGGCGCGGTCGGCTCGATCGCGGGCCAGGTGGCGAGGCAGCGCGGCGCGAAGCGCATCGTCGGCATCGCCGGCGGGCCGGAGAAGTGCGCCCACGCGGTCGAGAAGCTCGGCTACGACGCCTGCGTCGACCACCGCGCGGACGACTGGCGCGACCAACTCGACGCCGCCACCCCGGACGGCATCGACGTCGACTTCGAGAACGTCGGCGGCCCGATCATGGACCACATCCTCGGCCGCCTCAACATCGGCGCCCGCGTCTCCCTCTGCGGCATGATCGCCGAGTACAACACCTACGACGAAGGCGGCAAGCACTCCGGCGCCCTCTCCAACATCGGCCAGCTGATCATGCAGCGCGCCACCATCAAGGGCTTCCTCGTCCTCGACTTCGGCGACCGCTTCCCCGAGGCGATCGACTACCTCGGCACCCTCCTCGCCGCCGGCAACCTCCACTACGACGAGACGATCCGCGACACCGGCATCGAGTCGATGCCCACCGTCCTGAACGAGCTCTTCGACGGCGGCAACATGGGCAAGCTTCTGGTTCGGGTGGCTGGGTAGCTCAGGCCGCGGTGGGTTCCGCGGGTTCGGGGTCCCGCAGGCTGGCGCCCCGGAGGGCCCAGGCCCCGCAAGTTGGCGCCCGGTTTGGGACCCGCCCCTCTCGCCACGGCCCGGGCAGGCTGTGGCCGTGGCGAGAGGGGC
>CALCIA010000109.1 GCA_937907435.1 uncultured Actinomycetes bacterium
GCCAGGACCCCCATGAGGAGCCCAGGACCTCCCTCGGACGGCCGCCAGCCCCCCGAACCCCCGCCCGTCCCCTAATCGAGCCCCACCGAAGCAAGCACACTCGCCAGATCCCCTTCGGAGATCGCGCCTTCGCGGAGGATCTCCCACTCACCGCCCTCGTCGATCGCGGCGATGTCGACGACGGTCGAGGGCAGGCCGCTCAGCTCGCCGCCGTCGATCGCCAGGTCGACCGCGGCGATGATCTCGTCGGGGACGTCCGCGAAGCGACCCGGCGCCGGCTTGCCGCTGAGGTTGGCGGAGGTCTGGAAGATCGGGCACATCGCCCCGGCCAGGGGCCCGGCCAGCAAGCGGACGCCGAGGCGCTCGACGTCCTCGCGGCAGGCGAGCGGATAGCGGTGGCCCGCGTTCTTGACCACCAGCGTCACCGGGCCGGGCAGCAAGGCGCTGACCGCGGCGGCGGCGCGGGGGCCGAGCTCGGCGACCAGCTCGCGCATCGCCAGCGGCGAGAAGTACATGACCGCGGCCGGTTTGCCGTCGTCGCGGCCCTTGATCCGATGGATGCGGGCGATCGCGCCGGCGTCGAGCGGATCGCAGGCGAGGCCGTAGACCCCGTCGGAGGGGAAGACGACGACGCCGCCCGCGGCGATCGTGCGCTCGAGCGCCGTGCGGGCCGCCGCCGCGCCGCCGTGCTCCAGCGGCACCACCTGGGGAGGCGAGCCGGTGCTCATCGCTCCCCCATCACGACACGCTCGATGCCGGCCAGGTCCTCGCGCACCGTCACCTCGGCGAAGCCCGCATCGCGCATCATCTCCGCCACCTCGACCGCCTGGCCGACGCCGATCTCGACCGCGATCGCGCGCGCTCCCGCCAGCACCTCGGGCGCGTCGCTGAACGTCGGTCGCAAGCACTCCGCCGGCCCCTCGGCCATCGGCGCCAGCAGCTCCCGATAGGCGTCGAGGCCATCCTCGCCCGCGAGCAGCGCCTCGCGCGGCTCCCACTGGGTCACCTCCGGCTCGAGCCCCGCCCATTCGCGTTCGGCGACGTAGGGAAGGTTGGCGAGCACCAGGTCGAAGGCCTTGCCCTCCGGCACCGTCCCCGCCTCGAAGCGCACCCGCCCGGCGAGCCCGAGCCGCGCGGCGTTCGCGCGCGCCACCTCGAGCGCGCCCGGCGAGGTGTCGGTGGCGACGATCTCGGCGTCCGGCAGCTCGTCGGCCAATGCCAGCGCGATCGCCCCGGAGCCCGTCCCCACGTCCAGCACCCGCCCCGGCCGCCGCTCCAGCGCCACTTCGACCAGCAGCTCCGTCTCCGGCCGCGGCACCAGCACCCGCCGGTCCACCGCCAGCTCGATCCGACGGAAGCCCTTCGTCCCGACGATATAGGCGACCGGCTCGCGCCGCAGCCGTCGCCGCACGAACTCGCCGTAGAGGCGCGATACCGCGGGCGGCAGCGGCTCGCTCGGGTCGGCGATCAGGGACGCGCGGCCGCGGCCGCTGGCGGCGGCGAGAAGGACCTCGGCGTCGAGGCGCGCCTCGGGCACGCCCGCCGCGACCAGGGCGTCGGTCGCCGCGCCCAGCGCATCCTTGACCGTCGCCGATCCCGCCGCGGTGCCGGCCGCGGCGCTCACGCCACCGCGGCGGCCTCCAACCGCCGCCGCTTCTCCTCCGCGGAGAGCGCGTTGGTGAACTCCTCGAGCTCCCCGTTCAACACCCCGTCGAGGTTGTGCGAGGTGTGCTTGATCCGGTGGTCGGTGACCCGGCCCTGGGGGAAGTTGTAGGTGCGGACCTTCTCCGCCCGCTCGCCGCTGCCGACCTGCGCTTTGCGCTCGGAGGCGATCTGTTCCTGCTGTTCGGCGATCTGTTTCTCCAGCAGGCGCGCCCGCAGCACCCGCATCGCCTTGTCGCGGTTCTGGAGCTGGGACTTCTCGTCCTGCATCGAGACGACGATCCCGGTCGGCTTGTGGGTGATCCGCACCGCCGAGTCGGTCGTGTTCACCGACTGGCCGCCCGGCCCGGAGGAGCGGTAGACGTCGATCTGCAGGTCGTTCTGGTCGATCTGGACGTCGACTTCCTCGGCCTCGGGGAGCACCGCGATCGTCGCGGTCGAGGTGTGGATGCGGCCCTGGCTCTCGGTCTCCGGCACCCGCTGGACGCGGTGCGTGCCGCCCTCGAACTTGAAGACCGAGTAGGCGCCCTCGCCGCGCACTTCGAAGGTGATCTCCTTGAAGCCGCCCGCCTCGGACGCCGACTGCGAGAGCACGTCGGTGGAGAAGCCGCGCAGCTCGGCGTAGCGGGTGAGCATCTTGAACAGGTCGCCGGCGAAGAGCGCCGCCTCGTCGCCACCGGTGCCGGCGCGGATCTCGACGATCACGTTCTTCTCGTCGTTCGGGTCGCGCTCGACCATCGCCAGGCGGATCTCCTCTTCGAGCTCCTCGAGCCGCGGCGGCGCCTCCTCGACGACCTTGCGCAGCTCCTCGTCCTCGCCCTCCTCGAGCAGCTCCCGCGCCCCTTCGAGGTCGTCCTTCAGGGTCGAGTACTCCTCCGCCAGGTCGCGGGCGGCTTTCAGCTGCCGGTACTCGCGCCCGACCTCCGCGTAGCGCTCGCGGTCGGCGATCACCTCGGGGTCGGACATCAGCCCCTCGAGCTCCGCGAAGCGGGCCCGGATCTGTTCCACCAGCTGCTCGATCATGCGACCAACTTTAGGCCCGCCGGGGTCGAGGGGTCTGTTGTCAAGCTCGCTTGACATCGACGCGAGCGCCGGCTACCTTTCAAATTGTCAAGCACGCTTGACACTAGCTCACAGTGAAGATGAAGAACCGGGTCCGACAGCTACGCACCGACCAAGGCCTCTCGCAGGCGAGCCTCGGCGCGGCGCTGTCCGTCTCACGGCAGACGATCAACTCGATCGAGCAGGGGCGCTACACCCCGTCCCTGCCGCTGGCGATGCGACTGGCTCGATATTTCGACCAACGGGTCGAGGAGGTATTCGAGGATGATGAGTAAGGCATTTCGCGTCTGCGGCAGCGCCCGTGGCCGCTGGATCGGGTCGATCAGCTTCGCCGCCTGCGGCCTTGTCGTGGTGGTGGCCGAGTTGATCGGCGGCGCGCCGACCGGGATGGTGATCTTCGCCGTCGCCCTGTTCGGCGGGATCGCCGCTTTCCTCGCGGTCGGCGGGCGCAGCGAATCCATCCGCGCATTCCGCGGCGACCTTCGCGACGAGCGTCTGGACACGATCCAGCTGCGCGCGCAGGCGCTCGCCGGCCAGATGGTCATCCTCGCCGTCGTCGTCGCATTCCTGGTCGAGCTCGCGCTCGGCAAGTCCGGCGCGCCCTACGACTGGCTCGGCGCGATCGGCGGCCTCACCTACCTGGGCGCCTACACCTACGGGATACGGCGCTAGCTAGGCGACGATCTCGATCGTCTGATCGGCATGCAGGTCCTCGGGCTTCTCGCGCGCGAGGACCGCGTTCAGCGAGGCGATCGCGACCGCGAGCTGGTCGAGGTCCGGCTCGCGCGTGGTCAGGTTCTGCAGCATCAGCCCGGGCCACATGACGCCCCGCACCCAGGCTTTGCGGCGGTTCTTGCCCGCCCACTTGATCACCTCGTAGGAGAGCCCGGCGACGACCGGGATGCCGACGATCCGCGAGATCACCAGCCAGTACCAGGCGGGCAGGCCCAGCGGGGCGAAGATGAAGATCGAGATCACCATCACGATCAGCAGGAAGCTGGTGCCGCAGCGCGGGTGCAGGCGCGAGTAGAGCTTCGCCCGCTCCGGGACCAGTTCGTCTTCGGCCTCGTAGCAGGAGATCGTCTTGTGCTCGGCGCCGTGGTACTCGAAGGTCCGCCGCAGGTCCGGCATTTTCGAGATCGCCCAGATGTAGCCGAGGAAGATCGCGGTGCGCAGCACGCCCTCGACCAGCCAGAAGAGGACCGAGGAGCCGAGCTGGTCCTTGATCAGGCTGGTGACGCCGACCGGGACGACGAAGAAGAGGCCGATCGCGAGGACCAGCGAGAAGGCGATGGTGAGGCCCCAGACCCAGCCGCCGATCTCTTCCGGCTCGCCGTCCTCGTCGTCCTCGATCTGCGCGTTGGCGGAGATCGCCAGGGCGCGGAAGCCGATCTTCATCGATTCGGCGAGGGCGACGACGCCGCGGATGATCGGCACCCGCCAGAGGCGGTGGCGTTTCGCCCACGGAGTGAGCGGCTCGGACTCGACTTCGATCTGGCCCTCGGGGGTGCGGACGGCGACGGCCCAGGTCGAGATGCCGCGCATCATCACGCCCTCGAGCACCGCCTGGCCGCCGACGGGCGCGTCGCGTTTGGCGACCAGCGCGCCGTCGGGCATGCGCAGCGGGTCCCCTCCGGTGCTGCCGTTGGAGGGGGAGGTTTGGTGCGCTTGTTGTGCGGAGCCCGCGACGGGGCTCACGGTTGCTACCGCCTACCGGCCCGGTGTTTCGCCTGGCGACGCTGGAAGCGCTCGACGCGCCCGCCCGTGTCGACCAGCTTCTGTTTGCCGGTGTAGAACGGGTGGCACTCGGAGCAGAGCTCGACGTGCAGGTCGTCTTTCGTCGACCGCGTGTAGAACTGGTTGCCGCACGAGCAATGCACGTTGGCAAGCTGATAATCGGGGTGGATTGAAGCTTTCACTCCTAAGAGTTTAGAGCAGTGCGCAAGGGGCGTCGGGGCAGGGGCGAGGGACGGAAGGGACGGGGACCCGCAAGCTGGCGCCCGGGTTAGGGACCCGCCCCTCTCGCCACGGCCCGGGCAG
>CALCIA010000110.1 GCA_937907435.1 uncultured Actinomycetes bacterium
CCTGCGGATGCAGGCTGAGCGCTGCGCGCCCAGATCCGGGCACCCGGCAAGCCGGGCGCTGCTCGGGGTGCCCTCGTGGGCGTGCCGGTCATGGCTGTGAGGTTCGGCGCTGCGCGCCGAACCGAGCCGGTGGGGGTGCCGGGGTCATCGGCGGATGCTGCCGACGAGCTCGAGCAGGGGTAGCAGCAGGTCCGCTCCCCCGTTCGAGCTCGCGGCCGCGATGACGAGGCCGGCAGCGCAGACCCACGCGAGGATGCGGGTGAGCTCTCGTGCGAGGTCGGCGATAGCCCGAGCGGTGCGGGTGATGCGGCGGAGGCCGCGGCGAATGCGTTGGTGGTGTGTCACATCCACCATGTACGCGGCGAGCTCAGAGAACCCGCGGGTGTCAGTCGGCGGCGGGGCGAACGCCGACCTGGGCCTTGCTCCGGGTGCGCCGGCGGGGGTTTCGGCGGTAGGAGCTCAGGGGTTTGCGGGGCGCCTCGGCGAGCCACGCTTTGGAGCCGCCGCGGGAGAGCTTGCCTTCGGGCATCTGCACGCGGTACGGGTAGACGTCCTCGAGGATCTCGAGGCGGGCGATGGTGGCGGCGAAGTAGTTGGGGAAGGTGAGGATCTCCGCGGGTGGGAGGTAGTGGCCGTGTGCGTCTTTCAGCCCGCCCTGCAGCATGTTGCGCTGGGCGGTGGCGGAGCGGTCGTGGCGGGCGATGCGCGCCACCATCACGGGTGCGCCGGCGATCTTGATGATCGCGAGGTCGTGGCGGTCGAGCCAGCCCTTGTGTCCCCAGAGGTCAGCGCCCTTCTGCGGGTCGGCGGTGACGATCGCGAGGTTCTGGCGGGCGACGATGAGGTCGGAGTGCTCGAGCTCGAAAGCACCCTGAGGCGGTCGCACGAGGTCGATGACGGCCTGCATCTTGCTGGCAGGCACGCCGTTGCGCACCCACCGGCGGATGGTGCCTTCGCTGACCCCGAGAACCGCGCCGGCGGTGCGTGCGTCGACGTTGCCGCGTCGGTTGTAGCTGCCGAGCGCGGCGCCGAGGATCTGCGAGAGCCGGTGCGCGCCCCAGGCCTGCTCGAGCACGGCGAGATCCGCGTGCTCGGCGGTGCGCCAGAGGGGCGTGGGGTCGGTCATCGTGGTTCTCGGGTGGTGTCAGCCGGCTGCGACGTCGACGCCGCGGTAGATGAGCAGCTGCTGCAGGAAGGGGTGCTCGGTCTGCTTGTAGAGCTTCTTGATCGTGGCAGTGTCGACGGCCGGCACCTGAGCCTTCTCGCTGGTGGCGATGACGGGCAGTGCGAGGTCGTCGTAGATCGCTGTGCGGAGGGCCACGCGATCGCGGAGGTCGATTTCGCGGCCGAGGATCTGCGCGGCCGCGGGCACCGCGGCCCGCTGGGCCTTGGTGAGGGGTCGGGCCTTCACGCGGCCCTTGCCGGTGGTGCTGCCGGCGCGGCGCTCGGCGATGAACTTGTCGGCGTCGGCCTTGTCGAACAGGGGCTGACGGTGCCCTGCGGGGGTGACGGGGCGAGGGAAGTTCTCGAGGCGCTGCGCGTTGGTCTCGCTGGCGTAGGCGTAGATGGTGCGCAGCTGCACGTCGAGCTCTTTGGCGAAGTAGTCGTAACCGACGAGCTCGGCGCCGACGATCTGCTGGACCGGGTTGGTCTTGGCCATGGGGTTCTGCTCCTAGGTGGTGGGGATCTCTCGGTGGCCGTCCTCGGCCATGCGCTGCAGGACGGTGGTGAGCTCGTCCTGGGGGATGTAGAACGTGGTCACGCTCTCGATGTGCTCTTGCAGGTCGGTGAGGAATCGCGCGACCTCCGCGGGATGCAGGCTCATCGCTGCTCCTCGTGGGAGGCGCGGCCGCGGCCGCTCATCGTGGTGGTCATCTGCTGTCCCTCCCTATCCGTGAAAGTTGAGTGCATGTGACATACACAACACTATCCCGGTTCGGGTCGATCGCGCAGCGTCGACGCGCAGCTACGGTGTGGGGCTCAGCGCCACTGCATCCCGTCGACGCCGTGGAATCGCCAGGTGCCGGAGTCGGTGTAGCGGCCTGGCTGGGCGTAGATGCCCTCGAGGTAGCTGAGGGCGCCGGTGTCGCCCCCGTTGCCCCATGCGTCGATGAGGCCGCGCTGCTCGTCGTCGGTGAGGTGGATGTAGCTGTTCCCGTTGCGGTTGTAGCCCATGTCCTGGGGGTCGGCGGACAGTCCCTGCACGCCGTGCACGATGAGGGTGCGGCGATCGCCGGGCAGGGCGGCCTTCGCACGCTTGGCCATCTGCGTGCGGCCGCGCTTGGTGGTGACGGTCTGGCGGGTGCGGTCGGTGAGCTTTTTGAGGAGCTCGGGACGTGGGTTCGAGTCGCCCTTGATCCAGCGCTGGACGGTGCGCTGCGAGACGCCGAGGCGGGCCGCGGCGGTCTTGGTGTCGATGGGGTGACGGTCGCTCTTGCCGGCGTAGAGGTAGCGCAGCATGCTCGCCGGCGAGGAGGAGACGGTGGAGTAGTCCTGGCCGGTGAAGAACCGGAAGAGCGCGTTGCGCTGGGTGATCGCGTCGGAGGCGTTGTGGTCGAGCATCAGAAGATCTCCGAGAGGTCGTTCTTACCCTCGTAGGGGCGTGCCTGGCCGGTGAAGTACTTGGCGTGTTCGTCCAGTGGTGCCGAGCCTTCGTACTTGAAGCTGCCGAGCCCGCGGCCGTAGTGCTCGGGCTTGCCGGGCCAAGAGGCCTCGGCGTCGATGTTGGGGCTGGTGTAGACGAGGGTGTCCTTGCTGATCGCGACGGGCCAGCGGCCGGTGTCGCGGCCGATCTGGAACACGCGGCGCAGGATGTTCGCGCGGGCCTTGGCGATGATGTGGTCGTAGCGGTGGGGGGCGTAGCCGAGGCGGCCGTTGCGGTGCAGGTCGCTGGCCATGATGCCGAGCCCGGAGACGTAGACCTTCTTGAGCAGGTCGCGGGCGATCTGGTCGTTGGGGTTGTCGGTGTCGAGCAGCTGGCGGGCGTCGCGCATGCGCTTCTGCCAGGTGTCGAAGATGCGCCCCTTCTCATGCCACAGATAGGCCTCGTGGATCTCCGGCTCGACGCCGAGCTCCGCGGCGAGCTCCATGGTGGGCGTGGCGACCCAGATGCGGGTGCCGGGGGTGGCCTGTCCGGTCACGCCGCGGGGGCTGAACAGGTTGGGGGTGAGCCAGTGGCCGTCCTCGGGGATGGTGATGTTCCAGTAGCCGGGGAGCTTGGTGAACGGCAGCGGCTCGGGGTGGTGGGTGGGAGATCCAATGCCGACCTCGAGGCCGGCGACGGCGGCGAGGTAGGAGCCGCCGCGGTCGAAGGCGTGCACCCAGCTGTGCTGCTGCTCGTCGGGGGTGAGGGTGCGCTGCCAGTCGAGGTCGGTTTCGGCGTGGCCGGCTTCGCGGAGCACTGCCGGTGACTCGCAGGACTCGAAGAGGCGTTCACGCTCCGTGCGGGGGTGCAGTGCGAATGCGAGATCGAGGCCGGTGCTCGAGGGGGTCTTGCGGTAGGGGAAGCGCAGGGCGGCGCTGAACCGCTGCAGCCGGTCGGCGACGTCGAGCGGGCTGGGGTCGTCGGCGAGGATGACCTGCTGGAACGCCGGCGGCAGCGCGGGCAGGAACCCGATGAGCACGCCGAGCTCTGGGTTGTCGTCGTGCCAGACCTCGATGCTGGGGTCCAGGGAGTCCTTGCCGGAGACCTGGAATCCGGCGGTGCGTGCCTCGGCGATGAACGGGGTGCCGGCGGTGGCTGCCTGCAGCTTCTCGCGGTACTGGAACGCCATCGGGGTGGGCAGCTTGTCGAAGGGAATCCCGAGGGTCAGGGCGTAGTCGCGGGTGATGTAGATCTGGCCGCGCTCGGTGCGCCGCAGCTTGCTCGGGCCGGTGTTGATCTGGGTGCCGAGGGAGAGCTTGGAAGCCAGCAGCGCGACCTGCCCGGCGTGCACGATCGGCTCGTCGAGGTCGACGCGGCTGCCGTCAGGCAGCCACACCCCATCGGTGTGCAGGACGGCGACCGAAGCGCGGAACGCGCCGCGGCGTGCGGCCGGCGCGGCGGCTGCGGGGGCGGGCGCCGGGGCGACGGCGGGGGACGCGGCCGCGGCAGGCGCGACGTCCTCGGCGGGGGACGCGGCCGGGGTGGGCGCGACGTCGTCGGCGGGGGCGGGCGGCTCGTTGGCGAGGTAGGGGTCGGTCGGCGGGTACTCGTCGACGGGCGGCTCCTCGTCGACCGGCGGCTCATCGGTCGGAGCGGTGGGGCCGGAGGGGTCGATGTCGAACAGGCCGGGGTTGGTGTCCGGGTCGGGGTTGCCGTCGCTGTCGGTGGTGGGGTCGTCACCGTCGTTGTCGGAGCCGAGGAGGGCGGACAGCGGCAGATCCCAGACGCGCATCTTCTGGCCGCCGATGCGCCGAGCGCCGGAGCGTTTTCCTTCGTGGTCCTTGGTGAGCCATCCGTGGCTCTCGAAGCTGCTGGCGATGGAGTGGGTGGTCTCGGAGAAGACCTCGTCGGCGCGGCTGGCGACGGTGTTGGCGACGCCGATCGCGACGGAGGGGATGAGGTAGACGCGCTGCGCATCACCCTCCCCCACGATGACGCCGATCCGGGCACCCATGGGGCGCCACTGCGGCATCTCGCCGGCGCTCTGGTTGACCCAGCCGAGGCTGGCTGCGTCGTCGGGGGCGTCGCCGTGCTGGGTGCTCAGGTGCGCCCCGCCGGAGATCAGCGCTTCGCGCAGGAACGCGAGCAGGAGTTCGCCGGCATCGGAGGAAGCGGAGTCCTGCAGCGCGACGGCGTCGTAGATCCCGTCGCGCGCCCAGGCGTAGAACTCGTTGGCCTCGTCGGCGGTGATCGCCCCGTACTCGCGGAGCATCTTGAGCATGATGTAGATCCCGCGGTCGAGGTCGACGGCCATGTTCTCGAGGCGGTTGCGGACGCCGGAGTCGTGGGGAAGGTCGGCGAGGCGGCGTTCCCAGTAGCTGTCGGTGGCCAGCGGCGAGGTCGTGTCACCTTCGATGGCGGCCTGGATCTCCTCGAGCATCTGGTCGCGGCGCTGCGCGACCCAGTGGATCAGCGAGGAGCCGAGCAGGGCGCGGGCGGCGCGGTAGCTGCGGGACTCGAGCCGCGCGAACAGGGCCTTGCCCTTGTCGACGGACTGGGGGTGCAGCGGGATGTTGAGGATGCGGGTGTCGGCGGAGCCGGTCGCGGTGAGCTCGCCCGTGGTGATCAGGTTCGCCTCGATCGGGCGGTCCTCGCGCACTCCGCCGCGCTGCGTGGAGACCTTGCGGCCGGTGGAGTTGAACCGCATGCGTGCGAGCTCGCCGAGGCGGTTCTGCGCCTGCTTGGCGTTGCCGTCCGGGGCGAAGTCATCGATGAGCAGCGGCAGGTGCGAGACGGTGTTCGCGCTGCGGATGAGACCGAGCGCGGAGCCGCCCTTTGCCGAGCCGGAGAGCATCTCCTTGACACCGTGGTAGTGGACGTCGGGGGCGAAGTACTGCACGGCCAGACGGCCGTGGGCGGACTTGAGGGAGGCGCGGCCGCCGACCAGGTGCACGGTGGCGTCGTTGGGCTTGAGCACCGATCCCCAGGACTGGGCGAGCAGCGGGGCGAGCGCGCGGCCGAGCAGCCAGGAGTCCTTGGCCTCGAGGGTGCCCTTCTGCCAGGCGGCGCGGAGCTCGTCGGCATCCGTCGACGGGGCCGGGAGGGCGAAGACGTTGAACAGCGACGGCTTGACCTCGACGTCGTCGATCGCACCCTCGGTGCCGATCGCGCCGGTGGAGTGGACGAAGAACGGCTGTCCCGCCGTGGTGGTGCGCCATCCGAGGGTGGTGTAGACGAGGCTGTTGCTGGCCACGGTCTGGCGGGCTTTGCGGATCGCGTCCCACGCCTGATCCTTGCCGCGGCGGGTGGTGGACTCGATGAGGTTCGGCCAGGGCAGCGCCTGCGCCCAGGTGCCGGTGCGCAGCTGCTCCTCGTCGAACTTCACGAGGGTCGATTCGATCTGCGGGTGGCCGGTCTCCTCGTCGGCGACGGCGTTGCCGCGGGCGTCACGGACGTAGCGGTAGAACCTAATCGCGATCATGTGTGGGGAGCGTGCGATCTCGCTGTCGGTTCCGTCGTCCTCCACGGCGACGCTCTCGATCTCGGCCCAGCCGTTGAGGACCGCGGTGTAGCGCGGCTCCCACTTCTGCTTGCCGTCCTCGTCGGCGTCGTCAGCGAGTACCCACTTCACGCTGACGGTGATCCCGTCGACGACGTCGTACTCCTCGCGCTTGATCACGGCCCGCTTGCCGGAGTCTCCGCCATCGAACCGGGGGCCGCGGCCGCCGTTGCTCTTGCCGCCGCCGGCGCCGCCGGTTGCACCGCCGGCCTGGAACGAGACGTTGAGGGTGCGGGGGTCGCGGGCGGGCTTTTCGCCGGCCGCGTTGACGTCGGCGGTCGCGGGAGCATCGGTTTCGGCCGGGGCGGTGCCGAGGGCGGCGGTGACATCGGCGGGGACGTCGAGACCGGCGATCTGGTACGTGTCGCGGGCGATCTCCGCGGCCTCGCGGACGGTCGCGGTGAGCTCGTCACGGGCGGACTCGGCGCGCTCGCTCAGCTGGTCGGCGATCAGCGGCTGCAGCGACGTGATCCGCTCGAGCCGCTTGGACGACTCGCGCGCCCACGCCTCGGCGTTGCGCTCGGCGATGCCACGGTCCTGACCCTGGGCGTCCAGCTGCGCTCGGGCCTCTTTGCGGCAGATCTCCACCTGGACGAGCAGCTTCGTGGCCTCGGCTGCGGCATCGAGCGCGGTGGCGTCGTCGACGGAGATCTCGACGAGCGTGTCGGTGGTGCCGCCGGCGTCCAGGTGGTCGGTGAAGTCCGCCTTGCGGTCGGTGAGCGCGGGCAGGTAGGCGCGGGCTTCGATGCGCTCGCGCAGCAGCTGTGCGGTCACGGACGCGGCGCGCTTGTAGCCGGCGTGGTCGTTGTCGACGACCAGGTGCACGCGGCCGCCGCGGAAGTGGTCGACGAGCTCGGCGGGGAACGCGGTGGCGCCGCCAGCGTTGGTCGTGGCCACCAGGCCCTGCGCGATCGCGTTGTCGGCGTCCTTCTCCCCCTCGAGCAGCCAGACATCGCCGCCGGCAGTGACGGCCTCGGTGACGGCGCGGAGGTTGTACAGCAGGGGGGCGAAGCCTTCGGGCTTGCGCTTGACGAACCGGCCGTTGGTGCCGCGGTAGCTCTGGGTGAAGCGCTTGTGCCGGACGCCGTCGACGACGGTCTCCTCGCGGTGCACCCGCTGCTGCACGATGCCGTCGACGTCGACGTACTCGTAGGCCTTCACTCGCTCCCACTTGGCGCCGGTCAGATCCGGGGCCGGGGTGGCGAGCTCTTCGCGGGTCAGGCGGGGCGGCAGCGCCGGGCGGCGCGGGCGGGGGGTGCGGTTCTGGGTGCGGCGATCGGTGGGCAGTGGGGCGTCGAAGAGGTCGCTCACGGTCAGGCCCAGGTGAGCGGTGATGTCGGAGACGGGCGCCTCGCACCCGAAGCAGTGCAGGGCGATCTTCCCGGCCTGCGGGTCGTAGCGAACGCTAAGTGAGGGGTTCGCGTCACCGTGCACGGGGCAGAGAGCCTTGAATGTGTTGGCGCGTCGGGTCGGCTTGTAGCCCCCACGGTCCAGCGCCTCCCAGACGCGGTCGAGAGAGTTCATCGACGCGGCGGTGCCGGGGATCTCGAGAGTCATCGCAGCACCACCCCCTCGTCGGGGTAGCGCGCAGGGGTGCTAGCGGTCGGTGCGACACTGCGCACAACGACGCTAGACAAGCGCAATATTCGGGCTACAATAGCCACGATCGTCCTTTCAGCGAAGGCCCCGATCTGGATCAGAACTCAAAACTTGCGTCCTCTTGCCGGAGGACGTGACCTCAAACTCATTACCCCTGTTGGTTTGCCGACCAGCAGGGGTGAGTTGTTTTACGCGGACCTTGGCAACGGCAGCTCCTCTGCGTGTGCTCGGTGGGCAGCGTCACGGCGCGCAGCCGCTTTGCTGATCTCGGTCTTGATGTACTCCGGAACCTCGAGCCCTCGAGATTCGGCGAGAACGATCGCGGCCCAGCTGCCGATCGGGATGCCGAGATCCTCAGCTTCCCGGGAGTACTGGGCGTACTGCTCATCCGGTACACGGACGGTGATGGCGGTGCGGTTACCTCGAGGCCGAGTTCCGCGCCGACGGCGCTCCACCGGAGCGTCAAGCTCTGGTCCCCCAGCGGGGGTCGTCTCGTCAGCCATGCGACATGTCTAGCAGAAACCTGATGCCGCATAGGGATTTCTTCGATGGCGAGTCGCGCGCCGCGTCGGATGTTCATGCCCCATATAGGCCGATCATCCACGCCCTCGCGGACATCGCGTCCTGAAAAAAGTTACTCGCACCCCTGGAACACCCTCGCGCGCGCGTACGCATCGCGCGTGCGGGGCGTGTGTGTCTGAAAATGTGTTCCAGGTGTTCCGCCTGCATGTAAAACCCAGGTCAAAGGGATATTACAGGTGGAACACCTACCCGATTTCGCGGATTCGCCGTTTCGGAAAACCCCCGGTCAAACGGTGGAACACCTGGAACACCTTTTCGGGCCGGGTTGGCACGGAACACCGGAAACCCGTAAGCGATGCGCGTCGAGAATTTGCCGATCTCGATGTGATCGCGTCAGCGATTCAGTCGGCGGCGACGCGACAGCCGGCGAGGCCGCGGCAGTGTCGTCGGCGTGTCGCCTCAGACGAGGAGAGCGGGGCTGAGACGCCAGACGCGGGTGAGGGTGCCGTTGATGCTGCGGGGGATGCTGCGGCCCTGGCGTCGGGAAGGGTACAGCAGACCGCGATCCTCGAGGGCTGCCGCGACGGCGTTGCTGGTGAGGGTGTCGTCGTCGATCTCGGCGCGGACGATCGGCAGGATCTCGCCGGGTATCAGGTACAGGTAGTCCTCGTCGCGGCGGCCGAGCACCCAGTCGCCGGCGGTGGGTCGACCGCCGAGGAGGGCGCCGTTGTCGAGCGCGTACTGCAGGGCGGCGTAGACGCCGACGAGGATCTGGTCTTCGCGCGGCATCCGGTGACGGTTGGTGCCCGCGTCGAGATCGAGCGCGCGCAGGATCACTCCCCCGACGTGCAGGGCGGCGTCGCGGCGTCGTTCGTGCTCGATGTCGACGCCGAGGGCGAGGCGTGTGGCGGCGCTGTCCGCACTGCGCAGCGTCACGCGCGGGATCTGTGCCTGCAGGTAGGTGTGCACGCTGAGGCGTGCCGCGGCCGCGGCTGGCGACTGCAGCTGCGCGTAGATCTCTCGCGGCGCCCGGCGCCTGTTGATGCGGGTGGCAAGGGTGCGCTGCAGGCTAAGCTCGTCGATCTTCTGCTCGCCGGTGGCGACGACGAGGGATGCGGCGTTCAGCGGGGAGTTGCGGCTGGCGTAGACCTCAGCCTGGATCTGGGTGAACATCGCCGGCCGGGCGCGGGAGTGCGCGGGCGCGATGTCGTCGAGGACGAGCGGCTCCCCCGGCGTGGCTGCCTTGCGGATGGATGCGAGCGATCGCTGCGGGAGTTCGAGCGGGACACTGCGCCCGGTGAGCTCGCCGATCGCTCGGGCGAGGGTTGTCTTGCCGGCGCCGGGTCGCCCGGTGATGAACACCGGGACCGGGAAGGGCGCGCGGTGCGCGAAGGCGATCGCGCGGAGGATGTCGCCGGCGTGGTCCGGGAACGCCTCGAGCAGAGGCGCGACGCCGGTGCCCCACGCTGCGCGTGCCTGCGCGGTGGAGACCGGTTCGACGTCGACGGCGGGTGAGAGCATCGGCAGACCTCCCGGTCAGATCCCCGGCCGCGCGTCGACGTCGACGCCGGCGCGGGGTTCACCGTCCATAGTGCGCCGTGCCCGGATAATCGCGGCGATCTCCTCATCGTCGGGCGCGGTCGAGGTCATGGTCCCCATTCTCGCACCACGAGCGGGAGCGTGCAGGATACCCGTTCTAATGTCGGGAGAGATTCACATACTCTGGATCGGTCACATATTCGATAGCCGATCCGGGAGGCCATCATGCTCGCGCTGTCGCCTCGCCCCGTCGACGAGCCGACCGTGCTGATGCTGCAGGCCTCCTCCGTCGCGGTGGCGTGCGGGTTCCCGTCCCCTGCACAGGACTACTACGACGGGCCGATCGATCTGACGGAGATGCTCGTCGACGACCAGGAAGCGACGTTCATCGTGCGCGCGTCCGGGCACTCGATGACCGAAGCCGGGATCAGTGACGGCGACGAGCTCCTGGTCGACCGCTCGAAGCTGCCGCGGGACGGTGATGTCGTGGTGGCCGTTCTCGACGGGCAGCTGACGATCAAACGGCTGCAGATCTCCGCCGGCCGAGTGACGCTCAAGTCCGAGAACGCCGAGCATCCCGACATCGCGGTGCCCGAGCTCTCCGAGCTTGTGATCTGGGGCGTGGCGACCTTCTCGATCCACCACCTACGGCGGCCCTGAATGCTGGCCCACGTCGACGTCAACAGCGCTTACGTGTCCTTCGAGCGGGTGTTCAATCCCGCGCTCGAGGCGGTGCCGACCGTGGTTGTCGGGAACGTGTTCTCATTGCACAAGAGGTCTTTTCGTTGCACTAGCTGATTTTCTCGCTGCACTAAGTGCAACGAAATGCGCTGAGCCGCCGTCGGGTGTCAATGCGAGGCGGGGTCGCGGTGGCAAACGCACCTGCTAGATCAGTCGTAGTCGGGGTAGTCGGGAGTTGCCGCGCGCTGTTTCCCAGGCGCGCGCGGCCTCGAGATATGGGCGGGTCCAGTTGGGGAGCTCATCTGTGTGGCGTACGAGTTCGCCCCATCTGTCGGGTTCGTCGCTGAACCCGAGTCCCTTGTCGCTGCCAAGTGTTCCATCGACGCGCACCCGCGCGCCGTTGATGAAGACGTGTAGTGCCCCGGGCGAGTCATGTGCTGGCCAGTGTTCAACTCGCAGCACTCGCGGAGAAACCACTAGCCGGCGCTGCCGAGACTCGATCCCGACAACGTCAGGCAAACCGTCCGGTAGCTTCCACGAGTACGCGACGTCGCAGCGCTCGGCTGTCATGCGTGCACCTCCAAATCGCCACTCACGCTGGAGCCGGCGCTGTCCGCCGTCTCGGCGGTGGTGATCAGATGCTCGGCGGCGAGTGTGATGCCGGCGGTGGAGTTCGCAGACCCGGCGAGCTCGTGCAGCCACCGTTGGTTCAGTCTGACGGGCTCGGGATTCTCGAACACGAACCGCAGCGGAATCGAGGGATGCAACCAGATCGTGCTGCGTCTGTGTGCCTGATCATCGGGATGATGCCATGTCAGGGTGAAGCTCTCACTGCGGCGGAGCTTTGTGGCAATGACGACCTTCAGATGCGCGAGCGCACGATCATCGATGTGGATCGGTGTCACCGATCCTTCGTAGTACAGGGTCCCCACGCCAAGAGAATATTGGATGCGCGAGCGCCCACTGCGGAGAGCGGCTCAAGCCGGTGCGAGAACAACCACAACAGGGTCCGCCCCGCCGCGGCTTCCTGCCGTTCTGCTGCGTCAATACGTGATCGGCGGGATGCAACCGTTCCGTGCCGAGATCCCGCGTATTGACGATCGATCTGGTGATGCGAATGTGCTTATTGGGAGAGCTCCCGGTCGAGTCGGTCCAGGAGTACCTCGAGGGACACTTCGAATTCTTCTTCACTGCGGTCCTCGCTGAGCAGGGACCGGAGCCGCTTTACTTCGGGGGCCTCGTCGAGGGAGAGGTTCCCGTCGCGGTGCGGGATGCTCGCATCTCCTTCATCCAGTGGTTCTTCGACCGGCGCGGTTTGGGCTCCGCGGACCGAGGATTCTAGGAGGAGTTGTCCGAGGAGGAAGCTGCTGAAGGACCGGTAGGCGCCGACTGCTTGCGCGTCGGTGAACCCTTCCTCGATCAGCGCGCTGAGGAACGTGTTGACGACCTCGATGCTGCGCAGCGGCGGGCGCAGCCAGGGCGCTGCGGGGTGCCGGGTGGCGACCAGAGGGAAGGCAAGCGGGTGCTCACTGGCGATGCGGCGCACCTCGTGAGCGACCAACTGCAGGAACGCTTGCCAGTGCTCCCCCTTCTCCTTCTGCAACGCCGCGGTCAGGTCGCTCATCAGCAACGCCACGACCCCCTCGAGAAGGTCCTCCCTGCCGTGCACATACCGGTACAGCGACATCGCCTCCACATTCAGCTGCTGACCCAGCGCCCGCATCGACAGGCCTTGTGCGCCGGAGCGGTCAATCATCTCGAGCGCGCTCTTCACGATCAGATCGCGGCTCAGCCGCGGCGACGACGATCCTGCGGTTTCTTTACTCACGCGCGTACCTCCATGTCAATACTCCCCCGGAAACAGACCGCAACCACCAGCATTGTCGAAACCGACCGGCTTACGGTGTACGCTCAGGCCAGGCTTACGGCGTAAACACCCCAATAGCAAGCCCCACCCCATCTCTATGGCGTCTTTGATTACCCGCGAAGCTGCCGCTATCGCCCCCGCACGTCGATGGGCGCACCCGAACGAGGAGACCTGATGCCGGATAGTCGCACACCCAACCCCTATGACCGCCCCGAACCGAACACGTCTTCCGGCACGGCCGGCACTGCCGCGCACACCGTGACCGGTGGCGACACCACCCGGGAGCAGGTGCTGGCGCGGGAGAAGGAGCAGTTCGGGGGGATGAAGTTCGGTTCCGCGTTCTTCGGCTGGCTGACCGCCACCGGGACCGCGGTGATCCTGACCGCGCTGCTCGCCGCGACCGGCACCGCGATCGGTCTGGGAAACCAGGTCGACCCGAACCGGGCGGCCGATGCCGCCGCGGACAATGCCGCCACCGTTGGCATCATCGGCTCCATCGGGCTGGCCGTCATTCTGCTCGTTGCCTACTTCTGCGGCGGGTACGTCGCGGGGCGGATGGCACGCTTCGACGGTGTCAAGCAGGGTGTCGCGGTGTGGCTGTGGGCGATCATCATCGCCGTGGTCCTCGCGATCGTCACCGCGATCGCCGGCGCCCAGTTCAACATCCTCGGGAACCTGAACAGCTTCCCCCGCATCCCGATCAACGAGGGCGACCTGACGGCCGGGAGCATCATCACCGCTGTTGTCGCCGCCCTCGTCGCCCTCGCCGGCGCCATCCTGGGCGGCCTCGCCGGGATGCGCTACCACCGCCGCGTCGACAAAGCCGGCCTCGGCCGCTAACACCCTCGTCTCCATCCATCACTGATGTCCCGGGCGCCCGTCCCGGGGGAAAGAGAGAACCAAACCATGATTGACACCACCAACCTCAACGACCTGATCGGCGCCGACGTGTACGGCTCCGATGACCACAAGATCGGCTCCGTCGGTCAGGTTTACGTCGACTCCGAGGCGCAGACCCCCACCTGGGTCACCATCAAGACCGGCCTGTTCGGCACCTCCGAAACCTTCGCCCCGCTGGATGACGCGTCCTTCGACGGCAACGACGTCCGTGTCTCGTACACGAAGGACAAGGTCAAGGACGCCCCGCGGATCTCCAGCGACGGCAACATCAGCCACGAAGAAGAAGACGCCCTGTACGACTACTACGGCAACAGCGCCCCCACCACCACCTCGGACGCGCCCCTGTACGACCAGGATGCTGACCCCGGCGCCGGAACCCGAGAGTCGCGCGAGTCGACCGAGGGCTACGACGTGTCCGGTCCGACCACCGATGACGCGATGACCCGCTCCGAGGAGCAGCTGCACGTCGGCACCGAAAAGGTGGAAACCGGACGCGCCCGGCTGCGCAAGCACATCGTCACCGAGCAGGTCACCAAGACCGTCCCGGTCAGCCACGAGGAAGTCACCGTCACCCGGGAACCGATCACCGACGCAAACATCGGCGACGCGATGGCCGGCGGCGACCTGACCTCGGAGGAGCACGAAGTCGTCCTCACGGGTGAGCGTGTCGTCACCAGCAAGGAGACCGTCCCGGTCGAGCGTGTCAGCCTCGGTACGGAGACGGTCACCGAGCAGCAGCAGGTCACCGAAGATGTGTCTCACGAAGAGATCGAGCTGGTCGACCCAGACACCGACAGCCGTCCCTCGAAGTAGACCACCCCTGTCGTGCCGGTCAGTTCAGAGCGGGCTCCTGACCGGCACGACTCCACCACCGCTGAGCCCGCCGTAGAAACCGCAGTTCACTCCTGACCTGACTCGTGCCACTTTCTCGTGTTTTGGTCTTCTCTAGCCTGAGATCGTTGATTTTCCGGGAGTGTTGGTGTCCGCTCGGGGCACTAACGACAGCGACTTAGACTCGCTCGGTGGGGTTGTTCGTGCGGAAGGTGAAGACCGCGTCCGGTGCGACGGCGGTGCAGATCGCTCGTAAGCACCGCGGGGTCCGCACGATTGTCGAGCACCTCGGCTCCGCGCACGACGACGCGCAACTGGCCGTGCTCGTGCAGATCGCGAAAGAGCGGATCACCGCCGGGCAGCTCGCGTTCGATCTCGACGCGTTGACCCCAACCGCGCCGCTCGGAGTGGCGCCGATCGTGACGGGTTCGCGTGCGCGGGTGTTGTGGGACGTGCTGGAGGCCGCGTATCGACGTCTCGGGTTCGCGGCCGCCGTCGACGACGATACCTTCATGAAGCTGGTCCTCGCCCGGGTCATCGAGCCGACCTCGAAGGCGGATACGATCCGGGTCCTCGACGAGCTCGGGGTGCCGGCGCCGGGGTTGCGGACGATCTGGCGGACTCTGTCCCGCTGCGTCGAGCAGGACTGGCGGGACAAGCTCGCCACCGCCGCGTACACGCATGCCACCCGTGATGGTGTGCTGAAGTTGGTGCTCTACGACGTCACCACCCTCTACTTCGAGGCCGAAGACGAGGACGAGCTGCGGAAGGTGGGGATGAGCAAGGAACGCCGCGTGGACCCGCAGATCGTGGTCGGCATGCTCGTCACCGCGGACGGGTTCCCGTTGGAGGTGCACGAGTTCCCGGGGAACACGGGCGAGACCCTCACCTTGCTGCCCGTGCTCCGCGCCTTTCAGGTCCGGCACCAGGTCGATGACGTCGTGGTCGTCGCCGACGCCGGCATGCTGTCGGCCAGCAACTTGAACCAGATCGAGGACGCCGGGTTCTCGTTCATCGTCGGCTCGAGGATCAGCAAGGCCCCCTACGACCTTGCAGAACACTTCGACCGGCACGGCGGCGTCCTCTACGACGGCGGCACCCTGGAATCGAAGCGGATCATGGGCGTCGGCCCGAACGCCAGGGAGCGGCGGGTGGTCTACCACTACTCAGCGAAACGTGATCGCCGTGACAACCACACCCTCGACAAGCAGGTCGAGCGGGCGCAGAAGGTCGCCGACGGGAAGAAGCCGCTGAAGAAAGACCGGTTCGTGAAACTCACCGGCACCCGCCCCGCCGTCGATCAGGTGCTCGTGGACCGGGCCCGCCAGCTCGCCGGGCTGAAGGGTTACGTCACCAACATCCCCGCCCTGCGACTCACTGGCAACGATGTCGTGGCGGCGTATCACGAGCTGTTCCAGGTCGAACGCTCGTTTCGGATGACGAAGACCGATCTGCGCGCAAGACCGATGTTCCATCACGAGGCCGACTCGATCCACGCGCACCTCACGATCGTGTTCACCGCCCTCGCGATCTCACGCCACCTGCAAGAAGCCACCCGGCTCAGCATCCGCCGTGTGATCCACGCGCTGCGACCACTGCGCGACGTCACGATCAGCATCAACGGGAACGAGATCACCGCCACCACCCCACCCGGAGCCGACGCGCACGCCATCCTCACCGCCGTCGCGGGGCACTAACTTGGCACGACTCAGGTGAGACCGTCGCGGTGCTGATGGAGTTCACCCCGAAGGACCTCGACCTCGGCGCCGTGCGCGCCCGCATCCTCGAGATCGAGCACGTCAAGGACGTGCACGACCTGCACGCCACGACGGTGGCCACCGGCCTGCCGAACATCACCGCCCACGTGGTGGTCGACGACGGCTGCTTCCAGGACGGTCACGTGCCCGACATCCTGCACGAGATCCGCGAGGCCCTCGCCGAGAGCTTCAAGGTCTCGGTGCACCACAGCACCATCCAGCTCGAGACCGAACACCTCAGCGAAGACGAACCCACCACCATCAAACACGCCTAGCCCCCGCGGGGCCCCACCCCCCGCCGAACCCACACCCGCATCACCGAAACCACCGCTATACGCTGTGGACTCGACGAAACGGGTGTGGGTTCGGCGTTGCACGGGGATGCCCCGCCGAGCTGGCCCGCGAGGGGCGCGCGAAGCGCGCGGCGCCGAACCCACACCCCGGTCACCGAGACCACCGCTATACGCTGTGGACTCGGCGAAACGGGTGTGGGTTCGGCGGATGAGGGCGCGGGAGGCCGAGGGAGGGCGGGGCACGTCGCGGGCCGGCGCCGCGGGCGCGGCTACATCGCGCCGACGAGCATGGGGGATGCGGAGAGCAGCGGGAGGGCCGTGGCGCCGGCGGCGACCACGAGCACCGCGAGCACCAGCGCGACCGCGGCGGGCAGGCGCGGCGCGCGCTCGGCGGGCGCGACGACATCCGAAGCGGCCACGGCGACATCGCCCCCGCCGCCGGCCGGACGCACCGCCGGACGCACGGCCGGCACGATCCACCGCAGCGCGTAGAACACTGACGCCACCGACACCGCGATCGCGACGATCACCAGCCACACCAGCCCGGCCTCCGCGGCCACCACGAACACCGAGAGCTTGCCGACGAACACCAGGGTGGGCGGCGTGCCGATCACGCTGAGCAGGCTCACGATCAACGCGCCGACGAGCAGCGGATGCCGCGACCCGGCGCCCCGCCACGAGGCGAGATCCACGCGGTCGGGCAGGGCCGCGACCACCGCGAACGCGGCGAGGTTGGTCGCGGCGTAGAACACCGCGTAGACCAGCAGCGGCACGATCGCCCCCGGCGTGCTGCCGATGGCGGCGGCGGGCATCAACAGGAAGCCCGCCTGCGACACCGTCGACCAGCCGAGGAGGCGGCGCACATCGTCTTGCCACAGCGCCGCGAGGGTGCCGAGCACCATCGTCACCGCGGCGAACACCGCGATCACCAGCCCCGCCGACACGGCGGGCTGCACCACCTCGACCAGACGGGCCACGGCCACCAGGGCGCCGATCTTCGGCACCGTGGTCACGAACGCGGCCACCGAGATGCTCGACCCCTGCGCGGCATCCGGCACCCAGAAGTGACCGGGAACGGCCCCGACCTTGAACATCAGGCCCGCGAAGATCGCGATCACCCCGAGCCCCACCGCCGCCGCGGGCGCCTCCGGCAGCGACTGGCGCAGCTGCGTGTAGCCCGATCCGCCGCCGACACCGGCGAGCACGGCGATGCCCAGGAGCATCGTCACCCCCAGCAGCGCACCCATCAGATAGGTCTTCAGCGACGCCTCCGCGCCGCGCTTGCCGGTGTAGAGCCCGATCAGCGCGTACAGCGGCACCGAGGCGAGGAAGAACGCCGCCGCCACGATGAGCAGATCGTGGGCTCCGGCGAGCACCACCGTGCCGAGGGTGGCGAGCATCAGCAGCGAGACGCTCTCGCTCTCGCGCGGGCGGTCTTTCAGATCGGGGCGCGCGATCAGGAGCACCACGATCGTCGCCAACGGCGCCGCGATGCGGATGACCGTGCTGCCGATGTCGAGGGCGTAGCTGTCTTCGAAGATCGTGCGGGGCGTGTCGTCCTGCACCACCGCCGCGATCGCCGCGCCGACCGAGACCAGCGAGGCGAGGATCGCCGCGACCGTCACCACGCCCTGCCGCCGTCGCGGCAGGAAGCTGCCGGCCAGCAGCGCGACGATCGCGCCGACCAGCAGGGCGGCCTCCGGCACGAGCGCGCCGTAGTCCATCCCCATGTCCATGGTCATGCCGTCCATGCCACGCTCACCCGCCCATGATGCTGATGAGCTGCACCGACGCCGGCTCGATCATCGCCAGCAGCGGGCCGGGGATCACCCCGATCACGAGCGAGAGCACCATCAGCGAGCCCACCACCGCCGTCTCGCGCCCGCCGAGGTCGGCGAACCCGCGCGTCTTCTCGCCCGCGGGGCCGGCGAGCAGGCGCTGCACGGCGCGCAGCAGCAGCGCGGCGGTGATCAGGATGCCGACGAGACCGATCGCCGTGATCGGCGCCGCCCCGATGGCCCCCGCGAAGATCTGGAACTCGGCGATGAACCCGCTCAGGCCCGGGATGCCCAGCGAGCCGAACGCCGCCACGGCGAACAGCGCCGCGAACCGCGGGGCGACGCCCGCGAGCCCGCCGAAGTCTCCCAGTTCGTAGCTGCCGGAACGGTCGCGCATCACCCCGGCGAGGAAGAACAGCGCCCCGGTGAGCAGACCGTGCGAGACCATCTGCACCATCGCGCCGGTGATCGCCAGCTGCTGGGCCACGACGTCGTCGCCGGCGAGACCGACCGCGCCGACGGCGAGCACGATGTAGCCCATGTGGTTGATGGAGGTGTAGGCGATGAGCCGTTTGACGTTGGTCTGCGCCAGCGCCAGCAGCGCACCCAGCACGATCGAGGCGATGCCCACGCCCACGATCACCGGGGCGAGCGTGCGCCAGGCGTCGGGCAGCAGCGGCATGCCGATGCGCACGAATCCGTAGGTGCCGAGCTTCAGCAGCAGCGCGGCCAGCACCACCGAGCCGATCGTGGGCGCATCGGTGTGCGCCGGCGGCAGCCAGGAGTGGAAGGGCAGCGTCGGGGTCTTCACCGCCAGTCCGATGAGGATCGCCACCAGCACCGCGATCGCCAGCCCCGGCGTGCCCGCCAGGGTGCCGCGCTGGATGAGCTCGACGATGTCGAAGGTGCGCGGCTCGGAGCCGAGGTACAGCCCGATGAAGCCCAGCAGCAGCGCCAGCGAGCCGAGGAAGGTGTAGAGGAAGAACCGCAGCGCCGAGCGCCGCCGGTCGCCGTGTCCCCAGCCGGCGATGACGAAGTACATGCCCACGATCGACAGGTCGAAGAACACGAAGAACAGGATCAGGTCCTGCGCGGCGAAGGTGCCGACCACCGTGGTCTGCAGGAAGAGGAACAGCGCCGCCTGCGCGCGGGGGCGGTCGGTGTCGCGCTGCGCCCAGACGGCGCACGCGACGAACACCACGCCGGTCAGCAGCAGCAGCGGAACGGAGAAGCCGTCGACGCCGAGGTGGTAGCTGGTGCCGACCCCCGGCATCCACTCCAGCCGCTCCTGCCAGCGCAGGCCGTCGGGCCCCGCCTCACCGGGCAGGGCGACCACGATCGCGAGCGCCAGCTCGACGACGGTGGTGACCAGCCACAGCGCGTTCGCCGCGCGGGGCGGGATGCGGCGCGCCAGCGCGAGCACCGCCGCGACGACGACGGGCAGGAAGATCATCACGCTCAGCATGCTCACCTCGGGATCAGGATCAGCCCGGCCGCGATCACGAGGACCACGACGGCGACGATGTAGTAATGGTGGAGGCTGCCGGTCTGGCTGCGTCGGGCGAGTGCGCCGAGCCGGCCGGTGCCGCGGCCGACGCCGCGCACGGCGCCGTCGATGCCCGCGCCGTCGGCGCGCGCGGCGATGTCGGCCGCGCGCCGCAGCGCCGCGAAGCTGCCGTCGATGCCGCGGGCGAAGCGGTCGTCGGCGGTGGCGAGACCGCGGGCGAGCCACAGCGTGGGCGTCACGATCGCGCGCTGCGCGAGACGCTCCATGCCGAACCAGTCGCGCGCCGGCGCCCACGGCCGCGGCGGGCGCCACCAGGCCAGCAGCAGCACCACGACCGCGAGCGCACCCGACGCGGCCAGCTCGGTCCAGGTCGGGGTGACGTCGCCCGGCAGCCCCAGCGCGGCGCGCGGTGCGGGCAGGGCGAGCAGCCCCAGCGAGACCGCGGCGACGGCGAGCACCAGCATCGGCACGAGCGAGAGCGGGCCGATGCGTCCGGTCGGCTCCTGCTCGAGCGGCGGGGCATCGGATGCCGGCCGGCGCCAGATCATCGCGAGCATACGGCCCGAGTACGCCGCCGACAGTACCGCTCCGAGCAGTCCGGCCGCGTACAGCAGCGGGTCGTGCTCGATGGCCACCGCGAGCACGGTGTCTTTGGCGGCCCACAGCGACAGCGGCGGGATGCCCGCCAGCGACAGCATCCCCGCGGTCGCGACGATGCCCACCAGCGGCCAGCGCCGGGCGGCGCCGCCGAGGCCGGCGAGCTTCTTGGTGCCGAGCGCGGTGAGCCAGGCCCCGGCGACGAGGAACAGCAGCGCCTTCGCGGCGGCGTGCGCGAGGAGCTGCAGCGTGCCGCCGGTGGTGGCGCCGATGCCGGCGGCGAGCACGACGAAGCCGAGCTGGGCCGCGGTGGAGGCGGCGAGCACCTGCTTCAGATCGGTCTGGGCGAGGGCGACCACGCCCAGCACGATCGCGGTGATCGCACCCACCCACGCCGCCACCGGCCCGGCCCAGACGGTGGCCGACAGCACCGGTTCGAGGCGCAGCAGCAGATAGCCGCCCATCGCCACCATCGCGGCGGAGTGCAGCAGCGCGCTCACCGCGCTCGGGCCCGCCATCGCGCGGGAGATCCAGAACGAGAACGGCAGCTGCGCGGCCTTGCCGAGGCCCGCGGCGAGGATGCCCGCGGCCAGCACGCCCAGCCATGGCTCCGCGGCGGCGGGCAACGCGTCGAAGCTCCAGCCCACGCCGGCCACGACGGCGACGCCGGCGGCGAGGTAGAGGCCGAGGTCGCCGGTGCGGGTGACCACGAACGCGACCAGACCGCCCTCGACCCGATGCGCCTGACGCCACTGGAAACCGATCAGCGCGTAGGAGGTGAGCCCCATGATCTCCCACGCGAACAGCAGCACCGCCAGATCGGTCGCCGTGACGGTGACGACCACCGCCGCCAGGAACAGCAGCATCAGCCCGTGGAACCGCGCGGCCGGACGGGTGCGGTCGCCGGTGGCGAAGACGAGCGCGCCCAGCGCGACGGCGGCGACGGTGGGGAGCACGGGCGCGGCGAGCGCGTCGACGCGCAGCAGCACCTCACCGGCGCCGTCGGCCCGCAGGAACGGCAGCGCGAGCTCGGCCGAGGTGGTCGAGGCCACCACGGCGGCGACGAGCACGGCCGCGGCGGTGGTGATGCCGATGGCCGCGGCGACCCGTTCCAGCGCGGGCCGCGCGACCAGCAGCACCAGCCCGACCAGGGCGGGCAGCGCGACGGCGACGAACAGCGCGGCGGTCATTGCTGCAGCTCCGTGGCGTCGTCGGTCATATCCGACCGACGGGCGCGGTGGATGAGGGTGGCCACGCCGAAGCCGACCGCCATCTCCACGGTCATGGCGGCGATCACCACCATGAGCAGCACCTGTATGTCGACCACCGGGGTCAGGAACCACCACAGCGCGGCGGCGGCGAGGATGACCGCGTTGACCATGAGCTCGATGCCCATCATCACCATCACCACGACCTGCTGCGAGATCGCTCCGTAGAGTCCGATCGAGAACAGCGCGACCGCCACGAGCAGCACGAGTTGGAGCGTCATCGGCCGAGCCCCCCGGGTTCGGGGTCGTGCGCCGGGCCGCGCAACCGGTCTCCGTAGCGGTCGTAGCGACCGCGCGGGCTGGCGAGCACGACGGATGCCACGATCGTGGCGAACAGCACGGGGCTGACGGTCAGCATCACGAGCATCTTCGAGCCCATCATCGCCTCGCCCAGCTGCTCGGTGAGCCCCTCGACCGGCTGCGGGTCGATCACCGGCCACGGGATGAGCAGCACGGCCGCGCCGAGCCCGACGAACACGATCGTCGCGATGGCGGCGGCGGGGCGCTTGGCGTGGGTCATGTCCATCGGCATCAGCGCCGGGTTCATGCCCATGTAGGAGATCATGAACACCGCCATGATGGCCATCTCCATCACCATCATCAGGATGACGATGATGCCCACGAAGTCCTGTCGCATGGTGAGCACGGCCACGCCCACCGCGATGAACGACAGCGCCAGCGCGTAGGTCGCGCGGGCCATCGAATCGACCTTGAACACCAGCGCACCGGCGACCACGGCGACCAGCGCGCTGATCCAGAACAGCACCGAGGCGATCACATGCCCCCCGTTCCCGTCGCGGAGACGATCGAGGTGATGAGCAGTTGCAGGAGGGTGAGCGGCACGAGCACCACCCAGCCGATCTCGGCCAGCCGCTGCGGCGGCACCGCCGGGATCGCCCGGCCCGCGAAGACGAGCACCAGCAGCACCAGCACCGTCTTGATCACGACCCACACCGGCTCGGGGAGGAGCGGGCCGGCCCCGCCGCCGAAGAACATCGGCACCGCGAACGCCGAACCCGCCACCAGCAGGCACCAGCGGCCGGCCTTCACCAGCAGTCGGTCGATGCCCGACAGCTCGCCCAGCACGCCGCCGGCGAGGTCGCGGCCGGCGGCCGGTGAGAACGGCCCCCATGCCGAGAACGCCGCGACGCTCACCAGATAGACCAGCGCCGCGATCGGCATCGACACCACGAACCAGAGCCCGCTCTGCGCATCGGCGACCTCACCGACGTTGAGGCTCCCCGCCGCGACGGCGGGAGCGGTGAGGGCGAACATCAGCGGCAGCTCGTAGGCGAGCGCCTGGGCGAGGAATCGGTAGCCGCCGATGAGGGCGTAGGCGCCGTTGGCGCCCCATCCCAGCATCCACCAGAGCGCCCACAGCGCCACGTCGATCGTGTTGAACCAGACCACGCCGATGGGCAGGTCGGCCGCGACGGTGTCGCCGAAGGGCACCACGATCACCGCGAGGAACGAGGCGACGATGAGACCGACGCCGCCGATGCGCCACAGCAGTCGGTCGGCGCCGAGCACGGTGCGCCGCTGCTGGCGCAGCAGACGGGTGATCTCGCGCAGCGGGCGCGCGGCGCCGACGGCGACCGAGGTGCCGCGGGCGCGGGCGGTGAGGGCGGCGTCGAGGCCCGCCGCGGCCAGGGCGAGCACGGGAACGGCCAGCGGGATCAGCGCGGCGACGATGAGCGGCAGGTACTCAGCCATGGTTCATCCCGCCGTGGTTCATCCCACCGTGGTTCATCCCACCGTGGTTCATCCCACTGTGATCCATCCCACTGTGCTCCGCGGCCGGGGCTGCGTCGCCGTGGCCCATCGCGGAGTGATCCATCGGCTCGGGCTCGGGGGCGCCGGTATCGGCGGGGTCGGGGTGCACGGCGGCGACCAGCAGCCGGGCGGTGCCGAGATCGCGCCCGGTGACCAGTTCGACGATCTCCGCCGCGGTGCGCACGATCGGCGCCGTGCGCGGCGTCTCGCCGCCCAGCATCCGCGCCGCGTCGTCGAGGGCGCCGAGCAGCACGTCGCGCAGCGGGATGCCGTCGACGGCGAGGCCGCGCAACGCCCACCGCAGCACGATCGAACGGGCGACGCTTCGTCTCGCGCTGACTGCGTCGTGTCGTGCCCGCTCGCTCTCGCCCGCCGCGGCGGCGTCACGGGCGCGGGCGGCACGGTCGGCGACAGCCGGCCAGCCGGCGAGGCGCAGCATCCGCACCGCCAGGTCGAGGCGCAGGACCGGTGCCGCCGGATCGACCGCGGGCGCCGCCACGATCTCGACGGTGGCCGAGCGCACGGTGTCACCGGCGAGCACGACGTGCAGCAGCAGCCGCGGATCCCATTCCGGCAGGAACGGGCCGAGCGTGCGGTTGAGCACGTCCATCTCGAGGCCGTCGCGGTCGTCGTCGCCCATCGCCAGCGGATACCCGCCGGGACCGGCCATGTTCATATGATCGTGACCGCTCATCCCCGACATGTCATGGCCAGACATGGAGGACATGTCGTGGCCGGACATGGACGACATGTCGTGGCCAGACATCGACGACATGTCGTGACCCGCGTGCTCATCCGCACCACCGGACATCGACGACATGTCATGGCCAGACATCGACGACATGTCGTGACCCGCGTGCTCATCCGCACCACCGGACA
>CALCIA010000111.1 GCA_937907435.1 uncultured Actinomycetes bacterium
AGCCTGCCCGGGCCGTGGCGAGAGGGGCGGGTCCCTGACCGGGCGCCAGCTTGCGAGGCTTGAGCCCTCCCCGGGCGACAGCTTGCGAGCCCCCATCCCTTCCCGTCCCGAAGACCACCGCATCACCCACCCCCCCCTCAGGCCGGATTCGCGCTCGTCGCCGCTCGCAGCAGCAGGCCCAGCGCGCGCCAGGGGCCCACGTCGGCTACCAGCGCTCGCCAGACCGCGAGGCCGGGGTGGGACGGGCCGTGCGGGCCGGCCGCGGCGAAGCGGGCGCGCTCGGCGACCAGGGCGAGGTCGGCGGTGGCGGGGCCGATCTCGGTCAGGGTGGGATAGAGGCTCCGCAGGGTGGTGCGGGGGCCTGAGGGCTCCGGGGCGAGGCGGACCAGGAGCTCGGCGAGCTGGGTGCGCGGGCCGCGGCGCCGTACCAGGCGGGCGCCGGCGAAGAGGAGGACGAGGAGCAGGGCGGCGCCGCCCGCGAGGGCGACGGCGCTCCCGCCCGTCCCGGTCGGCGAGGCGGCGCTCCCCTGCAGGAGGTCGATGCCGGGGGAGACGTCGGCGGGGGAGGCGCTCGGGGTCGGGTTGAAGGGGACCCAGCCGACGCTCGGGAAGTAGACCTCGATCCAGGCGTGGGCGTCCTCGTCGCGCACCGCCCAGTTGTCGTGGCCGATCTTTTCGCCGGTGGCGAAGCCGACGACGACGCGGGTCGGGACGCCGGCGACGCGGAGCAGCAGGGCGGCGGCGCCGGCGAAGTGCTGGCAGTACCCCCGGTGGGTGTGGAAGAGGAATTCCATCAGCGGTTCGAGCCCGGGGGTGCCGACGTCGGTCGTGTAGCGGTAGCGGCCTTCGGCGAGCAGGTAGTTCTCGACCCGGCGGACCACGCCGAGCTCGGTGTCGACCCCCCGCGACAGGCGGTAGGCGAGCCGGAAGAGCCGCCCCCAGTCGGTCCCTTCGAGCGGCTGCGGCATGTCTTCCGCCAGCTTCGACAGCGGGTAGGGGACGTAGCGCGGCGGCGGCCCGAGGCCGATCTGCGTGAGCGTCTCGTAACGCCGTCCGGTGGGCAGCGGGATCCGCGCCAGACGGGCCTCGCTCACGTTCACCGTGTCGGCCCGGACGTGGTAGACGTCGCCTTCGCTCGGGTTGGCGAGGAGCGCCCGGCCCTCGCCCCGCTCGACCGCCACCCCGACCGGCGCGTCCACGGAGAGGACGCGGCCCGGCGACACGATCAGCCGGTTGTGCAGCCCCCGCACTTCGACCTTGATCGAGTGCGGCCGCGCGGCCGGTTCGGGCAGGTGCGAGTCTTCGTGGGCGGCGAGCCAGCGACGGTTGTCGAAGGCCTCCAGCACCTGCATCTGCCAGAGCGCCGGCTGCCGCGCGGTGATGTCGAGCATGACCGCGCCGGTCCGCCGGTCTTCGAGCGGCCCGTAGGACTGGCTGGTGTCGAGTTCGTGGAACTGGGACAGGTGATGGGGGTGGTCGAAGGGCTGCCAGCCGGCCCGCGGGGCGGCGACCTGGGCGCCGAAGAGGGCGACCGCGCCGACCATCGAGGCGGTGGCGAGGATCGGGACGAGCCGCCCGCGGGCGATTCGCAGCACCACGGCGACGAGGACGATCGCGCCCTGCCACGACGCGTCCGAGGTCTGCTGCATCGCGACCGCGGCGCCGAGCGGCACGAGCAGGGCGCAGAAGCCGAGCAGCGAGCGCTCCCAGCCGTCGCGCCGCCAGAGGATCCCGGCGAGGCTCGCCCCCGTCCCGGCGACCAGCAGCACCGCCGCCAGCGCCCAGCTCTGGATCACCGGCGTCCCGGTGTCGATCGTCGGCAGGGCCTGGACGCCATCGCGGAGCGCGGCGACCGTCGTGTCCCAGGCGGCCGGGGCGAGCACCCCCGCCGGCAGGCCCGCCGCGAGGATCGCCCCCGGCACCCAGGCGACCGCCACGATCGCCGCCGCGCGCACGCCGACCACGCCGCCCGCCGCGAGCGCGGCGACCGCGAGCACCGGCGCCAGCCACAGAAGCCCGCTGCCGAGCGCCCCCCACCAGGCCGCCGCGCCGCCGACGCTGAGCAGGATCAGCGCCGCCGCATCGCCCCAGCGGGGCTCACGGAAGGCGGACGCCCGCGCCATCTCCGAAGCTCGATCGCTCCAGCGGCACCACCTCGGGCGGCAGCCGCCGCGTCCGCGGCCCGCCGAGCGGCGGGGCCTGCGTCGCCCTTATATGGACCGCGCCCGGCGGCGCGGCGGGCGCGGCGGCGCGGCTGCCCCGGACGCTCGCCAGCCGACGGTGCACTGTGGGCCAGCCCTCGGCCACGTTCTCGACCGGGATCGGCAGCCGCTCGCCCGGCAGCAGCACCCGACAGCCGCCCGCCCGCGCGAGGCCGTGGATCTGCCCGGCCGCCGCCCGCAGCGTCCAGTCGATCGCCCCGTCGGAGGCGGCGCCGGTGAGGTCGACGACGACCAGCGGCAGGCCGCGCGGCGCGCTGATCACCCGCCGCTCCTGCCATTCGCCCGCCCGCGCCACGCTCGGCCAGTGGATGCGGCCGACCGGCGTCCCCCGCGAGTAGGGCTGCAGGCCGTCGGGCTCCGGGTCGCCGCCGGGGTCGGCGCCCTGCGGCAGCTGCTGGACCCCGGCGCTCGCGGGCGCCGGCAGCACCAGGACGACGGCGGGCTCGCCCGCGCTGCGGCGCCGGGTGAAGAGCCGCAGGTCGTCCCGCACGCGCACCGCGGAGGGTCCGATCACGTGCGGGCCCGGACGCTCGATCGTGAGCCGCCGCGCCGCCCCGCCTTCGAGCCGCTGCCAGGTCCCGTCCTCGCCCCGCACCTCGGCGTGCGCCGGCAGCCCACGCAGCCCGCGGACCTCGAAGCGCAGCGCGAGCGGCCGCCCCTCGACGATCTCGGTCTGGTCGACCGTGCGGGTGATCCGGACCCGGCGCGCGCCGATCGCGGTCGCCGCGAGGCAGCCGGCGACGACGAGGAGGAGGCCGAGCGCGAAGGCGAAGAGCGCGACCGAGCCGAGCACGGCGGCGGTGAGGAGCAACGCGAACCCGAGCAACTCGGTCGCGAGCCCCCGCTTCATCGCGCCGGGACTTCCTCCAGCGCGTCCTCGACGATCGCCAGCTGCGCCTCGGCGGCGGCGCCGCCCACCGTCTGGATCCGGTGGGCGAGGACCGGCCCCGCCAGCGCCTGCACGTCGTCGGGGACGACGAAATCACGGCCCTCGAGCGCCGCGTGGGCGCGGGCGGCGGCGAGCAGCATCAGGCCGCCGCGCGGGCTCGCGCCCGCCTCGCTCAGCGGGTGGCGGCGGGTCGCCTCGAGCAGCGCGACGATGTACTGGAGCAGTGGCCGGCGCGCCTCCACCTCGCCCACCGCGGCGATCGCCCCGGAGGCCTCGACGAGGTCGGCGATCGGCGGCAGCGCCGGCGGCGGCGGCGCGTGCAGGAGGTCGGCCTCGGCGTCCGCGGACGGGTAGCCGAGCGAGAGCCGGGTCATGAAGCGGTCGAGCTCGGCGGGCGGCAGCGCGTAGGTGCCGTCGAAGCCCGCGGTCGGGTTCTGCGTCGCGATCACGGTGAACGGCCGCGGCAGCGGATGCGCCTTGCCTTCGATCGTCACCTGCAGCTCGGCCATCGCCTCCAGCAGCCCCGACTGCGTTTTCGGCGTCGCCCGGTTCAGCTCGTCGACCAGGACCACGTTGGCGAAGATCGGCCCCGGGTGGAACTCGAACGTCTCCGTGCTCGCCCGCCAGATCGTCGTCCCCAGCACGTCGGACGGGAGCAGGTCGACGGTGCCCTGGATCCGGGCGAAGCGCCCGTCGATCGACGCCGCGAGGCTGCGGGCCAGCTGCGTCTTGCCGACGCCCGGCCGGTCCTCCAGCAGCAGGTGCCCGCCGGCGAGCAGCGTGCAGATCACCACCTGCAGCATCTCCTGGTCGAGCTGCATGCCGCGCGCGATCCCGTCCGCCAGCCGCTGCCCCCAGGCGGCGACGCCGACATCGGACAACCGATCGGCACGTAACGTCGCCATGGCATCAAGTATGGCGGACGGCCAAAGGCGCCTTGCGGGGGCGCGCCGCCCCGTGCTCAGCGCACGCGCGCGAAGGCGTCGATGGCGCGCCGGAGGTCGTCCTCGTCGTGCGCCGCCGACATCTGGGTACGGATGCGGGCCTGCCCCATCGGCACCACCGGATAGGAGAAGGCGACGACGTAGACGCCCTCCGCCAAGAGGCGCTCGGCGACCTCGCCGGCCCGGTTGGCGTCCCCGAACATGATCGGCACGATCGGGTGCTCGCCGGGCAGGACCTCGTAGCCGAGCGCGGCGATCTCGCGGCGGAACAGGGCCGTGTTCGCGCGCAGCCGCTCCAGCGGCGCCTCGCCACTCTCCAGCAGGTCGAGCACGCGCAGCGAGGCGGCGACGATCGGCGGCGCCAGGGCGTTGGAGAAGAGGTAGGGACGGGAGCGCTGGCGCAGCAGGTCGACGATCTCGGCGCGGCCGCTGACGTAACCGCCGCTGGCGCCGCCGAGCGCCTTGCCGAGGGTGCCGGTGACGACGTCGACGCGCTCGCTGACGCCGAAGAGCTCCGGCGTCCCCCGCCCGGTCGCGCCGACGAAGCCGACCGCGTGGGAGTCGTCGACCATCACCATCGCGCCGTGGGCCTCGGCCAGCTCGCAGATCCGGTCGAGGCGGGCGAGGTGGCCGTCCATCGAGAAGACGCCGTCGGTGACGACGAGGCGCCGGCGGGCGCCCGCGGCCTCGCGCAGGCGCGCCTCGAGCTCCTCCATGTCGCCGTTGGCGTAGCGCAGCCGGCGCGCCTTCGAGAGGCGGATGCCGTCGATGATCGAGGCGTGGTTGAGGGCGTCGGAGATGACCGCGTCGTCCTCACCGAGCAGGGTCTCGAAGATGCCGCCGTTGGCGTCGAAGCAGGAGCTGTAGAGGATCGTCTTCTCGGTGCCGAGGAACGCGCTGAGCCGCCGCTCCAGCTCGACGTGGATCTCCTGCGTGCCGCAGATGAAGCGCACCGAGGCCATCCCGTAGCCCCAGCGGTCGAGCGCCTCGTGGGCGGCCGCGATCACCGCCGGGTGGTCGGCGAGGCCGAGGTAGTTGTTGGCGCAGAGGTTGATCAGCTCCGTGCCCGCGAGGCCGACGTCGCCCCGCTGCGGCGAGGAGATCGGCCGCTCCGACTTGCGCAGCCCGGCGGCGTCGATCTCCGCCAGCTCCGCCGCGATCTGCGCGCCCACCTCGCCCAGCACCGCGTCAGCTCCAGTCGATGAGCACCTTGGCGGCGCGCTCGCCCCGCGCCGCGGCGAAGGCGCGCTCGTGCTCGGTGTAGTGGAAGCGGTGGGTCAGGACCGGGGTGATGTCGAGGCCGGACTGCAGCATGACGCTCATCATGTACCAGGTCTCATACATCTCGCGGCCGTAGATGCCCTTCACCGTGAGCCCGTTGAAGACGATCTGGTTCCAGTCGACCGCGATCTCCTCGCTGGGGATGCCGAGCATCGCGATGCCGCCGCCGTGCGCCATGTTGGCGAGCATGTCGCGCAGCGCCGCGCCCTGGCCGGACATCTCGAGGCCGACGTCGAAGCCCTCGTCCATGCCGAGCTCGCGCCGCACGTCGGCGAGCGCGGTGGCGCGCGGGTCGACCGCGACCGTCGCGCCCATCGTCCGCGCCAGCTCCAGCCGGTAGGGGTTGGGATCGCTGACGACGACGTGGCGGGCGCCCGCGTGGCGCACCACCGCGGTCGCCATCAGCCCGATCGGCCCGGCGCCGGTGATCAGCACGTCCTCGCCCAGCGTCTTGAAGGCGAGCGCCGTGTGGACGGCGTTGCCGAGCGGGTCGAAGATTGCCGCGACCTCGGGGTCGACGCCGTCGCGGTGGTGCCAGACGTTGGCCATCGGCAGCGCGATGTACTCGGCGAAGGCGCCGGGCCGGTCCACGCCGACCCCGCTGGTGCTGGCGCAGAGGTGCCGGCGCCCCGCCATGCAGTTGCGACAGCGCCCGCAGACGACGTGGCCCTCGCCGCTGACCAGGTCGCCGGGGTGGAAGTCGTTGACGTTGTCGCCGACCGCGACCACCTCGCCGACGAACTCGTGCCCGATCACCATCGGCACCGGCACCGTCGCCGCCGCCCACGCGTCCCAGCCCTCGATGTGGAGGTCGGTGCCGCAGATCCCGGCCTTGCGCACCTTGATCAGCACGTCGTTGATGCCGATCTCCGGCTCGGGCACGTCGAGCAGCGCCAGGCCCGGCGCCGCCTCGCTCTTCACCAAAGCTTTCACTCTTCAGTTATAGCCAGGCGCCTTGCCGGGCCGGTCACAATCCGACGATGGAATTCCAACGCACCGACTTCGTCTCGGTCCCGGTCGCCGACATGGCCAGGGCCAAAGCCTTCTACCGTGACGTCCTCCGCCTCCACAGCCCCGACTGGGACGCCGGCTGGCCGGAGATCGAGACCGGCAACGTCTCCCTCTACCTCGTCGACCCGACCGTGATGGGCCAAACCTTCGCGCCCCACACCGCCCCGCTGGCCCTGCGCGTCGACGACGTCGCCGCGGCGAAAGCCGAGCTCGAGTCCCGCGGCGTCACCTTCACCGGCGAGCAGGACACCGGCGTCTGCAACATGGCCTTCTTCGCCGACACCGAGGGCAACTCCCTGATGCTCCACCGCAGGTACGCGCCGGTGGAGTAGAGGGTCCGCGAGGCTGCCGGCCGTCCGAGTTGGCGCGGGGGTGTCCTGGGCTCCTCATGGGGGTCCTGGCAGGCTGTGACCCCCATGAGGAGCCCAGGACGTGAGGCGTTCGTGAAAAAGCCGGCACAGGGATGGTGCGGAGTCGGACTTCCGTGACGATCTCCCGCCCGGATCGGGGTCCTCCCGGGACGCGCGTCGACTTATGGTTGCTGAGCGACCAAAAGTCCACACGGAGATCCTTGATCAATGGGAGATCCGGGAGGAAGCGTGGAGTTCTCGACATCTTCGTGACGGATCCCTATTCCGTCACGGTTCCTCCACGCCTTTCATACCCGCCCCTCTCGCCACGGCCACAGCCTGCCCGGGCCGTGGCGAGAGGGGCGCGTCCCTTCCCCGGGCGACAGCCTGCGGGGCCTGAACCCTTCCGGGCGACACCTTGCGGGGCCCCATCCCGTGCGGCCAGGCTTCCGTGGTTCGAAATGGACGTCAGGCGACCCATAAGGAACCACGGGAAGGGGGCCGGGCTCACTTAATTGGAGGGTCGCGATCCTCCGTGCTATGCTGGAATCGTTTCCGGGAAGACGCCCAGCGCTGCGTGCAGCCTGGGGAAGGAGGAGGAGCGGTGAATCTCACTCGGCTGCACGGGTCTGCGATCAGGCTGCGCGCGTCACTTTTGGTCCTGGGCATGGCGGTGGCGATCGCGGTCGGGGCGGGCTCCGCCGTGGCCGCCGAAGCGCCGCCGACCCTTTCCGACTCGGCCAAGCAGGACCAGCTCCTGCAGGTGGTGGAACGGTTCGTGCCGCGGGCGGAGACCTTCTGGCGCGCGTCCGATCTGAAAGAGCCGGAAAGCGGTTACTTCACGGCCGCCGGGAGCGGGGTCACGCAGGCGCGCGGCGACGGCAACATGGCGCTCGCGCTGGCGACGCTCCTCGTCGCCCGCCCGGAACAGGGGCAGTTCGCGGGCATCCCGCGGGCGACGATCGAGTCGCAGGTGATCCAGGTGATCCGCCACGAGGCGCTCACCAACAAGCTCTCCGGCGCCGGTTATAACCGCTGGGGCGAAGGGACCTGGCAGGCGTCGCTGGAAACGTACGGCTGGGCCTTCGCGGCGAAGCTTCTCTGGGCCGACCTCGACGAAGAAACGCGGGCGCTGGTCAAGCGCGTCGTCACCGCCGAAGCCGACATCCTGATCACCAAGCCGATCGCCTCCGGCGAGTGGGGCAACACCGGCGCCGAGGACGAGGGCTGGAACACGCCGACCCCGGAGCTGGCGGCGCTGATGTGGCCGGAAGACCCGCACGCCGAAGAATGGCTGCACGCGGCGAAGAAGATCGCGATCAACGCCTCCTCGACCACCGCCGACGCGAGCTCGGGCGAACAGGTCGACGGCGCCCCGCTGCGCGAATGGAACGCCTCGGTCAACCTCCATCCCGACCTGACGCTGGAGAACCACGGCTACTTCAACACGAACTACCAGATGGTCACCCACCTGCTGATCGGCGACGCGGCGGTGATGGACGCCCAGTTCGGCAAGCCGATCCCGCAGGCCTTCTCCTTCCGCACCGAAGCGGTCTACGACGACATCCTCGGAGCGATGATCACCGGCGACGGCGACCTCCTCGCCCCGGCGGGCCAGGACTGGACCAGCAAGGACTACCAGCACCTCGACTACCTGACGATCATGGCGACCCGCTTCCACCGCGCCGACGCCTCGGTCGCCGAGTCGCGCGCCCTGACCGAGGTAGGCGTCCGCCAGGCGCTGCACGCCGACGGCTCGATCCTCGCCCAGAAAGAACTGGGCTACGAATCGGTGCTGATCAAGCGCCTCGCGATGGCCTGGTGGAACCACCAGGAGTTCGGCCCCTCGGCCCAGCCGAGCGCCGCCGAATACGAAGCGGCGCTGGCCCGCACCGGCGGCGTCCACCGGTACGCCTACGTCGACCTCGTCGACGCCCGCCAGCGCGACGCCTTCACCTCGATGTCGTGGGACGACGTGCGGCCGATGGGCCTCATCGTGCCGACGCCGAACGGCCACGAAAGCGACCCGATCCTCGCCGCCTACGTGCCCGGCAGCCTGGTCGGCTCGGCGGCGAGCAGCGCCGGCGGCGCCTACACCTGCGACTGCCGCGAAGACGAAAGCTTCTTCTCGACCGCGGGGACGATCGGCGCGCGCGACTTCTCGATGACCTCCTTCCCCGACGGCACCGTGCTGCTGCTCGACCGCGGCACCGGCTCCACCTTCAACGTCGACTTCGAGAACGTCCCCGGCCTGACCGGCGAACGCCCCGTCTACACCGAAGGCGGCACCGGCCTCGGCAGCCTCCCCGGCGACTGGTGGAACGTCGCCGACCGCATGGGGATGGTGGTGCTTGGCGGCGGCGGCATCAAGGCCGAAGACGTCGCCGCCGCCAATCCATATCTGCAGGTGTACGGCTCGGCGGCGACCGGGTCAGGGAACCGCGGAGCCGCGGTATACCCGGACGCCGACCACGAGACGACCGCGCGGCTCGCCGCGACGGCGGACCAGCCGCAGACCCCCAGCGGCTGGTCCGCCCTGCAGGCTCAGGCCACCGACGGCACCGACCGCGTCGCGGTCGCCCGCTGGAGCGGCCCTGAAACGGCCGAAGTCGCCTTCAGCGACGAACGCGGCGCGCCGCTGACCGAAGCCGCGGCGACGCTCGAAGGCGACGTGGCGACCGGCACGTGGTCGCTCGAAGCACCCGCCTCGCGCGGCGAGGAAGTGCGCTTCTTCGTCCACGCCGACGGCCCGCTCAGCGGCCGGGCGACCGGCGCCGACACCGCGACGCTGACCAACGACGGCGACGCGCCGGTCCACGCCACGATCACCTGGGTCGGGCCGCAGGGGACCCAGACGACGGCGCGGACGATCGCCGCCGGCGAACGGGTGAACCCGCGGGTGCTCGGCGGCGCGCTGACCACCGCCGGGCCCGAGTACGAGCCGCTGCTGGAAGCGCGGGCGAAGCTCGAAGCGCTGCGCGCGGCGATCGCCGAATGGACGGCGAACGGCACGATCGGCAACCCCGGCGCGGCCTGGCTGACCACGACGACCAACGTGGTCGCCCACGACATCGGCGAAGCGATCGACGACGTCGGCACCGACCCCCCCGACACCGGGGACGCCGCCGCGGCGGTCGAACATGCCCGCTGCAAGCTCGAAGGGCTGCGGGCGTCGTTCGCGCCGGCCGCCGTGCGCGAACGGGTGGAAGCCGACCGCGAAGCGGTGGCCGAACTGCTCGAACGCGCGGTCACCGCGGGCCTCGCGGTGGGCCTGCGGCTGGAGAGCGGCGACGCCCTGCCCGGCGAGCCGTTGAAGGTCCGCGTCTTCCTCGCCGACCAATCCGCGTGGCCGTTCCAGGACGGCGTCCTCACTCTGCGGGTGCCGCCGGGATGGGGGTCGGCGCCGAGCGTCGACGTCCCGACCATGGAACCCGGCGAAGCGAGGAGCTTCACCCTGGAAACGACCGCGCCCGACGGCGCCGAACCGGGGACGACCGCCGAACTGGGCGTCGGCTTCGCCTACCGCCAGGGCGTCCGCCACGGCAGCTCCGAAGGCACGGTGAGCGTGAAGATCGACCCGCTGCTGGCGCTGAAGGCCACCACGCCCGACCTGCCGCTCGCCCGCGGCGGCTGGAACCAGGCGACGCTGACGGTGAGCAACGCGGCGCCGCGGCCGCTCGAAGTGAGCGTCGCGGCGAGCGCCCCCGCGGGCGTCGAAGCGACGTTCCCGCAGGGCACGCTGACGGTCCCCGCCGAAGGCAGCGGCGAATTCGTCGTCGACCTCGCCGACGCCTCGCTCGCCACCGGCACCGGCGAACTGCAGGTCACCGCCACGGCCGGCGGCCGCCACGCCGCCGCGGCCGCGACGCTGCACTTCTCCGGCGACCTGGCGCTGAACGGGCTCGGCACCGCCTGGCCCGCGATCTCGGCCTCCAGCACGCAGGGGCCCTACCTGCCGACGCTCGCCAACGACGGCAACCCCGCGACCTTCTGGGTCGCCGAAGGGACCAAAAGCGGCGAAGGCCCCTCGCCCGAAAAGCCCGCCTACCTGACCGTCGACCACGGCGCCCCGGTGAGGATCGCCGCGGTGACGATGGTGCCGCGGGTGAACTACGGGCCGAGGGCCTACGCGGTCGAAGTCTCCACCGACGGCCAGGCCTGGACGGAAGTGGCGGCGGTGCCCGCGGCCCCGAACGGGCCGAGCACGTCGACCTTCGCCGAACCGGTGACGGCGCGCTACCTGCGACTGAAGATCACCGACTCCTGGGACGCCACGCGGCCGCCGCGCAACGTCCAGGTCGCCGAGCTGGAAGAGCGGGCGCCGTAGCCTCGGCGCCCAGAAGGAGGGATGGACAGATGGAGCGCTACTGCTTTACGTTCGAGCTGGTGCCGGGCCAGGAGGCCGAGTACAAACGGCGCCACGACGAGATCTGGCCGGAGATGGTCGAGGAGATCGAAAAGTCCGGGATCTCCAACTACTCGCTGTTCCGCCGCGGCACCACCGTGATCGCCTACTGCGAGTGCGAGCCCGACGTCGCCACCGCCTTCGGCCGGATGGGCGCGACGGAGGTGAACGGGCGCTGGTCGGAGTGGTTCGAGCCGGTGATCGAGGCGCTCGTCGACGCCGACGGCAAGCCCTTCGAGGCCGCCGAGGTCTGGCACCTCGACTGAGGGCTCAGCCCTCGCGGTCGGGCCGCAGCACGCTGCGCAGCACGCGGCCCGCGCGCAGGTCCTCGAGCGCCTCGTTGGCCTCCTCCAAGGGCCGGACCGAAGCGGTCAGATGGGCGAGCTCCAGCTCGCCGGCGGCGTGGCGGTCCAGCACCTCGACGATGTCGCGGGCGGTGAAGCCGCGCGACCCGATCACCGACAGCTCGCGCCAGATCAGGTCCACCGAGCGGGCCCCGAAGCGCTCCTCGGTGGCGCCCAACAGCACGACTCTGCCGCCGGGGCCGGCGACGGCGATCGCCAGCTCGTCGGCCGCCGCCGAGCCCGCGCACTGCACCACCACGTCCGGGCCCTCGCCGCCGCAGGCACGGCGAAGCGCCGCCGCGTCGTCCTCGGTCCCGCCGATGCGCACGGTCTCCTCGGCGCCGAGCTCGGCCGCCAGCTCCAGTTTCGCCGCGCCGCGGGACGCCGCGACCACGCGAGCCCCCATCGACCTCGCCAGCTGCACGGCGTTCGACCCGATGCCGCCGATGCCGATGACCAGCACGACCTCGCCGGCCTCGACCCGGGCGATCCGGCGCAGGGCGTGGTAGGGAGTCGCCACCGCGTCGGTGAGCACGGCGAGCTCGACCGGGTCGACCGGCGCCGGCGGGCGGATCAGCGTGTGCGCCGGGCGCACCACGTACTCGGCGAAGGCACCGTCGCGGTCGACCCCCATCCGCGTCAGCCGCGGGTCGAGCTGCTCGCGACCCTGCCGCGCCCAGCGTCCCTCGGGGTCGGCGTCGATGTAGTAGAGCGCCACCTGGTCGCCGGCGGCGAGGCCCTCGACCCCGGGCCCGAGCGCGTCGACCACCCCGGCGGCCTCGTGGCCGGGGACCACCGGCAGCTTGTCGGCGCCGAAGCCGCCCGACTGCAGGAAGAGGTCGGAGCCGCAGACGCCGCAGGCCTGGACCCGGACGCGCACCTCGCCCGGGCCGGGCTGGGGGAGCGGCAGCTCGACCAGCTCCAGGGGCCGGCCGACGGCGGGGATCCGGGCGGCCCGCATCGTCGCCGTCATCAGTCGACCAGGAAGCCGCCGTTGACGTCGACGACCTCGCCGGTGATGTAGCCGGCGTGGGCGGAGCAGAGGTAGGCGACGAGGTCGGCGATGTCGGTCGGCGTGCCGAGCCGGCCGACCGGGATCAGCTTCTCGACTCCCTCGGGCTGTTCGTCCATCATCGCCGTGTCGATCAGCGTCGGCGCGACCGCGTTGGCGGTGATGCCGCGCGCCGCGTACTCGTTGGCGATCGATTTCGCCAGGCACATCAGGCCCGCCTTGGAAGCGGCGTAGGCGGCGCAGTTGTTCTTGCCGCCGTTGATCCCGGCGCTCGAGCCGACCGCGACGACGCGCCCGTAGCCGCCCTCGGCCATCGCGGGAAGGGCCCGCTGGGCGCAGAGGAAGGCGCCGGTGAGGTTGACGTCGAGCGTGCGGCGCCAGTTCTCCAGCGAGGTGTCGGCGAAGGGCTCGACGATGAAGATGCCGGCGTTGAGGACGACGATCTCCGGCCTGCCCAGCTCCGCCTCCAGCTGGTCGAAGGCGGCGCCGAGCCCGACCGGATCGGTGATGTCGGCCTCGAGCCCGAGCACGCCCTCGATCGAAGGCCGGCGCAGGTCGATGCCGGCGACCGCGGCGCCGAGCCCGGCGAAGCGCTCGGCGATCTCCTGGCCGATCCCCTGGGCGGCGCCGGTGATCACCGCGGTTTTCCCTCGATAGCCGTCGAGCTGCATCCAGACCCTCCTCTGAAAGAATTTCCGGTTACGATTCCAGCGGGTACAGACTACCGACACCATCCGAGGAGGAACGAAATGGCCAAGCTGAGGCTGGGCGTGATCGGGGCGGGCTCGTGGGCGATCGCCTCGCACCTGCCGAACTTCGCCGAGCGACGCGACGAGGTTGATTTCGTCGCCGTGGCGCGTCACGGGAGCGAGCTGCTGCAGAAGGTGAAGGATGACTTCGGCTTCGAGATCGCGAGCGAAAGCTACCGCGACGTGCTCGACGCCGGGGTCGACATCTGTCTCGTCTCGAGCCCCACCGGCCTCCACCACGAGCACGCCAAGGCGGCGATGGAATCGGGGGCGCACGTGCTGGTCGAGAAGCCCTTCACGATCCGGCCGGCGGACGCCTGGGACCTGGTCGACGTCGCGGCGCGCCTGGACCGCCACCTCGTCGTCTCCTTCGGCTGGAACTATCGCCCGATGGTCCGTGAGATGAAGCGGGCGATGGACGAGCGCGGCATCGGCCGGATCGAGCAGATGACGATCCACATGGCGTCGTCGACCCGCGAGCTCCTCTCCAACACCGGCGCCTACCCCGACGCGGCGCCCGAGAGCGTGCCCGAGGAGCGGACCTGGACCGACCCCGGCCTCTCCGGCGGCGGCTATGCGCAGGCGCAGCTGAGCCACGCGCTCGGCCTGGCGCTGTGGCTGACCGGGCTGCGCGGCGAGGCCGCCTTCGCGCTGATGAGCGCGCCGCTCGAGGCTCCCGTGGAGCTGCACGACGCGGTCGCCGTCCGTTATGACGATGGCGCGATCGGGACCGTCGGCGGCGGCTCCTGCCACACCGGCGCCGGCGGCAACAAGCACCAGCTCGAGGTCCGTGCGATCGGCTCCGAGGGGCAGGTGCAGGTCGACGTCGAGCGCGAGGCGGGCTGGCTGTGGCGGACCGACGGCGAGCTCAAACTCGACCTCGAGGAGGGCGACGGCGCCTACGACTGCGACGGTCCGCCGAACGTGCTGATCGACCTGGCGCAGGGACGCGAGGTCGAAAACGCCTCCCCCGGCGAGCTCGCCGCGCGCACCGTCGAGATCATCGACGCGATCTACCGCAGCGCGAGGAGCGGGTCCCTCGAGCGGGTGGCCGGCGCGGACGAGAGGGCGACGGCATGAGCTGGTCCGCGGGCGCCGGCCTCGACGGCAAGGCGGTGCTGGTGACCGGTGCCGCGGGTGGGATCGGGCGCGCGGTCGCGACGGCCTTCGCCGCGGCGGGGGCGCGGGTCGCGGCGCATGACCTGCGCGGCGAGGACGTCGACGCCCTGGTCGGCGAGCTGGGCGGCGACCCGCACGTCGGATTCGCGGGCGACCTCCGCGATCCCGAGCAGCCCGCGGCGCTGGTGGGCGCGGTGCGGGAGCGGCTCGGCCGGATCGACGCCCTGATCCACGTCGCGGCGGTGATCCTGCGCACCGACGTCGCGTCGGTGACGGTCGAGCAGATCGACCTGCAGCAGGAGGTCAACGTGCGCGCCGCCTTCCTGTTGAACCGCGCCGCCGCGGAAGCGATGCGGGAGCAGGGCGGCGGCGGCCGGATCGTCAACTTCTCCTCCCAGGGCTGGTGGACCGGGGGCTACGGCGGCTCGGTCGTCTACTCCGCGACCAAGGGGGCGATCGTCTCGATGACCCGGGGCCTCGCCCGCACCTACGGGCGGGACGGGATCCTCGTCAACGCGATCGCGCCGGGCGCGGTCGACACGCCGATGATGACCGAGGGCCTCTCGCGGGAGGCGTTCGACAACTTTGTCGCCCAGATCCCGCTGGGCCGCATCGCCCGGCCGGCGGAGCTGGCGAGCGTCGCCGTCTTCCTCGCCTCCGACCACGCCAGCTACGTGAGCGGCGCGACGATCAACGTCAGCGGCGCCCAGCTCATGTACTGAGTGACTATCCGAACACTCCCGCGCACGTCTGGCGGCGCCGCACACACTTCGCGGGGCGTCGTCCTCGGTCGGCCAAATGGCGCTGCCATTAGGCCTCCCTGCGTCCTACCCCCGCTCGGTGCGGCACTCACCAGCCGCACGGGGGAGTGTTCGGATAGTCACTGAGCGGGCCGGCGGCGGACACCCGGACGCATTCGACGCCGAGGTGGCCGGCGACCGCCGCCACCGCGGCGCCCAGGTGCCCGGGCGTCGCCGCGCTGTGGTGGTTGACGCCGGTCCGCGCCCAGCGGGTCCAGGCGGTGACGACGTCATCCTCGCCGGCGAAGCGGAACGCCCCGTGGGGGGTGCCGGTGTCGGGCAGGCGTCGCGCGGTGAAGGTGCCCTCGGCGACGACGAACCGGAATCCGCCGCGCGCCTGCGGATGGGGCGTGAAGCCGATCAGCGTGCCCGGGCCCGGCGGCGGCCCGAAGCGGGCGCACAGGCCGGGGCAGGGGTCGCCCTCCCACCAGCAGTTGCGGACCAGCGCCGGCGCGGCGGCCGGATCGGCGAAGGCGAGGTCGTGCTCGCCCGAGTTGGCCAGCAGCGCCTCGCCCGTGGCCCGGTCGAGGCCCTCGATCTCGTGGTAGAGGGCGGCGCCGCCCAGCAGCTTCGCGGTCAGCATCGCCACCGCGGTCGGCACGTCGCCGGCGCAGGTCCACGGGATGCCGGCGCTGGTCTCGCGGCCGAGGGCGAAGCAGGGGGCGAGGCCCGGTCCCGGGTCGGGGGCGAAGCGGATCTCGGGGACGTGGCAGTTCATCGCGCCGGCGTCGAGCCCGAGGTCGCGGTCGAGCGTCTGAAGCGCGGCGGCCATCCGCACCGTCCGCTCGAACCCCGGCCCGTCGGCGAGGCCCGGCACCGGCTCGAAGCTCGCGAGCGTCTCCCGGCCGACCGCCTCCGCCTCGCTCTCGCCGGCGGCGAGGAAGGCCTCCTGGATCGCGGCGGGCTCGATGTCGAGGAGCTCGATGCCGGTCGCCTCGCGCAGCGCCGCGGGGTCGCACTCGACGCAGTCGTAGCCGTCGATCGGCCTGCCGACGCGGCCGATCCGCGCCTCCCGCAGCCGCCCCGCCGCGGTTGCCGCCAGGACCGCCCGGGCGAGGCGGTCGCGGTCCCGGTCGTCGTCGAGCGCGACGGCGACGACGGCGTGCGGCCTGGCGTGGCGGTGGAGGGAGCTGGTCAGCTGCGCGCCGCCCACGGTCCCGCCTTCGACGGTGATGTCGGCGTGCGAGTAGGAGGCTCCATATGAGGAGCGCCGGCTGAGCACGAGCACCACCAGCGGCAGGGAGGGCAGCGCCTCGAGCGCGGCGAGCGCGAAGGCGGGAGGGACCGCCATGCCCATCACGACGACGAGCGCGTGCGGTCGCTCGGCGGCGATGCGTCGCCCGGCGGCGGCTGCCGCCTCGCGGCTCTCGAAGGTCTCCTGGGCGCAGACCTGAGGACCGAGCCGGTCGGCGACCTCCGCCAGCATCGCCTCGCGGTCGGCGCGCAGGTCGCCCGGGGCCGCATCCTCGAAGAAGTCCCAGAACGGCTGCAGCAGTGCCACCCGGGCTGGCCGCGGCCGTTCAAACATGGCTGGTAACGTTACCGGAAATATTTTCCGAGAACGTTGGGTTGAGAGGAGATGGGATGAAGCTCGCCTGTGCCGAATTCGGATGGCCGGGGTTGCGGCCGGAATTCGTTTTCGACCTGATCCGGGAGATGGAGCTCGAAGGCGTCTCGATGGCGTTCTTCGGCGGCAGCGGCATGCCACGCACGCCGCAGACGATCGCCGAGGACCCGGAGGGCTGGGCGGAGCGGATCGCCGCCGAGCTGGCCGCCCGCGAGCTGGCCGCGGCGGACGCGTTCTTCGTCCCCGCCGTCGACCTGGCGGGCGGCGCCGTCAACCATCCCGACGAGGCGGAGGCGCGGTCGGGCGCGGAGCTGTTCGACGCGTTCTTGCGGTTCGCGCAGCGGGTCGGCGTGACCGGCGTGACGATACTGCCCGGCCTGGTCTTCGGCGGCGAGTCCTGGCAGGCGGCGTTCGACCGCTCCGTCGACGGCCTGCGGCGACGGCTCGAGGCCACCCGCGAGGCCGGGCTGCGGCTCTCGGTCGAGCCGCACATCGTCAGCACCAAGCCCTACTCCGGCTCGATCATCGACACGCCGGCGAAGGTGGGGTCGCTGCTCGAGCGGGTGCCGGGCCTCGAGCTGACGCTCGACTACGGCCACTTCAACGTCCAGGGGATTCCCGACCGCGAGGTCGAGCCGCTGCTCGAGCACGCCCGTCACTTCCACATGCGCGGCGGCGCCAAGGGGATGGTGCAGACGAAATTCGAGGACAACGTCACCGATTTCGGGCGGGTGCTGGACGTGATGGCGCGGCTCGGATACGACGGTTGGGTCGAGTTCGAGTACGTCTACGACGGGCGCCCCGGCTGCTCGGATTGCGACAACGTCCAGGAGACGATCAAGTTCCGCGACTTCGTCCGCGGGCACGAGCAGGAGGTCGGCCGATGAGTGAGGAACGACGCGGGATCTCCGGCGGGATCGAGGCGCCGGCGACCCGGCTCGACTGGAACGACCAGCTCGGCAAGCGGGTCCGGCAGGGCGACCCCGAGGAACTGGCGGTCTCGACCGTGCAGCGGATCGAGGAGGCGGTCGCCGCCGGGCAGTGGGAGGTCGCGGCCCAGCTCGTCGACTACTTCATGGAGGAGGCGAAGGTGTGCCACCTCGTCTACACGACCTGGTCGGAAGGCTTCGAGAGCTGGCTGCTCGGGCGCGGGGTGACGCGGGAGGAGCTGCAGGGCGAGCGGGGCCGGCTGGACCGGGTGCTGGCCTTCGACGACGGGCGTCCGTTCGCGCCGCACGAGGCCTGGTCGGAGCTGGGCGCGACGGCGGGCAGGCTGGGCAACGACCTGCGGGGGATGCAGGTCGGCGACGACGCGGACGCGCGGCTCGCCGTGCTGGTCGACGCCTGGCGGGCGCTGCACGACCGCTGGGCCGATCTCCAGGCGGGCCTCCTGACCTACGTCGCGGAGCGGTTCGGCGAGGCGGCGATCGGCGACTGCTACCGGGAGGTGCTCGCCCCGTTCCTCGCCGAGCGCTACGCGCCGTTCGACCTGCGGGAGAAGCCCTACTCCGAGACGGTCGAGCGCAACCTCTACCTCACCTTCGAGGCGATGCGGGCCCACCTCAGCGGTCCGGACCGCCTCGGGAACCTCGCCGTCGAGGAGCACGAGGACCGCTGGGTGGTCTCCTTCGACCCCTGCGGCTCGGGCGGACGCCAGACGCGCGGCGGAGGCGGCGAGGAATTCGGCTTCACCAAGGACGAGCACGACTGGGCCTGGAACGAATCCGGCGTCTGTTACTACTGCGCCCACTGCTGCCTCACCAACGAGCGCTGGGCGGTCGAGCAATGGGGAGCCCCGGTCCGAGTCACCCCCCCCCCCCCCCGCCCCGACGCCACCGACCGCCCCTGCACCTGGACGATCTACAAGTCGGTCGAGGCCGTGCCGGCCGAGGCCTACACCCGCCTCGGCCTGACCAAGCCCCCCACGACCCCTCCCTCAGATAGCCACTGAGCCCTGCTTCCGTGCGCGCTTCGGACGCGCGGTGAGTTGAGGTCGCCAGAGCGACCACAATCCACCGGGCGACGGATCCGGCGTCACGGGAGACGCGCGGATCCGTGGAGAAGGACACGGAAGGGAGGAGCGGTGACGCTTCCGTGCGCCTCCCGCGCGCCTTCGTCCCGTAACCCGGCCTCCCCACCCGGTGAGTTCGCAGTTATCCGCGGTATGCGCGGCAAAGTGCGAACTCGACCCTTTGAACCTCCCCGGCCTGGCGGCTGATCGGCGGCCTTGGCCGGCCGGGGCCGCCGATCAGCCGCCCGAGGCGACAGCTATCCCCGCCGCTGCGGCCCCAAGGGGCTGGCCTGCGGGGTAGTCCCACGACCGACCTCTCCTTGAAGTTGACACATCGAAGATTTCCGGTTACGTTTGTGGAAACGATTCCAGGCCCCGGGACGAGTGTCGGGGAGGAAAGAGGAGAGAAATGATCAGGAAGGTGTGCAGGCCGGCTGCATGGGTTGCGATGCTGTGCCTCGTGCTTGCCCTCGGCCTCGCGGCCTGCGGGGGCGGCAGTGACAGCAGCAGCACCGCGGGCGCGGAAGAAACGACCGAAGCGGAAAGCGCCGGCACCGAAGCCGCGGGCAACGAAGCGGAAGCGGAAGCCGAAACGGGCTCGACCGCGGAAGTCTCGAAAGAGGGGATCGTCGAATTCCGCAAGCCGAAGGCCGGCAGCGGTGCCGGTAAGAAGATCGGCCTGATCGAGCTCGGCAGCTCGGTGCCGTTCTCCAACCTGGTGACCAAGAGCGTCGAAAAGGCGGCCAAGGAAGCCGGCGCCGAACTGGTCGCGTGCGACTCCGAACTCGAAGGCCAGCCGGCTCTCGACTGCGCGAAGAGCTTCGCCACCCAGGGCGTCGAAGGCTATTTGAACTTCCAGCAGGACGCCGAACTCTCGGAAGCGATCTGCAAGGCCGGCCCGCAGGTGCCGGTGATCGCCATCGACATCACCCAGGAACCGTGCGAAATCGCCTTCATGGGCGCCGACAACGAATACGCCGGCTTCCTCGCGGGCAAAGCGGTGGGCGAATTCGCGAAGAACGAATGGAACTGCGAATACGACGCCTACGTGTCGATGGAAGAGCCGGAAGCGGGCTCCGTCAACGAAGAACGGATGGGCGGCTATCGCAAAGGCTTCCAGTCGATCTGCCCGGGTGAACTGAAGAACGAAAAGACGCTCAACGCGGGGCGGACCGACATCGCCCGCACCCAGTTCACCGACACGCTCACGGCGCTGCCGGGGCAGAGCAAGATCGTCGTCGTCGCGATCAACGACGATGCGATCCTCGGGGCGCTGGCGGCGGCCAAGACGGCGGGTCGCGAAAGCGACGTCTTCGTCTCCGGCCAGGGTGCCGACCCCTCGTCCTGGTGCGAAATCGCCCACAATCCCCAGTGGATCGCGGACACCGCCTACTTCCCGGAGCGTTACGGCGAAATCGGCGTCCCCTACCTGCTGGAAGCGCTGGAAGGCAAAGAAATCCCGACGAAACTGCTGGTCCCGCACGAGCTGGTGAACAGCAAGAACATCGAACAGGTGTATGAAGTCACCGGATGCTGATCAGGCCGGGGCGGGGATTCGTCTCTCCGTCTCCGGGATCCGCAAGTCGTTCGGCGGCGTCGAGGTCCTCCGTGGGGTGGACCTCGACATCGTCGGCGGCTCGGTGGTCGCCCTGCTGGGCGAGAACGGGGCGGGCAAGTCGACCCTGGTGAAGATCATCGCCGGCGACTACCAGCCCGACGCCGGCGCGATCACGATCGAGGGGACCGCGCACTCCTCGCTCAACCCGGTGACCGCGCGGCGGCTCGGCGTGCGGATGATCTTCCAGGAGATCGCCGACGCGCCGACCCTCACCGTCGCCGAGAACATCTCGCTCGGCGCCTGGCCGGGGCGGCGCGGCTTCGTCGCCTGGCGCACGGTCAAGAAGCGCGCCCGCGAGGCGCTCGAGCGGCTCGGCGTCGACCTCGACCTCGACGCCCCGGTCGGCGACCTCTCGGTCGGCGAGCGCCAGGTCGTCGAGATCGCCCGCGCCGTCGTCGACCGGGCCAACTACCTGATCCTCGACGAGCCCACCGCGGCCCTCTCCTCGACCGAGAGCGAACGCCTCTTCGGCTACGTCGCGGCGCTGCGCGAGCAGGGCACCGGCGTCGTCTACATCACCCACCGCCTCGACGAGGTGCGCGCCGTCGCCGACCGCGTCGTCGTCCTGCGCGACGGCAACCTGGTGCTGGAGGCGGACGCCAAGACCACCGACCGCCGTGAGCTCGTCTCGGCGATGGTCGGCCGCGAGATCTCCGAGGTGCGGCGCCCCGAGGCGGTCCTCGTGCCCGACGACGCCGAGCCGCTGATGCGCCTGCGCGGGGCGGGCTCGACCGGCGCCTTCGACCGCATCGACCTCGACCTGCGCGCCGGCGAGGTGCTGGCGCTCTACGGCAAAGTCGGCTCCGGCGCCGGGGAGGTCGTCCAGGCGCTCTTCGGCGTGCGCAAGCTCGACGCCGGCACGGTCGAGATGGAGGGCGAGGCGGTGAAGCTGCGCGGGCCGGCGCAGGCGATCGAGCACGGCATCGGCCTGCTGCCCGCCGACCGCCAGCGCGAAAGCGCCTTCACGATGCTGTCGCTGGCCGAGAACCTGGCCGCGCCGTCGTGGCCGCGGCTCGCCAAGCACGGCTTCATCACCCGCCGCGTCGAGGCCGAGGCCTACTGGCGCTGGCACGGCGTCCTCAACGTGCGCTCCCGCGACGACGCGGGGCAGGAGCTGGGGACGCTCTCCGGTGGCAACCAGCAGAAGGTGCTGCTCGGCCGCTGGCTGGAGCGCCACGCGCGGGTGCTGCTGCTGATCGAGCCGACCCGCGGCGTCGACGTCGGCGCCCGCGAGGAGATCTACCGCTCGATCCGGGCCCTCGCCGCCGAAGGCGTCGCGGTGCTCGTCTCGACCTCCGACTACGAGGAGGTCGTGCAGGTCGCCGACCGTGCGGTCGTCATCGCCCGCGGCGAGATCGTCGCCCGCCTGGCAGCGGATGAAATCGAGACCAAGAGACTTATCGAGGAGGTTGGAGGCTGATGGAGTTGAACATGTCCCCCGGGAGCGCGAGCTCGGCGGCGCCGGCGCTCGACCCGCAGGGGAAGCGGCGACGCGACCCGCTGCTCTCGCGGCTGCCGGAGACGGCGCCGCTGATCGTCGTCCTGATCGGCCTCGGCCTCTTCTTCACGATCAAGTCGCCGTACTTCTTCAACTACGACAACTTCCTCAACATCCTCACGGCGGCCTCGATCGCCGGGATCATCGCCGCGCCCGCGACCCTGCTGATGGTCGGCGCTCAGTTCGACCTCTCGGTCGGCTCCGGGCTCACCTTCTGCGGCGTCGTCGTCGCCCACTTCGCCGGCGACATGTCGCTGGGGCCGGCGATCGTCCTCGGCGTCGCGGCGGGGATGGTGCTCGGCTCGGTCAACGGCATCCTGGTCACCGTGGTCGGCGTCAACCCGCTGATCACGACGCTCGGCACGCTGGCCGCCTTCGTCGGCCTGGCGCGGGTGATCTCCGACGGCCAGACCCTGCCGATCACCCACTTCTCCACCCTCGGCACCGCCCGCCCGTTCTTCGAAATCCCGCTGCCGGTGCTGATCTTCGCCGCCGTCATGCTGGCCTTCTGGGTGCTGATGAGGTTCACGATCTTCGGCCGCTCGATGTACGCGATCGGCGCCAACCCGGTCGCCGCGCGGCTCGCCGGGATCCGCGTCAAACGGTTCATCTTCGCCGCCTTCTTCCTCTCCGGCGTCTGCGTCGCGCTCGCCGCGCTGGTCAACATCTCCCAGCTCAGCGCCGCCTCGCCGACCGCCGGCAACGGGCTCGAACTCTCGGTCATCACCGCCGTCGTCCTCGGCGGCGCCAGCCTCGCCGGCGGCCGCGGCACGATCATCGGCACCGTCCTCGGCCTGCTCGTGATCGGGACGCTGAACAACGGCCTGGTGCTGCTCGACGTCAGCTCCTTCTGGCAGGAAGTGGCCCGCGGGGTCCTGCTGATCCTGGCGGTGTCCTTCGACCAGCTGCGGCTGAAACTCGGTACCCGATGAGGGCCGGAGCGCGATGAAGGTCACCGCGGTCGCGGCGTACCCGGTCGCCTACCCCGAGCCCAACGACGACGGCGCCACCCGCTCCCTCTGCCTGGTGCGGGTGGAGACCGACGAGGGCGCCGTCGGCTGGGGCGAGGCGTGCACGCTGTGGCCGGAGGCCTCGCTGGCGACGGCCGAGCTGGTGCGGGGGCTGGCCGACCTCGTCGTCGGCAGCGACCCGGTCGAGGTCGGCGCGACCTGGGAGCGCCTGCGCGCCCACACCTGGTGGTACGGCGACGGCGGCCTCGCCTGCTTCGCCATCGCCGCCCTCGACATCGCCCTCTGGGACCTGCGCGGCAAGGCGCTCGGCCAATCGCTGCTGGAGATGCTCGGCGGCGCCTGCCGCGACCGGCTGCCGGCGCTCGCCTCCGGCCACGCGACGGTCGGCGACCTCGACGCCCTGGTCGCCGAGACGGCGAGCTGGGTGCCGGGACGGGCGCAGGGCGTCAAGGTCGGCTTCGGCAAGCGCGGCGAGGCGAACCTCGGCTTCGACCACGACCGCGACGTCGCCTTCGTCGCCGGCCTGCGCGAGGCGCTCGGGCCGGAGCCGTCGATCATGGTCGACTGCGGCGTGCGGGTCCGCTGGACGCCCGCCGAGGCGATCGACCGCGTTCGCGCCTTCGAGGCCCACGACCTCGCCTGGGTCGAGGAGCCCCTCGGCCACGACGACCCGGCCGGCTACGCGGCGCTGCGCGAGGCGGTCACCACCCGCATCGCCTACGGCGAGCGCGAGTGGAACCTCCGCGGCCTCACCCGCGTGATCGAGTCCGGCACCTGCGACGTCCTCGGCGTCGACCCCGGCCGCGCCGAGGGCATCAGCGGCTTCATCGCCGCCTGCGACCTCGCCCACCGCCGCGACCTCACCACCAACGCCCACGCCTGGACCAGCGGCATCGTCCTCGCCGCCAGCCTCGCCGTCTCCTGGGCGATGCCCTCCTGCGAGTTGATGGAGGTCCAGCCCTTCGTCAACCCGATGGTGGGCGAGCTGGTAGTCGGCGGCGCCCCCCAGCCCACCGGCGGCTGGTGGCCCCGCCCGCATGGCCCGGGGCTTGGGGTGGAGGTCGATGAGGCGGTTGTGGGGGCGTACGCGCTCGGGGGCTGATGTGCGGGCGGGTGTCCTGGGCTCCTCATGGGGGTCCTGGCAGGCTGTGACCCCCATG
>CALCIA010000112.1 GCA_937907435.1 uncultured Actinomycetes bacterium
GCTCCTCATGGGGGTCACAGCCTGCCAGGACCCCCATGAGGAGCCCAGGACCTCACTCGGACGGCCGACAGCGCCCCGAACCCGCGCCGTCCTTCCCCGGAACCGACCCGCCAGCCCTACCCGCCGGCCTTGCCGGACTACTTACCACCCGGCTTGATTTCGACGATTTCGCCGGCGGCGTTTACTTCGGTGTCGGGCAGCTTGGTGGTGATGTCGGCGACGAAGGTGCCGCCGGGGGCGACGCCGGAGGAGGTCTTTGCCTTTGCTTCGCCGCTCAGGCCGGCGTCGATTTCGTAGCCGACGGTGTATTTGCCGGCGCGGACGGCGGAGAGCTTCCAGACGGCTTCGACCGACTTGCCTGGGTCGAGGGGGCCGAAGGAGTAGGTCTTCGCGTTGGAGGTCTCGGCGCCGCCGGGTTCGGATGAGTTGGCGCGGCGAGGGTAGGTGGCGGCGAGGACCCAGACCGGGCGGTCGGGGCCGGCGAGGCCGGGCTGCGGGTCGTGGATGGCGAAGGGGATGCGCGCCTCTTCGCCCTCTTCGCCCTCGACGTCGACGGTCACGGTGAGCGCGGGGACCGTCTTGTCGCCGGTGTTCTTGACGTCGATCCGCATGAGGGACGTCTGGCCGATGAACTGCTTGGCCGGGAAGCTGGCGTCGGTCACCGCCACCTGGTAGGTGCCGGCCTTCTCGTTCGAGTCCGAGGAGCTCGAGGAACCGCAGGCAGCGAGCAGCGCCGCCAAGGCCAAGACCGCAGACCCCACCGCGGCGGCTCGAAGGCGGGCACCCGGGCGTGGTGTTCCGGTCCCCCGCAAAGCGTGGCGAATTTAGCACGCGGAATCCCCGCAACCGAGCCATTTTCGGGACGGAGGCCGGGTTAGTGCGATCTCAATATGCGGCTAACGGAGCAGGCCGACCGATCACATAGACTGCGCCGCGAAGAGTGGGGCTGCCGCGGCCGTGGAGGCGCGGCCTGCTGGAGGAGCAGATGGTCGGAAGTGCAGTGAACAGGGCGTTCCTGCCCGCCAAGTCGGTGTTCGAACAGGTGGGGGAGCTCGTTCTCCTGACCGGCCGCACGATCGCTTCGGCGGTCCGCCCGCCCTATCCCTATGGCGAGGAGTTCATCGGCCAGTTCCTCTTTGCCCTGCAGCTCTGCTGGTTCCCGCTGCTGGTCTCGACCGTGGCGATCAACTTCGGCGCCCCCGGCCTGCAGGCCGCCAACTTCCTCACGCTCTTCGGCGCGCTCGACCGGCTCGGCGGCTTCTTCGTCCTCGCCGCGATCCGAGAAATCGGCCCCTTCGTGACCGGCGTCTGCGTGGCCGGGATCGCCGGCACCGCGATCACCGCCGACCTCGGCGCCCGCAAGATCCGCGAGGAGCTCGACGCCCTCCAGGTGCTGGGCGTCGACCCGATCAAGAACCTGGTCGTGCCGCGCTTCCTCGCCCTGATGCTGGTCACCGGGCTGCTCGACATCTTCGCCATCGTCGCCGGCCTCTCCGGCGGCATCTTCACCGAGATCCTCTACCACCAGTCCCTCGGCGGCTTCTTCGCGACGCTCTTCGAGCAGGCTTCCGTCACGGATCTGTGGGGATCGGTGATCAAGTGCACGCTCTTCGGCGCGATCATCGCGATCGTCTGCTGTTACAAAGGCATGACGGCCTCCGGCGGCGCCGCGGGCGTCGGCCGGGCGGTGAACGAGGCGGTCGTGATCTCGTTCCTGGCCTTCTTCGCCTTCAACTACGTCTTCACCCAGACGCTGCTGGCGACCAACCCGGAATTGCAGACGATCCGGTGAGCGGCCGGGGCGACATCGAGGGCGCGCGGTGAACGCCTGGCTCGAAGTCCCGCGCGGCTGGCTCGACTCGCTCGGCGAGATCGCCCGCTTCGGTGGGCGCGTCGCGATGCTCGTCTACTCGGGGCGCGTGCTGCGCTTCTTCGGCGAGGCGCTGCGCCAGGCGGGGATCCTGATCCTCGGCTCGGCGCTGGTGATCTGGGGCCTCGTCTTCGTGCTCGGCCTGCAGTGCGGGATCGAGGGTGCCTACCTGCTGCGCGCGAACGGCGCGCCGGCTTATGCGGGCGTCTTCTCGGCCTGGTGTGACCTGCGCGAGATCCTTCCGTACGCCTTCGGTTACATGCTCTCGGCGAAGGTCGGGACCGGGATCGTCGCCGAGCTCGGCGCGATGCGGATCTCCGACGAGATCGACGCGCTCGAGGTGATGGGCGTGCCGCCGGTCACCTTTCTCTGCGCGACCCGCCTGCTCGCCGCCTGGCTCGCCTTCCCGTTCATGTACCTGGTCGCGATCGGCGTCATGTACCTGGCCTCCTACATCGCTGTCGTCAAGCAGATCGGCGACGCGTCTTCGGGCGGCTACCTGCTGATCTTCTGGCAGTTCCAGAACCCGCCGGACGTGATCTTCAGCCTGATCAAGGGCATGGTGATGGCGACCGCGATCGTCCTGGTCGGCTGTTACTACGGCTATACGGCTTCGGGAGGACCTGTGGGGGTGGGGACCGCGACGGCGAAGTCGATGGTCCTGAACATCGTCTTAGTCCACATCATCGGCATGCTTGGGACCCTGGTCTTCTGGGGAGCGAATCCCCGTGCGCCAATAGGAGGGTGACGCGATGCGCAACGACGAGGAAGAGCGCTTCAACGAGATCGAGGAGGAGCAGTACGAAGCGGAGGCGGAGACGAGCGCCGAACTGGCCTCGGAGGACCCCGTGGGCGTGCCCGCCGACGCGGCGCCCGCGACCGTGGGGCACCCGGAAAGCGCCACCGCCGACGGGCCTTACGTGAGCGAGGACGGGGCGATGATGGGGCGCGACTTCGTCATCCCCGGCGTCGACCCGCGCGAGCACGACCCCTACCGCTTCCACACCGGCCGCAAGCGCGACCACGGCGGCACCGACGCGATCGAGATCATCGACCTGGTCAAACAGTTCGGCCGCGCCCGCATCCTCAACGGCCTGAACCTCGGCCTGCCCGAGAACCAGGTCTCGATGGTGCTCGGCCCGTCGGGCACCGGCAAGAGCGTGCTGATCAAGCACATCGTCGGGCTGCTCTACCCGGATTCGGGCGACGTGCTCGTGCACGGGGAATCGATCCCGAACATGACCGACGACGAACTCTTCGAGACGCGCAAAAAGTTCGGCCTGCTGTTCCAGGACGGCGCGCTCTTCGGCTCGATGAACATCTACGACAACGTCGCCTTCCCGCTGCGCCAGCACACCGACAAAGGCGAGGAGGAGATCGGCGAGATCGTCAACCGCCGGCTCAAAGAGGTAGGCCTCTCCGAGGCGACCTACAAGATGCCGAACGAGCTCTCCGGCGGGATGCGCAAGCGCGCCGGCTTCGCCCGGGCGCTGGTTCTGGAACCGGCGATCGTGATGTTCGACGAGCCCGACTCCGGCCTCGACCCGGTCCGCACGGCGCTGCTCTGCGAGCTGATCCGCGAGATCCACGCCGAGAACGGCGGCTGTTACCTGGTGATCAGCCACGACCTCAACACCGCGCGGCGGATCGCCGACTTCATCGCGGTGCTGTGGAGCGGCAAGATCGTCGAGTCGGGGCCGAAAGAAGAAGTCTTCGACTCGTCCAACCCGTTCGTCAGCCAGTTCCTTCACGCGGACGTCACCGGCCCGCTGTCGATGGACTGACCCTGTGCCGGACGCGCGGCACCCGGCGCGGCGCTGACCGCAGTGGGGCGCCGTCGCCCGTTCGGGGCGATCGCCGCGTGGTCGGTTCGCCACGCCCGCGCGGTGCTGGTCGTCGCGGCGCTCGTCGCGATCGCCGCCGCCGTCGCCGCGACGCAGGTCGACACCGACGCGGGCCTCTCGACGCTCGTCGACAAGGGCGACCCGACCTACGAAGCGACCCAGCGGGTGCGTGCCGAGTTCGGCGAAGAACCGGTCGTCGTCCTGGTCAAGGGCAGCCTGCCGAAGCTGCTGCTCGGCAAGGACATCTACAAGCTGCTGCGGCTCGAGGGGTGCCTCTCGGGCAAGGTGCCGAAGGGGGCGAAGCCGCTGCCCGGCGCCTGCGAGGAGATCGCGGAAATGGAACCGGTCTCCTTCCTCGCCGGCCCGGCGACCTTCCTGAACGAGGCGGTGGTGCAGATCGACGAACAGCTCGAACGCCTCGCCAAGCACCTGCCGCCGGAACGCTTCAACGAATACCTGCTCGCGATCGCGTCGAAATACGGGATCACCTCGCTGCCGAGCATCGCCAACGAAGAATTCGTCGCCACCGTCGTCTTCGACCTCGCCAAGGCGCGCGGGACGCCGAAGGCGCGGCTCGCCTACCTCTTCCCGAACTCCCACTCGGCGCAGATCGTGATCCGGCTGAAGCCGGATCTCACCGAAGCCGAGCGCCGCCGCGCGATCGGGCTGATCGAAGACGCGGTCGCCGAAACGACGCCGCGCAAGGCCTGCGGCACCGAAGGAAAGGCCGAACCGTGCTTCGCCTTGCAGGGCGGCGAATATGTCGTGACCGGCGCGCCGGTCGTCGTCGACGCGATCGCCCGCGCGCTGAAGGACGCGCTGCTCCTGCTCTTCGGCGTCGCGATCGTGGTGATGGCGATCGTCCTGCTGCTCGCCTTCCGCAGCCGCCTGCGCCTCTTGCCGCTGGCGCTCGCCCTTGCCTCGGCGGCGCTCGTCTTCGGCCTCCTCGACGTGGTCGGCGGCTCGCTGACGATGGCCTCGGTGGCGGTGCTGCCGATCCTGATCGGCCTCGCGGTCGATTATGCGATCCAGTTCCAGGCGCGGCTCGACGAGGTGCAGGCGACGGGCGCCACGGGCGCCGAGTCGGCGCGGACCGCGGCGAACCTGTCGGGGCCGACGATCGCCACCGCCTGCCTCGCGACGGCCGCCGGCTTCCTCGTGCTGCTGCTCTCGCCGACGCCGATGGTGCGCGGCTTCGGCGTCCTCCTCTTCGCCGGTGTCCTGCTCGCCTTCGTCCTGGTGATGACCGCCGGGTTCGCCGCCTTGAGCCTGCGTCGCGCGCCGCGCGAGCCGCGGGCGCTCGGCGAGATCCGCCCGCTCGCCGCCCTGGTCGACTTCGCCGTCGCGCGGCCGGTCCTGATCCTCGCCGTGGGGGCCGCCCTCGCGGCGGTCGGCTGGGGGGTGGGCACCCAGATCGACACCGTCTCCGAAGTCCGTCAGCTCGCCCCCCACAATCTGCGCCAGGTCGAAGACCTCGACGCCTTCACGGAGGCGACCGGCACCACCGGCGACCTCGAAGTCCTGGTCGAAGCACCTGACCTCACCGATCCGGCGACGATCGAATGGATGGCGGGCTTCAAGCGCCGCGTGCTGAAGGAAGACGACGTGACCGCGGGCCCGGCGCTCTCCGACTTCCTCACCCGCGGCGGCAAGGTGACCAAGTCGGGGATCGAAGCGACGCTGGCCGCGATGTCGCCGTACTCGCTGCGCCAGGTCGCGCCGCTCGATCCGAAGACCGGCAAGGTCGGCCACCTGGCGCTGATCGGGTTCGGGATCAAGTCGCAGACGCTGGCCGAACAGGAAGCGCTCCTCGACAGCGTGCGCGCGCAGGTCGGCACCCCGCCCGCCGGGGTCGAGGTCCACCTCACCGGCCTGCCGGTGATCGCCACCGAAGCGGGCTCCGAGCTCTCCTCCAGCCGCTACTGGCTCGCCCTCGCCGGGCTCGGCGCCGTCGCCCTCGTCCTCCTCGCCCTGCTGCGCTCCTTCCGCCGCGCGCTGGTCCCGCTGCTGCCGACCGTGCTCGCCACCGGCTGGGCGTCGCTCCTGATCTGGCTGACCGGGATCCCGCTCAACCCGATGTCGGCGGCGCTGGGGGCGCTGACGATCGCGATCGCCACCGAGTTCGCGGTGATCCTCTCCGGGCGCTTCGAGCAGGAGCGCTCGATCGGCCTTGACGTCACCGCCGCGCTGCGGCGCGCCTACGCCCGCACCGGCGCCGCGGTCGTCGCCTCCGGCCTCACCGCGATCGCCGGCTTCGCCGTCCTCGTCGCCTCCGACATCCGCATGCTGCGCGACTTCGGCGCGGTCACCGTGATCGACCTCGCCGCCGCGCTCCTCGGCGTGATCGTGATCCTCCCGGCGACCCTCGTCCTGCTGGAGCGGCGGCGCCCGCCCGACCCGGGAGCATCACGGCCGTGAAAGGCGTCGCCAACCGCTATTCGCTCGCGGTCGGGCTGCTCTTCCTGGCGCTGATCGTCGTCGCCTCCATCCACACGCTGAACGGTGGCGGTGAAGACACGCTCGGCCTCGACAAGCAGCCGGCCCGCTGGCCGCTCCCCGAGTTCGCCGTCCCCGCCGCGGCCGGGCAGCTGGAAGGCGACGCCAACGTCTACCAGGACGACTGCGAAAGCTCCTCGCTGCCCTGCCCGGACGGCTCCAAGCGCGTCCCCGCCTGCCAGATCACCACCCCCGGCGCGATCCGCGTCTGCGATCTCTTCGACCGCCCGCTGGTGATCTCGTTCTGGTTCGGGACCACCGGCACCTGCGAGGAGCAACAGAACGTCGTCAGCACCGTCGCGGCGCGCTACCGTGGACGGGTGAACTTCCTTTCGCTGGACGTCCGCGATTCGCGCGGGTCCGTTCGCGAATTGGTTCGTGAACGGGGGTGGGAGATGCCGGTCGGATTCGACCGCGACGGTGCCGTGGCGGCGCTCTACCGGGTCGGCGGCTGCCCGACCTTCGCCTACGCCTATCCCGGCGGCACGCTGCAGAGCGCCTCGATCGGCGAACTTGGCGTCGGCGCCCTCAGCCAACATGTGGAGGAACTGCTGAACGCGACGCGGGTGGCTGAAGGGGGCTAGAGATGGCGACCGAAGGTGCACGGGCAGTGATCGGGTGGGAGCCGGCGCCGAGGCCGGGCTGGGTGGCGCCGCACCTGGAGGCCGAGTTCCCGGGACTCTCGCTGGCTACGGTCGAGGTCGACGGGCGCCCCGGCCGCAGCCCCGAGCCGGTCCGGCGCCGCCTCCGCGATCTCTCCGACCGCCTCTTCGGCGCCGAGGCGATCCGCCTGCGCGGGCGGCCGATCCCCTGGGCCTACCGGGTCTTCTTCCGCCAGATCGGCCTCGACCCCGACCGCGATCGCACCCCCGTGGAGCAGCTCGTCCTCGACCGCCTCCAGGACGGCGGCTTCCGCAGCCGCGGCCTGCCCGCCGACGCGCTGACGATCGCCACGATCGAGACCGGCGTCGCCCTGCGCTGCTTCGACGCCGACCGGCTGGCGGGCGAGCTCTGCATCCGTGATGCGGCGCCGGGCGAGCGGCTGCCGGGGCGCACGAGCGACCTGGCGACCGGGACCCTGACGATCGCCGACGAATCGGGCCCGGTCGGGCTCCTCTTCGGCGAGACCGCCGCGGGCCGCGGGGTCGAACGCGACAGCCGTCGGATCGCGATCGCCGCGGTCGGCGTCGGTGCGGTCCCGGCGATCTCTGTTGAAGAGGCGTTATGGATTGCTGCAGCGACCCTCGAGGCGGCTTAGAATCAGACCATGCCGGATCTGCTCGACAGGGGAGCGCCACCGGAGTCCAACCCATTGTCCTTTGTCACCCAGAGGGTTACAAACGACAACGGGCTGCTCGGCGAGGCCGGCGCGCGCGCCGAGCTGCGGCGACAGATCGGGCGGCTCGAGCGCGAGCTTGCCGGGCTGGTCGCCGCGGGACTCGGGCGGGTCGACGTGCCGCATCGGGTCGCCGCCGCGGGTCCGCCGCGGGTGCTCGACCTCGGTGAGCTCGAGGAGGTCCGTGACGCGCTCGCCGGCCGCGCCGCCGACGCGCGGCGGGCGCTCGCCGAGCGCGACGCCGTCGAGGAGGCCAACCGCGCGCTCCTCGCCGCGATGCTGGCCGACCCCGCCGCCTACCACTGGCTGCGGATCAGCCGCGCCGACGTCGGCGAGCCGGGCTGCGGCCACTGGCACTCGCGTCCCGTCCTCGGCCCGCTCGGGATGCTGATGGGCTGGTGGCGGGTCAAGGTCTCCTCCGGATGTCCCAGAACCGCGCGGCTCGCGGCCGCTCCTCGCACATCTCCAAACCTGACGAGCGCCCGCCGGCGCCGTGGGGCAACGCGCCGCTCGCCGAGCTGGCGATCCTCGCCGGGATCATCTGCCTCGCGATCGGCATCTTCGGCTCGCACGAGACGCTGATCGGCGTCGGCGTCGGCCTCGCCGCGGTGGGCGGCATGGAGGTGGCGATCCGTGAGCACTTCGCCGGCTATCGGTCACACACGACCCTGCTGGCCGGCTTCGTCTTCGTCGTCGTGGTCGGCGTCCTCTTCTACGCGGCGGGCCTGGTCCTGGCCTACGCCCTGCCGATCGGCGCCGTCTGCTTCGCGGTGGCGTTCTACCTCGCCCGCCGCGCCTTCCAGCGCGCCTCCGGAGGGCTCAGCTTCCGGATCGGCGGGATGCGCGGCTAGCGCCCATGTCGATGGGCCGAAAACCTGTCAGATAGTCCGGTTTTCGGCCCATCAACTTCGGGGCCCGTCAAGGTCGGCCCTGTCGACGGTGGGTAGGTCAGGCGGTGGCGTGCGGGGCGCCGGAGGTGCGGGCGGCGAGCTCGGTGGCGAGCATCGTGCGCTGGCGCGGCGTGAGCGTGCCCAGCTGCTTGTTCTCGCTCATCGAGAGCGGCATCAGGAACTTGCGGGCGCGGGTGCGTCCCCAGCGCCGCTGGCTGGTGAGGAGCTCGGAGATCGTCATGCTCTCGGTCTGCCAGGGACAGTCGCGGACGACCTCGGCGGGATCGATGTCACCCCGCGCCACCGCGCGCTTCAGCTCGGCTCGAGCGAGCCGCACGGTGTTGGCGCGTTCGAGGGCCCTCATGTGTTGAGGCGGTTCGGGCGATGCGGTCGTCGTTGCGGGTGCCGTCATGGCAGCGTCCACTGGACTCCTCCCTTCAAAAGGAATCGTTAACTGGGTGGTCTTCGCCGACGATCCACCGTCAGTTCCCTGCCTTGTCGGACCAGATGAGTGGCGGCCCGGCGTTCCCTTGGGGTGGCGTCGGCGAGGAGACGAAGCTACGTCTTCGAGGTGGGGGTCGTCAACCCGCGTTCGGCGGAATGGCGTCCGGTCCGGTCGCTAAGAGCAACAATTTCGCGCGGGTCCCGTGAAGGTCCCGATCCGCACAAGTCTGAACTTACCCCCGGTGGGGGATGTCAACTGGCGGTTAACCAGCCGTTACAGTCTCGGCAGCTCTGGGAAGTCGGCGATCGTCCGCTCGATCGTCGCCAGGGCGGCGTCCAGGTTCTCCCGCGTGTGGGTCGCCATGAGGCTCGTCCGCAGCAGCGCGCCGCCGGGCGGGACGGCCGGGTGGATCGCCACGTTGGTGTAGACGCCGGCGTCGAAGAGGGCCTTCCAGAGGAGGACCGCCTGCCAGTCGTCGCCGACCACGACCGGCACCACCGGGGTGGTGGCGACGCGGCCGTCGGGGAGCGTCCCCGGCTCGACCACCTGGAGGCCAAGCGAGCGCAGGCCCTCGCGCAGGTACTCGGCGTTGCCGAGCAGGCGCTCGAAGAGCTCGGGGCCCTCGGCGCGGATCACCCGCAGCGCCGCCAGCGCCGCGCCGACCGCGGCGGGCACCGCCGAGGCGCTGAAGATGAAGGCGCGGGAGGAGACCCGCAGGTACTCGACCACGTCGGCGGGGCCGGCGATGAAGCCGCCGCAGGAGGCGAGGCTCTTGGAGAAGGTGCCCATCCGCAGGTCGACCTGGTCCTCGAGGCCGAAGAGCTCGGAGGCGCCGGCGCCGCGGGCGCCGAGCACGCCGGCGCCGTGGGCCTCGTCGACCATCAGCCGCGCGCCGTAGGTACGACAGAGATCGACGATGGCCGGCAGGTCGCAGACGTCGCCCTCCATCGAGAAGACGCCGTCGACGACGACGAGGACGCCGCCGCCGTCCTCGGCCGCCCGTCCCAGCATCCGCTCCAGTTTGTCCATCCTGTTGTGACGGAAGGGGCGCAGTTTGGCGCCGGAGATGCGGACGCCGTCGAGGATCGAGGCGTGGTCGCCGCTGTCGCAGATCACCGTGTCGGCGGGGCCGAGGATCGTCCCGATCGCGCCGACGTTGGCCTGGTAGCCGGTGGTGAAGACGATCGCGTCGTCGGTCCCCATCCATTCGGCCAGCTCCCGCTCGAGGTCGAGGTGGAGCGGGGTGGTGCCGTTGAGGAGGCGCGAGCCGGTCACCCCGGTGCCGTAGGTCTCGAGCGCCGCGCGGGCCGCCTCCTTGACCCGCGGGTCCCCCGTCAGCCCCAGGTAGTTGTTGGAGCCGAGCATGATCGTCTCCCGGCCTTCCATCTCGACCACGGGGCCGGCCTGCGAGGTGAGCAGGCGGAAGTAGGGAAGGAGGTCGTGCTCTTTGGCTGCTTCAAGCTGCTCGAGCCGGTCGTGTTCGCGCGCCTTGGCGAAGACGTCGACCGGCGCCTTGGCGGTCTCGCTCATGGTCGGGAGTCTAGGTACAGAGGCGGTGGAAAGCGGGCAAACCCGCAGTTTGCGGGGTTGCGGGGCGGTCGGGGCGGAGGCGACCTGACCCCTCGTTATCTTGGGTTCGGTGAGTGACCACCACCTTGACGGGGAGATCGTCGCCGAGGAAGACGCGTCCGCGGAGGACGCCGTCGACCCGGTCCGCAGGCTTCCCAGCGCGGTGCCCGAGGCGGGGTCCCTGGCGCTGCGCGGCGAGGTGAAGAGCGCCGCGCTCGCGGCCGCGGGCGGGGTGCTTGCCGGCGCCGCGACCGTCGCCGCGGTCCGCGCCGTCTCCGCGGTCGGCTCGCGCGGGGGCGTCTCGCGTCGACTCGCCCGGCGGCGCCGTCCCGGCAAGGTGATCGCCAGTCGCTCCTTCCTGGTCGACGTCCACCTGCTCGACCGCTAGATGCCCCTGCCCACGCCACCGCCCGCCCGGTCGCACGCGGCCGCGGGCGCGACTGCCTAGCGCCGGTGGGCGCCACACGCGCCTCGGTCGAGGTCGAGGTCCGGCCCCCTTCGCCGTTCCGGCTCGGCCGCGGCAGCGCCGACCGCACGCTGTGGGTGCAGGGCGGCATCGCGACGCGCCTGCTCACCGTCGACCGCGCGCCGGTCCTCGCGCGCGCCTGGATGCGCGGGCCCGGCCTGGTGGCCTTCCGCGCCGAGGCGGTCGACCCGCGGGCGGTGACGATCCCGGTCCCCTGCGAGGAGCCGCGGCTCGCGGGACGGGCGGAGTTGGCGACGGCGATCGAGCGGATGCGCTTCGCGCTCGGCGTCGACGAGGACCTGTCGGCCTTCCACCGGCGCTTCCGCCGCGACCCGCTGGTCGGCCCGATCATCCGCCGCCGGCCCGACTTCCGACCGCGCCGCCGGCCCTGGCCCTGGGAGGCGCTCGCCCAGGCGGTCTGCGGGCAGCTGATCGAGGCGAGGCGCGCGGCGGTGATCGAGCGCCGCCTCGTCGGCCGCTGGGGCGCGCGCCTCGGCGAGGGGAGGGGCGCGCTCCGCGACACCCCGCCCGCGGCGCTGATCGCCGGCCGCGCGCCGGCCGAACTGGAGTCGATGGACCTCTCCGGCGGCCGCTCGGTGGCGCTGCGCAAGCTGGCCGTCGAAGTGGCGCGCGGCCGCTGCGACCTCGCCTCGCCCGACTCCGACCCGCGCCTCCTCTCCGTCCCCCAGATCGGCCCCTGGACGATCCAGTGCCTCGCCCTCTTCGGCCGCGGCGACATGGACGCCCTCCCCGCCGGCGACCTCGGCTACATCAAGCTGGTCGGCCACCTCGCCAACCTCGGCCGCCGCGCCACGGTCCCGGAGGTCGAAGAGTTCTACGCGCCGTATGAGCCCTACCGCGGCCTGGTCGGCTCGCTGACCCTGGCGGGCCTGCACCGCATGGTGTCCGAAGGCCCCCGTCTGCCGCTGGCGGCGTAGAGGGCTTGTCGGGCGACGGATAAAGGGTCGGGTGGCCTGAGCGTGCCGGGGATGCCGTCCCGACCCGGGGCAGGCTGTGGTCGGCACGGCATCCGCGGCAGCCCGGGGCCCGGGAGGGGACAGGTGAGTTCGCACTTCTCCGCGCTATTCGCGGATTACTGCGAACTCGACCCGGCGGGCCCGGAGGAAGCGTCACGGAAGGGGGGAGAAGTGACGATGTCGTGTGCCTTCATCCCGGAACCGGGCGGCTCCCTCGGGTGCGTTCGTCGTTAGTAGCCCTATACCGAACAAGCGACGAACGCACCATGATGGGGAGCGATCGGGTATCACGAGAGGCGCACGGAAGGCGCAAGCCGTGACGGTCCCGTCGCAGACCCGTGAGGCTTCCGTGCGCCCTCCGTCCCGGAACCGGCTCCCGTGGCCTCTCAGCCGCCCGAGGCGACAGCTTTCCCTGCGCACAGCTCCGAGGCGTCAGCTTCCCGTCCGCCGCTCGGGCGAATCGCCCGCTACGCGCTCGCCCGTGCGTTCGCGGTCGTCGCGTAGGCGTGGGCGGCCTCGCGGGCGCGGTGCACTTGCTCGAGGTCGCCGCCGCGTTCGGCGAGGCGGCCGCCGAGCAGCTCGCCGATCCGCTGTTGGGCGGCGGCGGCGCGGCGGAGGGACGGCTCGGCCTCGGCGGGTGGGCGGCCGGGGAGGGAGGCGCGGATCTCGGTCGCCTCCGCGTAGAGGGCTTCGAGGTCCTCGGGGCGCTCGGCTTCGCAGGCCGCGAGCTCGGCCTCGGCTAGCTCGGCCAGTCGTTCGTAGGCGGTGAGGTCGGCTGCGGCGCTCACGCCTGGGCTCCGGCGGCGCCGAGGGTCGGGCGTCCCGTCATCGGCGCCGGGGGTGCCTCGGCGATCGTCGCCCAGGCGTCGCGGAGCTCGGCGAGGAGCTTCGCCACCCGCTCGATCCGCTTCGGGTCGCGCTTCAGCTGCGCGGCGAGCAGCTCGCGCTTGCAGAACATGTAGATCTCGGCGAGGCGCTCGGTGATCTCGCCGGCCGTCGGGTCGAGGGTGGCCAGCAGCTCGTCGAGGATCGCGCCGGCGCGGTTCAGCGCCTTGCCCGCGGCGGCGACGTCCTCGGCCCGGAGCGCGGCGGCGCCGCGGGCGAGGAAGCGGCTGAGGCCGTCGTAGAGCATCACCACCAGCTTCTCCGGTGCCGCCGTGAGGACGCTGTCCTGGGCGTAGGCCTGGCTGGCGCTCCGGTAGGGGTTCATCGCTCAGGCTTGGTGGTGGGTCAGGACTTGTTGCTGGAGAGGCCCGCGAGCTGCCCGGCCAGCCATTCCGATTCGGACTTCGACTTGGCGAGCGCCACTTCCATCGCCGAGAACTGGGCGTGCAGGCGTTCTTCGCGCAGCGTCAGGCGTTCTTCCAGCTTGGTCATCTGTTCGCGCAGCCCGGCCGCTTCCTTGGTCGCGGCGCTGATCCGTTCGGAGATGCCGCCGCCGGGTTTGGTCGCGGCTCCGACCAGCGGTTCGAGATCGGTGACGAAGCCGTTGGGGCCGCTGATCGCTTCCTTCGCGCCGGCCGGGTTTTCCTTCAGCAGGGCGGTCAATTTCGATTCGTCGAAGGTGAGGAGGCCGCGGACCGAGGCCGAGGTGGCGGTGACGGCCGCGCTGGGGGCGCCGGTGCTGACGCCGAGCGCGCCGAGGCCCGATTCGGAGAGCGTCTGGCGCATCCCCATCAGCAGGCTGCCCAGCGCGCCGTCGCCGAAGAGGACGCCCTTGTTGGCTTCTTCCTGGGTCTTCGGTTCTTTCACGGTTTCTTCGCTCACCTTCGCCTGGATCAGTTCGACCGCGGCGTTGTAGGCGCTGACGAAGGTCTTGACCTTGGCGGCGATCGAGGTGGTGTCCGGGGTGGGTTCGGTGACGCCGATCGTCACCGGGCCGGAGGTCAGGGCGGTCGCGGTGAGGGTGACGCCGGGGATCGCTTCGGCGATGACGTTGGTGGCGGAGCTGCCGGCGACGCCGTCGATCGTGTAGAGCGTGTCCTGGCCGGCGCGGGCCTTCGCCGCTTCTTCGGCGAGCCCGGCGCCCGCGGCGGCGACCGTCGATTCGGCCCCGGTGGTCCGCGAGGAGAGCACCAGCTTGCCGCCGACGGCGACGGCGGAGACCCCGGTTTCGTGGTCGGAGTTGATCGCCGTGACCGCGTCGGCGAGCGTCGCGCCCGCTTTCAGTTCGATCGTCTGGCCGCCGACGGTGAGCTGGGAGGCGGCTTCGCTGGCGGTGAATTCGTAGGTGCGCTGGGCGGCGCGGGCGAGCTGGGTGACTTCGACCTGGTACCCGCCCGGCCCGGCGCCGCCCGCCATTTCGGCGGTCACCGCGGTCGAGGAGGAGGTCACCTTCTGCACGTCGGCCCAGAGGGTCGGCGAGCGCAGCGCCTGCAGCGCCGAGCCCACTTCGTTCAGCTTGTTCAGGATCCCCTGCAGCGCGGTTTCGCGCGCCTTCACCTCCCCCTGCCGCTGTTCCAGCCGAGCCCGCGGCAGGCGTTCCACCTTCATCAGCCCTTCGATGATCGATTCGGTGTCGAGGCTGGTGCCGAGCCCGCTGATCGTGATCGGGCTCATGTCGTGACCTTGCCTTCGGCGAAGTCGAAGATTTCCGCGGTCGGGACCTGGCGCAGGACGTTGCCGTCGTGGTCGCGCAGCTCGACCCGCAGGCGGCCGTCGTCGCCCTGCTCGAAGCGCAGTTCGCGGCCCAGCTCGTGGAGGCGGGCGGCGGCGCGGGCGGCGCCCTGGACCTCGGCGCTCACCTCGGGCGGCGGCGAGGGCAGGGCGGAGGCGACGCGCAGGTCGCGGGCGAAGTCGGTGCCCGCGGCGCCGTTCGCGCCGTTGCCGTTGCGGGGCGGCTCAGACACCGGTCGCACCGGCCATGGCCCGTCGATCTTGTCGAAGCTGACGCTCATTCATACTGGGTAATCGGCCGGGTCAAATGGAACTTGAGGCAAGTTCTTCGGCGCCTTTTTGGAAGATTTCGGCGTCCTCGGTGAGGCCGCGGGCGGCGGCGACGCGGGCGAGGCCGCCGAGCGCCTCGGCGTCCGGCCCTTCCTCCTCGCAGCTCGCGGCCCACTCGTCGGCGGCCGATTCGAGGAAGCCGCGGCGCAGGTAGATCTCGGCGAGGATCGAGTGGCGGCGGCGGGGCGGCAGGCCGGTCGCGGCGAGGGCGGGGACGAGCGCTTCGAAGGCCTCGAACTCCTCGACCCGCAGGAGCGCCTCGAGCATCGTCGCCAGGGAGTCGACGACCGCGGGGTCGAGGGAGGGGAACGGAGTCGACGCGGACCAGGAGGCGAAGAGGTCGAGCTCGGCGACGGGGAGGCCGCGGCGGGCGGCACGGGGGGTGGCCCCGTCGGTGAGTTCGCAGTTATCCGCGCTATGCGCGGATAACTGCGAACTCACCAGCCCGCTCCCGCTCCCGCCCTCGATTTCCCTGCCTGCAAGGACCTCGGCGAAGAGTTCGCTGCGGGCGGCCGGGACGGCGAAGGCGTCGTCGTCGTCCACCGCCGCGCAGGCCGCCGCGGCCTCCGCGTAGCGGCGGGTCGAGAGCAGCGTCTCGGCCAGCGCCAGGCGGGCGCCGCCGTTCGTCGGCTGGGCATCGACCACCGCGGCGTAGAGCGGTTCGGCCGCCTCCGCCTCGCCCGCCTCGTACAGCGCCGTGGCGAGCATGAAGCGGACCGACGGGGTCGATTCGGCGACCGCGCCTTCGATGTCGGCGATGACCTGGCCGGTGGGGGCGCCGCGAGCGATCATCGCCGTGGCGAGGGGGAGGACGCTCCCCAGGTAGGCGGGGTGCTCGCGCAGGCAGCGGCGCAGGAGGCCCTCGGCGCGCGCCGGGTCCCGCGTCCGCTCCAGCTCGGCCAGCCGCATCAGCGCCAGGAAGCTGCCGCTGCCGACGGTCGGCGAGTAACGGCTCGGCGCGTCGCCGCGCTCGAGGCACTCTTCGAGCAGCGTCGCGGCGCGCTCGGTGTCGCCTTCCGCGGCGGCGATCAGGGCCCGCTCGAAGACCAGGTCGGTGAGGTCGGTGAAGAGTCCCAGCCCCTCGACCGCGCGCGCCTCGGCCTCGGCCAGCCGGCCGCGGAAGCGCAGCGCCTTGACCGAGCGCACGGTCAGCGAGGGGGTGAAGGGACGCTCGCGCCGCGCCGGGTCCTCGGCGAGGAGCGCCCAGGCGCGCTCGAACTGCTCGCAGGCGCCCGCCGCGTCGCCCGCCGCGGCGAGCTCGGAGCCGAGGTTGAAGTGGAAGAAGGGGTTGGCGCCCGCCTCGGCGAGCTGGCGGCGCAGCAGCTCGATGTTGCGGCGCGACTTCTCCTTCGCGTCGCGGACCGCGCCGAGGTATCCGTAGTGCTCGACCCGGACCTGGGTCGGCTCGACCCGCTCCGGCAGCCCCGACGGCAGGTTCTGCGCGATCTGCTCGTGGACGCGGCCCTCGAAGCGGTACTCGGGGCGGTTGCGGAAGAGGCGCAGGGCGTTGTGGGTGACCGCGGTGCCGTCGCCGAGCTCCCCGGTGTGGTTGGTCTCGACCAGGTAGAAGGCCTCGCGCCAGGTGCGGCCGGTCAGCTCGCGCAGCAGCGGCGCGTCCGCCGGGTCGAGGACCTCGTCGGCGTCGAGGAAGAGGAGCCAGTCGCCGGTGGCGGCCTCGATCGAGGCGTTGCGGGCCTCCGCGAAGGAGCCGGTCCAATTGCGCTCCACAACCGTCGCGCCGGTGGAGCGGGCGATCTCGACGGTGCGGTCGCGGGAGCCGGTGTCGACGACGACGATCTCGTCGACCGCGTCGCGGACGGCGGCCAGCGAGCGCGGCAGCATCTCCTCCTCGTCGCGGACGATCATGCAGAGGCTGAGCCGCAGGCCGGTGGCGGGACGGGCCGCGGCGGCGATGCGCCGCGCCTCGGCCTCGAGGCCGCGCAACCGGGCGGCGACGGCGGCGGGGAGGTGCGGCCGCGAGCCCTTGCGGGCGAGCGCCGAGTCCAGGTTGCGGGCGGCGTGGGGGAGCTGGGGGTCGAGACGCAGCGCCGCCTCGAAGAGCTGCGCGGCGCCCTCGCGCGCCCCGAGTTCGTTCAGTCCCACGCCGGCGTAGTTGAGGAGCAGCGGCTCGCGCGGCTCGGCGGCGAGGCCGTCGAGCGCCTCGCGGGCGAGCGCCAGGTAGAGGGCCGGGAGCTCGCGCGGCGCGGCGGTCGTGGCGGCGGCGAGGCGCTCCTCGATCGCGGCACGGCGGGCGCGGTAGGGGGCCTCGCGGCGGTCCGCGGGGGGTTCGGCGCGCGGCGGCGGGGCGCTCTCCTGCGGCGCGGGTGGGGCGCTCTCGTCGGGGAGCGGCGGGGTCGTGTTTTGGTCGAGTCGCAGGGCCATCGCCCGGTTCATCGACCGCTGCCCGCCGGGACGCAGGAACTGGACGTTCGTTCGGTCGAAGGTCGGCGGATTTACCCCAATGCGGCGATCTAGCCGCGGGCATGCCCGGTCGAGAACTTCTCCGCACACCCGCAATCCCAGTCGCAGGGGAGGACCAGCTCGATGGCAAGCCCGGCCGGTCGAGGCCAAGTAGAGACCGAGAAGCTTTGGCAGCGTTACCGCGAGACCGGTGACCGCCGATTGCGCGACCAGCTCGTCCTCACCTACGTGCCGCTGGTCCGTCACCTCGCCTACCGCAAGGTGCGCGAGCTGCCGGCCTGGTGCGAGGTCGACGACCTCGTCTCCAACGGGGTCGAGGGCCTGATCGGCGCGCTCGACCGTTACGACCCGGCCAAGGGCGCGAGCCTCGAACAGTTCGTCTGGACCCGGATCCAGGGCGCCGTGCTGGACAGCCTCCGCCGGCTCGACTGGGCGCCGCGCAGCCTGCGCCGCTGGGAGCGCGACGCGGAGCGCGCGGGCGACGACTTCTTCCGCGAGCACGGCCGGCGGCCCAGCGATTCCGAGCTGGCCGGGAAGATGGGCATCGACGAGGACGAGCTGGCGGCGCGCCTGCGTGACCTTGCCACCGCCGAGCTGACCTCGCTCGACGCCGTCACCTCCGCCGGAGAGGAAGAAGACGGCGTCGCCCTCTCGCAGACGATCCCCGACCTCGAAGGCCGCGCCGACCCGGAGGGCGAGGCGACCAAGTCGATCGCCCGCGAACGCTTCCGCCGCGCCTTCTCCCACCTCTCCGAACGCGAGCGCCGCGTCGCCGTGATGCTCTACACCCAGGGCCGCACCCTCTCGGAGATCGGCGAGGTGATCGGCGTCTCCGAGAGCCGCGTCTGCCAGATCCACGGCGAACTGAAAAAGCGCCTGAAGTCCTCCCTGCGTCGGGACGCGGAGCTCTTCACCGCCGCGAGCTGAGGTCGTTTGAGGCTGGGTGACACGGGGCCCCGGCAAGGGATCCGGCCCTCCCGTCCACGACCCGGGCGAGCTGTGGCCGTGGCCGAGAGGGCCGGGTGTGCGGGGAGATGGCGTCGGGACGGGAGCGTCACGGGGTACGACGGGAGCGGGACACGCACGCAGGCGCGGTCGTCCGTACGTCCGGTCCCAGAGGTGCGGTCGACCTGGCGTCCGTCTACCGGACCCAAGGTCGACCACTCGACAGCTGCCGGACGTTAGGACGACCGTGCCTCTCCGGGCGCCGTGGTCTCGGGCCCGAGGAGCGACGCCCCGTCGGTCAGGAGTCTCCGTGTGGAGTTTCGGTTGCATGGCAACCAAAAGTCGACGCGCGTCGGCGCGGGCGCCCGACGGGTCCGCGATCCCGGCGCCGGGCCTTGCGTGGTTACTGACCGTTCGAATCCTCGCCTCCCTCGCGAAAGCCTCACATCCCGGCGCCTCATGGGGTCACAACCTGCCAGGACCCCATGAGGCGCCCGGGACGCGCCGCCGGCGTATCGAAGTGGTGTGGACGGCCGGACCCCATCCCCCGCTGCACCTCGCAATCGCCTCAAGTCCACCGTCCCTCGGTCGAATACCTCGGCTGGATGGACTCCGGTCTCTACATCGCCGCCTCCGGGATGCTCGCCGAGATGGTGCGGCAGGAACAGATCTCCAACGAGCTGGCGAACGTCAATACGCCGGGGTACAAGGCGGATCGGGCGACGCAGGCCGGGTTCGGGGAACTGCTGCTGCAGAACACGAAGACCGGCGCTTCGGTGGGGCGGCTGAGCCTCGGGGTCGAGATCGCGGAAACGTCGACCGACCTCGCGCCGGCGGGGATCCATGAAACCGGCGAACCGCTCGACTTCGCGGTGGAAGGCGAAGGGTTCTTCGCCGTGCGGACGGCGGCGGGGGTGCGTTACACGCGCAACGGGCAGTTCTCGACCGACGCCGAAGGCAACCTCACCGACCAGCTCGGCGATCCGGTGCTCGGCGCGGGCGGGGCGCCGGTGCGGCTGCGCGGCGACGGCACCGTCGCGCCCGGGGACATCGGCGTCTTCCAGGTCGCGGGGGCCGAAAAGCAGGGCGACAACCTCTACACCGGCAACGCGACCGGCGCCGCCACGGGCAAGGTGCGGGCCGGGTTCCTGGAGGAATCGGCGGTGAATCCGTCGCAGACGATGGTGAAGCTGATCTCCTCGTTCCGCTCGCTCGAAGCCGACCAGAAATCGATCCAGACGATCAACGAAACGCTCGGCGAGTCGGCGGGCCAGGTGGGGGCGATCACCTGATGGACACCGCGCTGACCACGGCCGCCGCCGGGATGGAAGCCCAGCAGGCCTGGATGGACGCCCTCTCCGGCGACATCGCCAACGTCTCGACCACCGGCTACAAGAGCCAGCGGGTCGGCTTCCGCGATCTGCTCTACCAGTCGCCGGGGCGCGGCGGGGCGGCGGGGACGACGACCGGCTCGGGGGCGGCCGCCGAGGTGATCGGCCAGAACCTCGAACAAGGGACGCTGGAAGCGACCGAACGGCCGCTCGACGTCGCCCTCACCACCCCCGGCTACATCCAGGTGCGGGCGGCCGGCGGCGGCGTCGCCCTGACCCGCGACGGCAACCTGCAGATCGGCCCCGACGGACAGCTGCGCACGGCAACCGGGCAGGCGCTCCAGCCGCCGGTGCGGATCCCGAAAGGCGTCGATCCCGAAAACATCTCGATCGCCCCCGACGGCACCGTCAGCGCCGGCAGACGGACGCTCGGCCGGATCGCGCTGGTCGAAGTCACCAACCCCGACGGACTGCAGGCCGACGGCGAAAACGGCTTCCTGCCGACCGCCGCCAGCGGGCCGGTCCGGGCGGCGCGGGGCGCGCGCGTCCAGCAGGGCGCCCTCGAGGCCTCCAACGTCGACATGGCGAGCGTGATGACCGCGATGACCGAAGCCCAGCAGGGCTACGCGCTGGCGGGCAAGGCCGTGACCACCCAGGACGAAGTCCTCGCCGTCGCCAACGGGCTGATCCGATGAGCGGCGCGACCGGGATCTCGGCGGCGGTGGCGGGGGCGAGCGTCCCCAAGGCGATCCGCGACGAAGGGGCCGACGCGGTGCAGGGCTTCCGCGCCGCGCTCTCCTTCGAATCGATGCTGCTGAAGCAGATGCTCACCGAGGCGCTGCCGGAATCGCCGACCGGCGCCGGCGAAGAAGAAGGGTCCGGTGGCGGCGGAGAAGGGAGCGCCTTCACCGCGATGCCGACCGCGGTCAGCCTCCCCGAAACGGTCGCCGAAGCGGTGGTCGGCGCGGGCGGTCTCGGGCTCGCCGCCGAGATGTACTCGAACTTCCAGGGGGTCGGCCGGTGAGCGCCGAGATGCTGGTGCAGGACCAGGTCCTGCCCGCCGCGGTGGCCCGCCACCTGGAGGCGCAGATCGCCTCCGCACAGCGGCTGCTCGACCTCGTCCTGCGCCAGGGCGCGGCGATCCGCGAGCGCGACGTGGAGGCGGTGCTGGCGCGCCTCGCCGACATCCAGGTCGAGATGGCGGCGCGCGAATCGCTGGAGCGCGAACGCACCGAGCTGATCCGCCGCGCCGCCGCGCGCCTCGGCGTGCAGCCGGTCGAAGTGGGGCTGCCGGGCCTCGCCGGGCTCGCCGCCCCGGCCGAGCAGGAGCGCCTCCTCGCCCGCTCCGCCGAACTGCGCGGCCTGCTCGCCGAGATCGCCCGGGAGCACGGCATCAACCGCGCCCTGATGCGCCAGGAACTGACCTTCCTCGACCACCTGCTGCGGGTCAGCGGCGAAGAAACCCAGCCCGGCGGCCGCCGGCTGATGGACGTGGAGGCCTAGCGGATGGGCGTGTCCACCTTCATGGGACTGCAGACCGCGCTGCGCGGGCTGATCGCCCAGCAGGAGGCGCTCGACATCACCGGCCACAACATCGCCAACGCGAACACGCTCGGCTATTCGCGCCAGGAAGTGACGACCAGCGCCAGCCGGGCGCTGCGGATCAACACCGGCTCGAGCGCCGGCAACGGCAAGGCCGAACTCGGGACCGGGGTCGACGTCACCGGCGTGACCCGCGCCCGCGACCGCTTCCTCGACCTCCAGTACCGCGCCCAGGCGATGCGCCTCGGCGGGCTCGCCGCGCGCGTGCAGGGGATGGAAACGATCGAAGGGGCGCTCGCCGAGCCGGGCGAAACCGGGATCTCGCAGGAGCTGCAGACCTTCTGGACCGACTGGGAAGGGCTCGCCAACAGTCCCGAAGACTCCGCCGCGCGCCAGGCCGTGATCGAAGCGGGCAAGTCGCTCGGGGTCAGCCTCGCCGAACTGAACCAGCAGCTCACCTACGCCGCCGAAGTCGCCGAAGGCGAATATGCCTCGATCGCGGGCAAAGGCGGCGAAGTCGAAGCGAAGGCGAAGGAACTGGCGCTCCTGAACGGGGCGATCCGCAGCTCGATGACCGAGGGCGCCGAACCGAACGACCTGCTCGACCGCCGCGATCTGCTGCTCGACGAACTTTCGAAGCTCGGCCAGGTGTCGGTCACCGAAGCCGCCGACGGCACGGTCGAAGTCGGCTTCGGCGATGCCGCCGCGCCGCTCGTCGCCGGCACCGAAGTCACCTGGCCGCAGGAACTGAGCGAACCGAAAGGGAAGCTCGGCGCGCTGCTCGAACTGGTCGAGCCGGGCGGCACGATCGAATCCTTCCGCGGCGAACTGAACGCCTTCGCCGAAGGCCTCGCCGACGCCGTCAACGCAATCCACACCGAAGGCGGCGGCCCGGCCTTCTTCACCTACGAAGCGGGCAAAGGCGCGGCCACGCTGGGCGTCGCGGTCACCGCCGCCGAAGTGCAGACCGCAAGCGACGGCTCGGTCGGCGGCAACGACATCGCGACCGCGATCGGGGCGCTGCGGGGCGGGGCGGTCGACCGCTCCTACGCCGCCTTCGTCACCCGCGTCGGCACCGAAATGAACGAAGCGCGCAGCGGCGAAACCAACGCCCAGGCGCTGCTGAACGCGGTCTCCGAACGGCGCGAATCGACCTCCGGCGTCTCCCTCGACGAAGAAATGACGAACCTGCAGCGCTTCCAGCGCGGCTACGAAGCCTCGGCGCGGGCGATGACCGCGCTCGACGAAGCGCTCGACGTGCTGATCAACCGCACCGGCCGGGTCGGCCTGTGACGGTGCCGCGGGGGAGGGACGCGCGATGACGATGCGGATCACCGAGGGGATGACGCGGCGCACGGTCCTCCAGGACCTGGGCGCGACCAAGTCGCGGCTCACCCAGCTGCAGCGGGAAATCTCCTCCGGCCACCGGATCACCCGCCCCGCCGACGACCCGTTCGGCACCGGCCGCACGCTGCAGCTGAGCGGCGAGCTCGAAGGCTTCAAGCAGTACAAGTCGAACGTCGACGACGGGGTCGGCTGGGTGACGGCGACCGAAACGGCGCTCTCGCGGATCACCGACACCGTGCAGCGCGCCCGCGAACTGCTGGTCCAGGGCGGCAACGACTCCAACGGCCAGGTCGCCCGCGAAGGGATCGCGGCGGAGATCGAAGCGCTGACCGAAGCGGTGAAGCAGGAAGCCAACGTCACCTACGACGACCGCTACATCTTCTCCGGCACGGCGACCGAAACGCCTCCCTACGCGTTGGGCGCGGGGGACGAATACGCGGGGAACGAAGGGACGATCCAGCGGGTGATCGGCAAGGGCGTCTCGATCGGCGTCAACGTCAACATCCAGACGATCCTCGGCAACGGTGCCGCGGCGGGCGACGACAAGCTGCTCGACGTGCTGCGCGACATCGCCGCCGACCTGCGCGGGGGCACCGCCGCGAACGCCGAAGCGCTGCGCGGCACCGACCTCGAACGCCTGAGCGCCAACATCGACGAACTGACCCGCGTGCGGGCCGTCGTCGGCGCCACCACCAACCGTCTCGAGACGGCCGGGACGCGACTCGAACAGTTGCAGGAAGCGAGCCTCAAGCAGCTCTCCCAGACCTACGACGTCGATATCGCCGAAGCGCTGGTCACCTACTCCTCCGAACAGGCGGCCTACGAAACCGCCCTGCGCTCCGGCGCCAAGCTGATCCAGCCGTCGCTGATGGATTTCCTAAAGTAGGCGCGGGCGCGAGGAGATCACATGTCGGAGATCGTCAACAGCACGCGGTTCGGGGAGCTCGAGGTTCCGGCCGAGGCATTGGTCGACTTCCCGGAGGGGATGATCGGCGTCGGCGGCCGCCGCTTCGCCCTGCTCGAGCGCGAGGAGAGCGGCGCCTTCAAGTGGCTCCAGGAGACCGCCGACCCCGACCTCGCCCTCCCGGTCACCGACCCCTTCCCGTTCTTCCCCGACTACGAGGTTGTCCTCGGCGACGAGGAGGCCAAGCGGATCGGCATCACCGACCCGGCCGCCGCCCAGGTGCTTGTGGTGGTCCGGGCCGACGAGGACCCGGGGCAGATCAGCGCCAACCTCCTGGCCCCGATCCTCGTCGCCGCGGGGGTCGGGCACCAGGTGATGAACGAGGCCTCCTGGGCCCCGCTGCGCGAGCCGCTGCTTTCGGGCGGGCGGCGGCCTGTTGCGGCTTAGGGCGGGCGGGGGGTCGGGGGGCTAGCGGCCGTCCGGGCGGGGGTTCGGGGCGCTTGCGGCCGTCCGAGGTGGTCCTGGGCTCCTCATGGGG
>CALCIA010000113.1 GCA_937907435.1 uncultured Actinomycetes bacterium
CGGGCCGTGGCGAGAGGGGCGCGTCCCCTACCCGGGCGACAGCTTGCGGGGCCCCATCCCTCCCGGGCGACAGCTTGCGAGTCCCCGTCCCTTCCGCGCGAGCCTTCAGCTCTTCAAGCCCCCCCTAGAACGGCGGGGCGATCTTCGTCGTCGCTGCCGCGTCGATCAGGGAGCGGGGCGGCGCCTGGGGGCTCGCCGGCGGCCTGGAGGAGGTCGAAGGCGAGCGCTCGGGTCTGGCCGAAGATCATCGTCGGCCAGAGGGAGTTGTGGACGTCGGCGGCGCCTGCCAGCTCGACCGCTCGGGAGGCGCGTTCGCGGACGTCGGCGCGGGCGTCGTGGTGGCCGCGGTCGGATGCGTCGAGCGCCCGCGTCGTGGCCGCCAGCTCGGCGACCGCCTCACCGAGGCGCGGGTCGAGGCGGGCTTCGCGGCGGATCGCGGTGGTCGCGGCGCGGGCGAGGACGCGGGCGTCGCGGACCGCGTAGTCGATCTGCGGTGCCGTGGCCGCCTGCGGGTCCAGCTCCTCCAGCAGGGCGCGGCGGCGGGGGAGGTAGGCGGCGGTCTCGCCCGCTTCGGTGACCGCGTCGTAGAGGACGTCGACGCCCGCGTCGAGCTTGCGGGCCCCGGCCAGAGCGGCTTCGGCGGCGGCGAGGTCACGGGCGGCGAGGGCGGCGGCGACCGCCTCGAGCGTCGCCGCGAGGTCGGCGAGCGCCTCGCGGCGCGCCTGCTCGACCGCCGCCAGCGGTTCGCGGAAGGAGAAGAGGAGGCCGAAGACGATCGCCACTGCGCCCCCGACGCAGGCGTCGAGGAAGCGGTCGATCTCGGCGCCCTGGCCGGGCAGGGTCATGATCAGCAGCGCCGAGACCGCGGCCTGGTTGATCAGCATCTGGCCGCCGCCGAGGAGCAGCGACACCGACATCACCAGGGCGACGAGGACCGCGACCTGGATCGCGCCGATGCCGATCAGGTTGACGATCGCGGCGGCGACCCCGATCCCGACCGCGACGCCGGCCGAGAGCTCGATCGCCCGCCGGCGCGGCTGCCCGCGCGCGAGCCCGAGCGAGATGACGGCCGCGGCCGGGGCGAAGAACGGCTCCGGCTGGCCGACCACGAGGCGGGCGATCGCCCAGGCGACCCCGGCCGCGAGCGCCGACTGCGCGATCGCCCGCCAGGAGCCCGAGAGCGCCTCGAGGCGCATCCGCGCCGCGCCGCGCACGCGCTGCTCCAGGGCCCAGTCCCGCGAGGACACGCGCCGAGCGTACCCGTGCGGAGGCGCCCGCGGTTGAGTTCGCACTTATCCGCGCATAGCGCGGATAAGTGCGAACTCAACCGCTCTGAGGCGCCGTCTGGCGCCGCTCACACCCAGGTGACCGGGCCTCAGCCTCGGGGTGCCTTGTGCCCGCGGCGGGTAGGCGATTCGGTGCGAGCACCCACATCGGCTCAGGAAGGGAGTCAACGATGCTGCAGAAGCTGAAGCGCCGGCGCCCGTCGCCGGCGATGATCGTCGCCCTGGTGGCCCTGGTTGCCGCGCTCGGCGGCACCGCCTACGCGGCCGGCCGGATCAACGGCAACGCGATCGTCAAGCAGTCGATCGGCGGCGGCAAGCTGAAGAAGAAGACGCTGACCGGCTACCAGATCAACGTGAACAAGCTGGGCGAAGTGCCGCTGGCGAAGCGCACGACGCACACCTTCTGGGCGGTCGTCCACAACCCCGCCGGGAAAGGCAACGCGACCCTGACGCGCGCCTCCGACGCGGGCGTCATCAGCGCCACCGAGGCGAACGGCGCCGTGACCGTGATCTTCCCGATCAGCGTCTCCGACTGCGCGAGCGTCGCCGGCCGCAACAACGACGGTACCTCGCCACCGCAGCCCGGCTACGCGCAGACGAACACCTCGCCCGCCAACCCGAACGCGATCGAAGTCCACACCCGCGACAAAAGCGGCAACGCCGAGGACAGCGACTTCCAGCTGATCGTCGTCTGCCCCTAACCCGTGACTCTTCCGCCGGCCCACGATGTCGATGGGCCGAAAAACCGGGCTATCCGGCGGGTTTTCGGCCCATCGGCCGGTGGGTGTCACGGAAGGGTGGAGCGGCGGCGGCGGAGCTCGGTGCGCTCGACCGCGTTGGCGCTGGCGGCGGCGGCGCGCTCGTAGGCGACCGCGGCGCCTCGCGTGTCGCCTTGGCGGCGCAGGAGGTCGGCGTGGGTGGCGTGGAGGGGCGCGTAGCGCTCCAGCTTGGGGTCGGCGAGCAGCGGTTCGAGCAGGGACAGTCCCCGCTCCGGTCCCTCGGCGAAGCCGACCGCGGCGGCGCGGTTGACGGCGACGACCGGGGACGGGTCGAGCTCCGCCAGGCGCGCGTAGAGCGCCGCGACCTGGGCCCAGTCGGTGTCCGCGGGATCCGGCGCGTCGACGTGGAGCGCGGTGATCGCCGCCTGCAGTGCGTAGGGGCCGGGCGGGCCGAGGCGGATCGCGCGGGCGAGCGCCGCGTGGCCGCGGGCGAGCTCCGCCTCGTCCCAGCGCGAGCGGTCCTGCTCGCCGAGCGCGACGAAGCGCCCCGCCGCGTCGGTCCGCGCCGCGCCGCGCGCGTCGTGCAGCAGCATCAGCGCCAGGAGGCCCCAGGCCTCCGCCTCGTCGGGCATCAGCTCGGCGAGCAGCGTCGCCAGGCGGATCGCCTCGGCGCAGAGGTCGGGACGGAGCAGGTCCTCGCCGCCGGTCCGCACGTAGCCCTCGTTGAAGATCAGGTAGAGGACGCGCAGCACGCCGCGCAGGCGCTCGGGCAGCTCCTCGTCGGGCGGCACGCGGTAGGGGATCGCGGCGTCGGCGATCTTCGCCTTGGCGCGGACCAGCCGCTTGGCCATGGTCGGCTCGGCGACGAGGAAGGCGCGGGCGATCTCCGCCGTGGTGAGGCCGCCGAGCGCGCGCAGGGTGAGCGCCTCGCGCGCCTCGAGGCCGAGCGCCGGGTGGCAGCAGGTGAAGATCAGGCGCAGGCGGTCATCGTCGATCGCGGTCGGTTCGTCCATCTCGGGTTCCTCCGCGGCGGCATCGAGGCGCAGCAGCTCGGCGAGGCGCTCGGCCCGGCCCGCGGTGGCGGCGGCGCGGCGCAGGCGGTCGATCGCCTTGCGCCGCGCCGCCGTCGTCAGCCAGGCGCCGGGACGGGCCGGGACGCCGTCGCGCCGCCAGGCCGCCAGCGCCGCCTCGAAGGCGTCCTGCAGCGCGTCTTCGGCCAGCGTGAAGTCGCCGACCTGGCGGATCAGCGCCGCGAGGACGGCGCCGCGCTCCTCGCGGAAGGCGGCGCCGACGGCGGCGTCGGGATCCGCGCCACCGCCCGTCGCGCCCGCGGCGGACCGGTTCACCGCGCCCGAGCCTCGACCGCGCCGCCGGCCGGCCGGCCGGATTCGCCACCGCCCGTTCGGCGCGCCGCCCTCACGCCTCGGCCGCGGCCCCCGCGTCGCGGTAGCGCAGCATCTCCGCCTCGCTCATCAGCGGCCGCACCTCGACCGAGCCGTAACGGGCCACCGGCAGCCGCTCCGCCGCCGCGGTCGCCGCGTCGAGATCCTCGCAGTCGAGGATGAAATAGCCGCCGAGGATCTCCTTGGTCACCGCGAAGGGGCCGTCGGTGAGCTCGGCTTCGTGATCGCGGACCCGGACCGTGGTCGCGGTGTCGACCGGGAGCAGCCGGCCGGAGCCGACGAACGAGCCGTTCGCGCCGAACTCGCTCAGCAGCTGTTTCCACTCGGGCAGGTCCGCGTCGCGCTCGGCGATCTCCGCCGCGTCTGCCGGTTCGGGGGCGTAGAGGAGCAGCATGTAGTTGGGCATCGCCAACCTCCTGTGTCGTAGTCGCCGCCGCTCGGAGCGGGGCCTTTGAAGATACGACGCCGCCAGGGCGCGCATTTGGACACCCCGGCGTCACACTTCCCGCCACTGTCCAGGCCGACGGGCCGAAAACCTGACATATAGGCAGGTTTTCGGCCCGTCGACAGCGGGGGTCCCCGCTTGGCTTCCTTGCTCTCAGCTACCTTCGGTGTCCGTGGCGAGCACCGTCGAACCGTTGAGATATCGCCGTCCGACGCCGCCGCCGCGGCGCCGTCGCCTGTGGCTGGTGCCGCTCATCGCCGTCGTCCTGCTGGTCGTCCTCGTCGCCGCGGCGCTGGTCCGGGCGGAGACGAAGACGATGCCCTACCTGGCGGTCCACCGGGTGGTGCCGAAGGCGATCGAGCTGCCCGGCAAGGCGTTCAAGCCCGCCTGGCCGAGCGAAGGCCAGGCGACGGTGGGGGTCGAGGGCGTCGGCAGCCTCGGCTCGACCGGCGACCAGGAGCCGGTGCCGATCGCCAGCGTCGCCAAGGTGATGACCGCCTACCTGACCCTGAAGCAGTTCCCGCTCGAACCGGGCGAGGAAGGCTTCCGCGTGCGGATCAGCCAGGCCCAGGTGAACGAAGAGCGCGAACGGGTGGCGCTCGACCAGTCGACGGTCGCGGTGCGCAAGGGGGAGACGCTCTCGGAGCGCCAGCTCCTGGAGGCGCTGATGCTGCCCTCGGCGAACAACATCGCGGCGCTCCTGGCGGTCCACAACGCGGGCTCGAGCGAAGCCTTCGTCGCCCAGATGAACGCGACCGCGAAGGAACTGGGGATGTCCCAGACGACCTACACGGACCCCAGCGGCTTCGAAGAGACGACGGTCTCGACCGCCCGCGACCAGGTGAAGCTGGCGCGCGCGGCGATGGCGGACCCGACCTTCGCCGAGATCGTCGCCAAGCCCTCGACCCGGCTGCCGGTCGTCGGCACCGTCCTCAACTACAACGGGCTGGTCGGCCACGACGGCTACGTCGGGATCAAGACCGGCTCCGACGAAGCGGCGGGCGGCTGCCTGCTCTTCGCCAAGCGGATGACGGCCGGGGGCAAGACCTTCACCGTGCTCGGGGCGATCTTCGGTCAGCGCGACGGCGAACTGGTGAGCGCGGCGCTGGTGGGAGCCGACGCGCTCGCCAGCTCAGTCGCCGATGCGGTCAAGAGCCGCCTCGTCGTCCCGGCCGGGACGACGGTGATGGTCCTCGAAAACGCCGACGGCGACAAGGTCAAGGTCAAGACCAAGCGCCCCTTGCGCGAGGTCGGCTGGCCGGGGAAGAAGACGGTCGTCCACCTCAGCATCGGCAAGGCGCGCCGCAGCGCCGACGGCGGCGAACGGTGGGGGACCCTGATGGTCCGCGGGGCGAGCGGGGTCGAGCGGACGCCGGTGGTCGCGGCCGGGTCGCTGGGCGAACCGTCGCTCGGCTGGCGCCTGCAGCACCTGCCCTGAGCGGCGCCCCGGCGGGCGCCCCCGGCTACTCGCCCTTCTCGACCTCCTTGGCGGCGGGCCTGTCGTTCCCCTCGAGGGAGTCTTTGAACTGTCGGATGCCGGAGCCGAGCGCGCGCCCTGCCTCCGGGAGCTTCTTCGGGCCGAGGACGAGGACGGCGATGACCAGAACTACCAGCAGGTGCATGGGGCTCTCCAGGCCACTGAACATGCGCGCCTCCTCTATGTCGATTGCGGGCGCTGAATCCTACGCCCGGGTCAGGGCGTGCCGTTGCCGTGCGCGGACTTGTCCAGCCCGGCGGTCGGCTTGGCGACTTTGACCTTGGCGCAGTCCCGCGGCGCGGGATCGATCGTGTCGACGATCGCGATCCCTTCCGGATGGCCTTTTTCGCCGCACTGGATGTACCAGTCCTTGACGCTGTCGACGGCGACGATCACGTCGTTGCCGCCGCGGCCGAAGAAGCTGTCGACGCCGGGCTGGCCGATCAGCACGTTGTCGCGCGCGTCGCCGATCAGCACGTCGTTGTCGAAGGAACCCTCGATGTCCTCGTCGGAGCGGGGGAGGCGGACTTTGTCGCAGCCTTTGATCGCGTCGATCCAGGCCCAGCCCTGGGCGAGCGAGATGTAGAGCGTGCCGGGGTGGGCCTGGGTCTCGGCAAACGACGCGTCGTCTTCGCCGGGGCCGCCGTCGAGGGTGCCGCCCGCGCAGCCGCCGCCCGCCGCCAGCAGGTCGCCGCCGCCTTCGCCGTAGAGGTAGGTCGGGCCGGGCAGGCCGCCGATCAGCCCGTCGGAGCCGTCGCCGCCGTAGACGTGGTCGGAGCCGGGGCCGGACTGCAGCAGGTCTTCCTCCGGGCCGCCCTTGATCGTGTCGTTGCCGTCGCCGCCGTTGACGCGGACGAAGTCGACCTTTTCGAGGCTGCCTTCGACGGTGAGGCTGTCGTTGCCGGGGCCGAGGTCGGCCATCAGCCAGCGGGCCGGGCCGAGCGCCGGGCAGGTGACCTGCTTCGGGTCGCCCGTCGTCCGCGCGCAGCCTTCGCCCGCCGCCAGCGGCGCCGCCGCGGTCACCGTGAAGACGCCGGTGGTGGTCGTTTCCGGCGTCGCGCCCGCCGTCTCCTCGGGCTTCACCTCGACCGTTTCTTCGGCGAAGGACACCTGGAAGTGGTCGGGGCCGGCGCCGCCGACGATCTGCAGCCCCCCGCCGCCCGCCGCGTCGGGGTCGAGCGTGACGTAGGCGGAGCCGACCGGCGCCGGTTCGGGGCCGCAGGAGATCCGCGTCGGGCCGCCGTGGCAGCGGTCGTCGCCCTGGCCGCCGTTCAGCGTGTCGCGCCCGCCGCCGCCTTTGATCGTGTCGTTGCCGGGCCCGCCGAGGATCACGTTCGGGTGCTTGTCGCCGATCAGCGTGTCGCGGAAGGCCGAGCCTTCGATCGACTCGAAGCGGAAGAGGCGGTCGTGGCCGTCGCCGAGCGCCTTGTGGCGGGGGAGGGAGACCCAGACGCCGCTGCCCTTGAGGCCCGCGACCGAGGTCGCGAAGGAGGCGATGTCGCCGCTGCCGGGGCCGCCGTCCATGCGGTCGTAGCCGTAATCGCCGCGGACCAGGTCTTCGTTGCCGGGACCGCCGTTGACGGTGTCGATACCCAGCCCGCCGCTCACTTCGTCCTGGTTCCCGGCGCCGCCGCCGACGTGGTCGTCGCCGAGGTCGCCGAAGACGCGGTCGGTCCCGGCGTCGCCATCGAGCCAGTCGTTGCCGCGCCCGCCGTGGATCAGGTCGTCGCCGGCGCCGCCGCAGATGATGTCGTTGCCGAGCCCGCCGTAGACGGTGTCGTCGCCCGGCCCGGCCCAGATCACGTCGGCCTTTTCGGTGCCCTGGATGACGTCGTCGCCGTTCGTCCCGACGATCGTCGCGCGCTTCCCGCCGCACATCGGCGCGGCGCCGCTTTCGGCGCCCGAGGCGGCGACGGCGAGGAGCGCCGCGACCGCGCAGGCGAGCAGGGCGATGGCGGCGAGTCGTCTGTGCACGGCGGAGATTCTGCCGTTTCGGGCGGCGGCGCGGCGGCAGGGGGCGCATGGAGGCACCGGGGTACCAGCTCCGCGCCTGGAAGGGACGGGGACCCGCAAGCTGTCGCCCGGGAGGATGACCAGGCGAGTTCGCACTTCTCCGCGCTATCCGCGGATTACTGCGAACTCACCCGGCAGGCCGGTGCCCGAGGAGGGTTCAGGCGCCGCAGGCTGTCGCCCGGAAGGGTCCAGGCCCCGCAAGCTGTCGCCCGATTAGGGACCCGCCCCTCTCGCC
>CALCIA010000114.1 GCA_937907435.1 uncultured Actinomycetes bacterium
GTGACGAGGTCTGACTCCCGTCACGGATCCGTGCCACTCCCGACGCACTCTCGTCACGCTCCCGCCCCGGTCCCTCCACACCTTCCGCACACCCGCCCCTCTCGCCACGGCCACAGCCTGCCCGGGCCGTGGCGAGAGGGGCGGGCGCCCTGGGCTCCGGCCTGCGGGTCCCCGTCCCTTCCCCGGGCGCCAGCTTTCGGGTCCCCGTCCCTTCCGGGCGACAGCTTGCGAGGTCCGAACCTTCTTGGGCGCGGGCCCGCGGGGTGCGTTCGCAGAGATGACCGGATAGGGCCCAGAAGCGCGAACGCCGGTGGGGGTAGATTTTGTCGGAGTGCCCATTTACGAGTTCGAGTGCGAGGAGTGCGGGGCGGGCTTCGAGGAGCTGGTCGCGGCGGGGACCGAGGCGGTCGCCTGCCCGGAGTGCGGCTCGGGGCGGACGCGGCGGCTGATCTCGGCGGTCTCGCCGCCCGGCAGGACGCCGCGGGGGGCGCGGGTGCGCTCGGATGAATCGCGCCGGCGGGAGACGGTGGCGGCGCGGCAGGACCGGATCACCGAGTCGCGCAAGCGGCGGGCGGCGGGGGAGAAGCCGTGAGCGCGACGGACGCGGCGGCGCGGCGCGAGGAGCTGGTCGCGCTCTACAAAGAAGTCTCGAATTGCACGAAATGCCCGCTGCATGAGACGCGCACGAAAGCGGTGTTCGGGGCCGGCAACGCGGACGCCGACCTGATGTTCGTCGGCGAGGCGCCGGGGGCCGAAGAGGACCGCCAGGGGCTGCCGTTCGTCGGCCGCGCCGGGCAACTGCTGAACGAGTTGCTGGTCGAGATCGGGCTCTCGCGCGAGGACGTCTTCATCTGCAACGTCCTGAAGTCGCGGCCGCCGAACAACCGCGATCCGCTGCCGACCGAGATCGCCGCCTGTGAGCCCTACCTCTTCGAGCAGGTGCGGCTGATCGAGCCGCGCGTCGTCTGCACGCTCGGCAACTTCGCCACCAAGCTCCTGACCGGCAACCCGACCGGGATCACGCGCGTCCGCGGCACCCCGCAGACCCACCAGCTCGGCGGCCGCACCGTCTTCATGCTGCCGCTCTTCCACCCGGCGGCGGCGCTGCGCACGCCCGCGGTTAAGGAACAGCTTCGTGGCGACTTCGCGACGATCCCGGCACTGCTCGAGAAAACGCTGCCGGAGCCGCTGCCGAGCGCCGCGGAGATCGCCGTCGAGACGGCGAGTGAGGATCCCGAGCCGCCGCCCGCCGACCAGCTCGGCTTCTTCGGCGGAACGGCGGGCTGATGGACGACCGACGCACCGAAACCCACTCCGCGGCGGAGACCGAAGCGATCGGCGCCCGCCTCGCCGAGCGACTCGCGCCGGGCGACGTGGTCGTCGTCTCCGGTGAGGTCGGGGCGGGGAAGACGACCCTGATCCGCGGGGCCGCCCGCGCCCTCGGCGTGGTCGAGCCGGTCACCTCGCCGACCTTCACGATCGGCCAGCGTTATGTCGGCGGGCGCCTGCCGATCTCCCACCTCGACCTCTATCGGCTCGAGGACATGGACGGGGAGGACCCGGCGCTGCTCGACGATTACCTCGGTGGCGACGGGGTCGCCTTCGTCGAGTGGCCCGCGGCCGGCGCCGAGCGCCTCGGCCGCCCCGCCCTTGAGGTCCGCCTCGAGCACGCCGGCGAGGAGCGCCGCACGATCGAGATCGTCGACTGACCCGCGGCGGGTGAGTTCGCACTTATCCGCGCATACCGCGGATAAGTGCGAACTCACCACTTGGGCCGCGGCCCGCGCGGCACGATTCGATCTCGCTACCCTGCGGCGCACCGCACCCGGGCCCCTTGGAAGGGGTTACGGGAGGAATGCTGAAGGTTGAGAGCACGCACAGTCGAGTCAGAAGGAGTTCGAGGATGAAGAAGGGAATGCTGTCGGCGCTTGCACTGGTCGCCTTGGCTACCGGGTTGCTGATCGGCGTCGCCTCGTCCTCGGCGCAGGCTCCGACGCCGGCCAAGCAGGCGCCGGCCAAGCAGGCACCGACCACGACGCCCGCCTACAGGCACTACGTCGCCTGCGGCCTCTCGCGCAAGGCGACGCCCGCGCACGTCTGCCCGGTCGGCAGCAAAAAGGGCGCGTTCTTCAAAAGCCTGAAGGCCGACGTCAAATACACGGTCTGCGTGAAGTTCCCGAAGCGGGAACACCTCTGCACCGAAAAACCGCAGGAAGCCGAACAGGGCACGCTCTACGTGAACAAGATCACCTCGACGACCCCCGGCCGTCATCAGGTCACCTGGTTCGTCAAGGGCAAGAAGGTCGGCACCACCGTCTTTCGCGTGAAGTAGGTGCCGCTCCCGGCGGACAGGCACCAGGGGGCGAGCCCCCTGGTCGTCGTCGGCTTCGACACCGCCACCCCTGACACCGCCGCCTGCGCCTGGCGCGACGGGGAGGTCATCGCCGAGGCCCACCTCGGGCTCTCGGAGCGCGGGCGGCCGCTGCACGCGACCGGGCTCCTCGCCGAGGTCGAGCGCTGCGCCGACGCCGCGGGCGGCTGGGAGGCGGTCGACCTGGTCGCGGTCGGGCTCGGGCCCGGCTCGTTCACCGGCCTGCGGGTCGGGATCGCCACCGCCAAAGGGCTGGCGCTCAGCCTCGGGAAGCCCGGGCGCGGCGTCTCCACGCTCGACGCGCTCGGCGCGGGCATCGGCGCCGCGGGCGCGACCGGCGAGCGCCTCGCGGTCCTCGACGGCTACCGCGGCGAGGTCTTCGTCGCCCTCTACGACGCCGACGGCGCGACCCTCTGGGAGCCCGCCGTGATGCGCCCGGAGGCGCTCGCCGAGCGGCTTGACGAAGTGTCCACGCCACCGTCGGTCGGCGGTTCCGGGGCGATACGCTTTCGTGACGAGTTGGAAGGAGCCGGCGGCATCCGCATCGCGGACGACGCCGATCCCATCCACCGGGTCGCGGCGCGCCACATCTGCGCTCTGGCGGCGGCGGGGAAGGGCTCCGACTCGCTCGAACCGATCTACCTCAGACCTCCAGACGCGGAGCGTTGGCGTGAGCGAGATTCTTTCCAGAGAGCAGACTGACCGCCCCACCCAGGGTGAGATACGGGTGCGCCGGCTCGCCTACAGCGACCTGCCGAACGTGATCTCGATCGAGCGCCGCTCCTTCCCGACCCCGTGGTCGCTGGCGATGTTCGTGCTGGAGCTGTCGAAGCCCTCCGGGATCTGTCTGGCGGGGATGCGCGGCGAGGAGCTCGCGGGCTACGTCGTCTGTTCGCGCTACGACCAGGTGTGGCATCTGATGAACGTCGCCGTGTCGCCCGACCATCGGACCCGCGGCATCGCCGGGGCGCTGCTGCGACGGCTCTTCGAGGAGGGCCGCAGCCAGCTCCCGTTCACGCTCGAGGTGCGCGTCTCCAACCACCGCGCGATCGGCATGTACGAACACTTCGGTTTCCGTTCCGCCGGCGTCCGTCCCCGCTATTACCACGACAACGGCGAGGACGCCTTGATCATGTGGTTGGACTGAGGTGGTTGGACTGAGGACCGCGCCGTGCTGCTCGCGATAGAGACCTCCTGCGACGACACCTGCGCCGCCGTGCTCGACGGTGGGCGGATCGTCTCCAACGTGATCTCCTCGCAGGCCGCCGCCCACGCGGGCTTCGGCGGCGTCGTCCCCGAGGTCGCCGCGCGTCACCACCTGGAGCTCGCTGCCCCGGTCGTCGAGGCGGCGCTGGGCGAGGCCGGGGTGACCCTGGACGACGTCGACGCGATCGCCGCGACCGCCGGGCCGGGGCTGATCGGCGCGCTCCTGGTCGGGGTCTCGACCGCGAAGGCGATCGCCGCCGCGCGCCGCCTGCCGCTGATCCCGGTCGACCACCTGCAGGGCCACGTCGCCGCCAACTTCCTCGAGCCGGAGCCGCTCGAGCCGCCCTTCCTCTGCCTGGTCGCCTCCGGCGGCCACACCCTGCTCGCCGCGGTCCGCGATCACAAGGGCCACGAGATCCTCGGCCAGACCCTCGACGACGCCGCCGGCGAGGCCTTCGACAAGTCGGCGCGCCTGCTCGGCCTCGGCTACCCAGGCGGGCCGCTGGTCCAGAAGGAGGCCGAGGGCGGCGACCCGGAAGCCTTCGAGATGCCGGTCGCGATGCAGCGCGACCCGGGCCTCGACTTCTCCTTCTCCGGCCTGAAGACTGCGGTCCTCTACCGCTGCCGCGAGCTCGGCCCCGAGGGCGTGCAGGAGCGCCGCGCCGACCTCGCCGCCTCCTTCCAGAAAGCGGTGGTCGACCAGCTCGTCGCCAAGCTCAAGCGGGCGCTGAAGAAAGGCGGCTGGGAGGCGGTCGCTCTGGGCGGCGGGGTCGCCGCCAACGGCCCGTTGCGGGCCGCCGTCGCCGAGCTCTGCGAGCGCCAGGGCGTCCGCCTCAAGCTCGTCCCGATCAGCCTCTGCACCGACAACGCGGCGATGATCGGCTCCGCCGCCCGCTGGGCCGACCCGGTCGCCTATCCGCACTACCTCGGCTACGACGCCTTCGCCACCGGCGAAAGGATGGCGGCGTGAGCGAGGGCGACCGCGCGACCGAGATCGTCGTCTACTCGCGTCCCGGCTGTCATCTCTGCGAGCAGGCGATCGAGCGGCTCGTCGCCCTGCACGGCGAGGGGTACAGCTTCGCGCTGCACGAGGTCGACATCGAGAGCGACGACCTCCTCTTCCGGCGCCACCTGGAGAAGATCCCGGTGGTCGAGATCGACGGGATCGTCGCCTCCGAGCTGATCCTCGACGAGGCGGCCGTGCGCGCCAGGCTCGATACTGTGGGGGCATGGCCGACGTGATCGACGAGATCGAGGCAGCCGGGCTGCCGGTCGAAGGCGAGCGCCTCTCGCTCGGGGTCGCCGCGCGCCTCTCGCGCTACCTGCAGGTGCTGACCCAGGCGCGCAAGATGGGCCGCGAGACGATCTCCTCGCAGGAGCTCTCCGAGTACACCCACATCAACCCGACGCAGATCCGCCGCGACCTCTCCGGCTTCGGCAAGTTCGGCAAGCGCGGGGTCGGCTACAACGTCGACTCGCTGGTCGCCGAGATCCGCAAGATCCTCCGCACCGCGGGCCAGCACAACATCGCCCTCTTCGGCGCCGGCCACCTCGGCCAGGCGATCGCCTCCTCGGCGATCTTCGCCGACCACGGCTTCCAGGTCGTCGCCGTGTTCGACGTCGACGAGGAGAAGGTCGGGACAGAGATCGGCGACGTCGTCGTGCGCCCGCTGGACGGGGGCCTGGCGAAGGTCGTCGCCGAGGAGGAAGTCGTCGTCGGCGTGCTCGCGGTCCCCGCCGCCGCGGCCCAGGAGGTGGCCGACCGGTTGGTCGAGGCGGGCGTGAAAATCATCTTCAACTACTCCGAGCAGCTGCTCCAGGTGCCCCCCGAGGTCACCGTCCACACCTCCAGCCCCGCCGTCGACCTCCTCTACGCGCTCTACTTCTACCTGGCCTAGCGCGGCCCCCAGATTGCTTTGACGCTCGATCTCGACGGCGCGCGCGAGCGATTCGAGGAATCGACCGACTTCACGATCGGCCTCGAGGAGGAGTTCGCGATCCTCGACCCGGCGACGCTGGAGCTGGCGCACCGCTACGAGGACGTCAAGGCGGCGTGCGACCGCGACGAGGTCCTGGCCGAGTCGGCGGCGGGGGAGCTGATCGCCTCGGAGATCGAGATCCGCTCGGGGCGGGCCGAGAGCTTCGCCGAGGCGGTCGCTGCCCAGCAGGAGCGCCGCGACCGGCTCTTCGCGCTGGTCGATTCGATGGGGCTGGCGCTGGGATCGATGGGCACGCACCCATGGGCGAACTACCTCGACCAGACGATCATCGACACGCCCCACTACAGCCGGCTGCGCCAGGAACTCGGCTACGTCGCCCAGCGCAACAACACCTGGAGCCTGCACGTGCACGTCGGGGTGCGCGGGGCGGATCGGGCGATCGCCGTCTGCGACCGGCTGCGGGAGCTGCTGCCGCCGCTCCTGGCGCTGTCGGCGAACTCGCCGTTCCTCGACCGCCGCGACACCGGCCTGGCGTCGGTGCGCTCGGAGATCTTCACCCGCACCTTCCCCCGCTGCGGCGTGCCCTCGCCGTTCGTCGACTGGGACACATATCGGGGGTTCGTCGAGCTGCTGGAGCGGACCAACTCGGTGATCGAGTCGACCCAGCTCTGGTGGAGCGTGCGCCCGCATCACAGTTTCGGCACGGTCGAGGTGCGGATCTGTGACGCCCAGACGCGCGGCGACGAGGCCAGCGCGCTCGCCGGGATGATCGCCGCCTGCATCGCCCAGACCGCGATCGACCTCGACGAACGGGGGGTGGACGCGTGGGTGCCGCAGGCCGATCGCGAGGTCGAGGAGAACCTCTGGCGCGCGATCCGTCACGGTGCCGGCGGCAAGATGATCGACTTCCGGGCCGGGGAGGAGGTCGAGACCCGCGCCGTCTTCGAGCGGCTCCTCGACTGGACCGAGCCCGCCCGCGCGGGCCTCGGCATCGACGTCCCGCTGATCGAGGCCAACGGGGCCGAGCGGGCGCGCGCGGAGCTCCGCGAGGGCGCGTCGTTCGACGATGTCTACCGCGCCGCGGTCGCCGAGACGGCCCGCACGTACGCGCCCGGGCGGTCAAGGCTCCGAGCGCTCATATAGGCTGCCGCGCGGGAAATTCCACCAGAGGAGCAGTAACTTGACCAGCTTTCTTAGGGAATACGGCGTGGTGGTCGCACTCGTTTGTGCCGGCGCGGCGGTTGCTTATGGCCTGCTGATCACGCAGCGTCTGTTGTCCAAGTCCCCGGGCAACGATCGGATGCGTGAAATCTCAGGGGCCGTTCAGGAGGGCGCGCAGGCCTACCTGACGCGCCAGTACACGATCATCGGCGCGGTCGCGATCCCGATCGCGATCCTGCTGTTGGTGCTGCAGGACTACAAGACCGCGATCGGCTTCCTGATCGGGGCGACGCTCTCCGGCGCCACCGGCTTCATCGGGATGAACGTCTCGGTGCGGGCCAACGCGCGCGTCGCCGAGGCGGCCCGCGGCGGCGTGCCGCCGGCGCTCGACGTCGCCTTCAAAGGCGGCTCGGTCACCGGCCTCCTGGTCGTCGGCCTGGCGCTGCTCGGCGTCGCCGGCTACTACGGCCTGCTGGTCATCACCGGCTCTACCGACAAGGAGGCGGTCGACGCGCTGATCGGGCTCGGCTTCGGCGGCTCGCTGATCTCCGTCTTCGCCCGACTGGGCGGCGGCATCTTCACCAAGGCGGCCGACGTCGGTGCCGACCTGGTGGGGAAGGTCGAGGCGGGGATCCCCGAGGACGACCCCCGCAACCCGGCCGTGATCGCCGACAACGTCGGCGACAACGTCGGCGACTGCGCCGGCATGGCGGCCGACCTGTTCGAGACCTACGCGGTCACCGTGGTCGCGGTGATGCTGCTCGGCGTCCTCACCTTCAACGGGGAATTCGCCCGTGAGGTGGCGATCTACCCGATCGTCCTCGGTGGGATCGCGATCATCGCCTCGATCATCGGCGCGCTGACGGTGCGCACGACCAGCAACAAAGTCGAGGGCGCGCTCTACCGCGGCCTCTTGATCTCCGGGATCCTGTCGGTCGCGGCGTTCTACCCGATCACCGACTGGATGATGAGCGACCCGCTGCGGGTCGGGTTCGCCAACGCGGCGGCGAAGTCCGTCAGCGTCGGCGACCTATGGCTCTGCTCCGTGATCGGCGTGGTCGTCACCGCGCTGCTCTTCGGGATTACCGAATTTTATACGGCGACCCGCTTCCGACCGGTGAAGATGATCGCCGAGGCCTCGGAGACCGGGCACGCGACGAACATCATCGCCGGGCTCGCCCAGGGCTTCCAGTCGACCGCGGCGCCGGCCTTGGTCATCGCCCTGGCGATCCTCGCCGCCAACGAGCTGGCGGGCATCTACGGCATCGGCGTCGCCGTCGTCGGGCAGCTCTCGCTCTGCGGTCTGATCGTCGCGCTCGACGCCTTCGGGCCGATCACCGACAACGCCGGCGGCATCGCCGAGATGGCGGACCTGCCGGAGGACGTGCGCGACATCACCGACCCGCTTGACGCGGTCGGCAACACGACCAAGGCGGTCACCAAGGGTTACGCGATCGGCTCGGCGGCCCTCGCCGCGCTGGTCCTCTTCGCCGCGTTCCGCAGCGAATTGGCCGACGAAGCGCCGGCCGGGTACAACCTCAACTCGTTATTCCACCTGACCAGCCCCGACGTGCTGATCGGGCTGATCATCGGCGGCATGATGGTCTACCTGTTCGTGGCGTTCGCGATCGAGGCGGTCGGCCGCGCCGGCGGCCAGGTGGTCGAGGAGGTCCGCAAACAGTTCCGCGAGCACCCAGGGATCATGGAGGGGACGGAGAAACCCGAGTACGGGAAAACCGTCGCCATCGTGACCGCGGCGGCGCAGAAAGAGATGATCCTGCCCGCCCTGATCCCGATCGTGGTGCCGGTGATCGTCGGCCTCCTCAGCGTCGACGCGCTGGGCGGCCTCCTGATCGGCGTGATCGTGGTCGGCCTCTTCGCGGCGATCTCGATGACCGCCGGCGGCGGCGCCTGGGACAACGCGAAGAAGTTGATCGAGGACGGTGCCCACGGCGGCAAAGGCTCCGAGGCCCACGCGGCATCGGTCACCGGCGACACCGTCGGCGACCCCTACAAGGACACCGCCGGCCCGGCGATCAACCCGATGATCAAGGTCGCCAACATCGTCGCGATCCTGATCATCCCGATCGTCCACTTCTAAGACGAACAGCTCGTCGACGGGCCGAAAACCTGACGCATAGTCGGGTTTTCGGCCCGTCGATGGGGCGGGGGCGGGGGACGGCGGGGGTCCGGGGCGCCGCCGGCCGTCCGAGATGGCGCAGGGTGTCCTGGGCTCCTCATGGGGGTCCTGGCAGGCTGTGACCCCCATGAGGAGCCCAGGACGTGAGGGGTGCGTGGGAGAGGCGTCACAGGGACGTTGCGAAGTCGGACTTACGTGAGGATCGGGTCGGAGAGCTTCCACACCTCGGCCGGATCCGTGACGAAGATGCCGGGA
>CALCIA010000115.1 GCA_937907435.1 uncultured Actinomycetes bacterium
TCTCGGCATCTTCGTGACGACGTCTGACTCCCGTCACGGATCCGTGCCACTCCCGACGCACACTCCCGTGAGGCCCCCGCGCACGACCCTCCACACCTTCCGCACACCCGCCCCTCTCGCCACGGCCACAGCCTGCCCGGGCCGTGGCGAGAGGGGCGCGTCCATCGCCGGGCGCCAGCTTGCGGGGCCACGGCCCTCCCGGGCGACAGCTTGCGGGGCCTGGACCCTTCCGGGCGCCGGCTTGCGGGACCCGGTCCCTCCCGGGCGCCGGCCTGCGGGGCCTGACCCCTTCCCCCCGGCCCAACTCAGGCCACCGGGCTCACCGCCCCGTCCCCCTGCCGCCCCCCGGCTCCCTGACGATCACTGTCCGCCCGTCCTTCAGCCGGTAGATCGTGCCGATCGCTTCGCCGCGGCCGACCACTTTCTCGCCTGGCTTCAGCTTCACGCGCTGGACCTTCTGGTTCTTCTTCGCGGTGACGGCATCGGTGGCGCGGGTCTTGGTCGCCGCTTTGTCCTTGCCGGTGATCGCCGAGGTGAGGTTGAGGGAGGAGAGGGCGGCGAGGAGGAAGGCGACCGAGAGGACGATGCCGAGGTCGAAGAGGTTGACAAGGCCGTCGAGGGGGTCGCCCGCCCGGTCCTCGCGACTGCGCGCCCTGGCCGTGACCTTCACGGGGATCCCACCCAGGCCGCGGCGGACTGGGCCGGCAGGCCGCCGTCCGGGTCGGGTGCGGTGAGGCAGGCCGCCACGTACTCGACGTCGGAGAAGTCCTGGGCGTAGAGCCGGTCGCGGACCAGCGAGATCCCGAAGGCGATGGCGCCGACCAGGAGGCCCGCGACGGTGACGCTGAAGGCGACGCGCAGGTTGTCGGTGAGCGTCGCGACATCGCCGTCGGCCAGTCCGGCCAGCGCGGGGGAGAGCGGGATCAAGGTGCCCATCAGCCCCAGCGCCGGCCCCATCCGCACGAGGATGCGGGTGCGCTCCAGCCGGCGCAGGCTGCGGTAGTCGTACTCGGCCAGGCGCTTGGCGATCCGCGCCTCGGCGTCGGGCCGGCCGAGCTGCTCGAGGATGCCCGCGTAGGCCTCCTCCATCAGCATGTTCCAGGCGAAGGGCTGGAGCGTTCGCAGCGCCTCAGTGCTCTGGCCGGCGCCGAGGTGGGCGCGGCACCGGTCGACCGCCGACTCGAGCCGGGCGAGGCTGCGGTAGCGGCGCCGGCGCAGCTCGACCAGGAGCGATCCGGTTTCGACGACGACGATCGCCAGCGCGATCACCGCCATGATCAGGACGGGGATCCGCAGCGCGTCGGAGATGTCGTAGAGGAGGTGCTCGACGCTCACGGCAGCCTCTCCCTGATCCGTGGGACAAGGTCGACGAATCCCCCGGCCTCGGCCAACGCGCCGATCCCGAGCAGCACCACCACGGCGCCGAGGCCCCAGGCGGCGCCCGGCACGCCGCCGCCCCCGTCGCCGTCATCGGCCCGCAACGTCCCGGTCCGCGCCGCGGCCCGCTTGGTCGGCGTCGCGGCGGGCGGTTGCGCTTCGACGTCCGCGGCGAGCAGTTCGCCGGTGACGAACTCGCCGGTCGGCTTCGGCGTCGCCTTCCGCGGCCGCTTCTTCTCGGCCTTCGGCTTCGGCTTCTCCGCCTTCACCTCCGGAGTCGGGGCGGTCGCCGGGCTCTCCGCTTCCGGCGTCGGCGCGATGACCGGGGCGGGCGCCACGCTCGGCGCGGCGGGACCGGACGGCCCGTCGGCGGCGCCGTGGTCGGGCGCCGCGGCCGACTCGTTGTGGCCGCCGCCCTCGCGGTCCGGACCGCCTGCCGGCGCCTTGCCGACCTGGATCCTCACCACCGCCGAGGTGCCGGTGTCTTCGCCCGCCGCGGTGACGCCGACGACCACCGCGTAGCTCCCCGGCTTGGCGAAGCTGTGCGTCGCCGTCTGCCCGGCGCCCGAGTTCCCGTCGTCGAAGTACCAGGAGTAGCTGAGCGCCTCGCCGGAGCCCGACCGTTCGACCACGGCGCGGAAGCTGACCTTCTCGCCGACGCTGGCGCGGCGCGGCGTCGCCTCGACCCGCACCTGCAAGGAGGCGCCCTTGCGCATGACGATCGTCAGGCCCGCCGGCGACTGGAAGCTGTCGGCGGCGTTGTCGTCTTCGGGGCCGGCGCTCGGGCGCAGGAAGCCGGTCCCGGCGCCGGTCGAGTAGACGACCGGCGGGCCCTCGGCGAAGGCGGCGGGTTCGGTCGCCTGGGTGCGGCTCAGCTGGACCGCGCCGCCGCCCGGTCGTTGCACCTCGACGTAGGAGAAGCCGTAGGGGTCGACGCCGGCCGCTTCCAGCAGCGCGGCGATCGAGAAGCCGGTGACAGCCTGGGTGCTTTCGCCTTCCCCGGAGCGCAGGGTGTAGCTGCGGCCGACGACGTCCTCGCTCCCCGCCAGCGCCTCCAGCGCGAGCGTGTGCTGGGCACCGCCCGGGGTGACGATCGTGACCTGCGGCGAGTCGGCGAGCGCCGCGTCGATCGGACCCGCCGCCGCGCCGGCGCCGACGAGCAGGCAGAGGACGATCGCGGTCGCGAGGCGCCTCATCGCTGCCCCAGCCAGGCGACGTGGAGCGCGGTGCGGCCGTCGTGCTCGGACAGCCAGGCGTCGGCGCGCCAGACGTCGGCCAGCCGCTCCGGGGTGAGCACCTGCCGCGGCGGCCCGGCGGCGACCGTCCGCCCCTTCGAGACCACGACCACGGTGTCGGCGATCGCCGCGGCGAGCGCCAGGTCGTGGACGACCAGCAGCACCGTCAGCCCTTCGGCGGTCAGGTTCCGCAGCAGGCCGGCGACCTCGACGGTGGCGCCGAGGTCGAGCTGGGAGGTGGGCTCGTCGGCGATCAGGACCGGGGCCTCCTGCGCCAGGCCGATCGCGATCTGCACCCGTTGCAGCTCGCCGCCGGAGAGCGTCACCAGCGCCCGCTCGGCGAAGCGGCCGACCTCGGCCCGCGCCATCGCCCGCTCGATCGCGTCACGGTCGGCGCGCGTCATCCGGCCCAGCACGCGCAGCTGCGAGGAGCGCCCGATCGTCACCGCTTCGCGCACGGTGACCCCGGCCGGCACCGGCATCCGCTGCGGCACGAAGGCGCGCAGGCGGGCGAGCTCGCGGCCGCGCAGCGAGCGGACCTCGCGGCCCGACCAGGCGATGACCCCGGCGCTCGCGCGCTGCAGGCCGCAGATGGCGCGGACCAGCGTCGACTTCCCGGCGCCGTTGGGACCGACCACGGCGACCAGCTCCCCGGGGTGCACCTGGAGGGTCGCGCCGTGCACGATCGCGGTCCCGCCGATCTTGACCCGGACGTCGTAGGCCTCGAGCGGCAGCGGAAAGGCAAGCGTAGGGGCGGCCGCCTCCATCAGAGCGCCCTCCGCAGCAGCCAGAGGAACACCGGGACGCCGAGGATCACCATGAACGGGCCGACCGGCAGTTCGATCGGCGCCCGCACCGTGCGCGCCAGCGTGTCGCCGCCCGCCAAGAGCGCGGCGCCGCCGAGGGCCGAGGCGGGGACGACGAAGGTCTGGCTCGAGGTCCGCCCCGCCATCCGCACGACGTGCGGCACGACCAGGCCGAGGAAGGCCAGGAGGCCGGCGATCGCCGCCGAGGCGGCCGCCAGCAGCGCCGCCGCCACCGCGGCGCCGAAGCGGATCAGCTGCGGACGCGAGCCGAGCGAGGCGGCCACGTCGTCCCCCAGCGCGAGGCGATCGAGCGGGCGGATCAGGAAGACGACGAGGACGGCGCCGGCGAGGAAGTAGGGCCAGGTGGTGTCGAGGCTTTCCCAGCCGCTCGAGGTCAGGCCGCCGGCGAGGAAGAAGATCGCCGAGGGGGCTTTTTCGGGGAAGGCGGCGAGCAGGCCGGTGGTCCCCGCGGTGAACAGCGAGAGCATCGCGATCCCGGCGAGGACGACCTTGGCGATCGACCCGCGGTTGCGCCCGGTCCAGGCGAAGACGAAGACGAGCGCCGCCGCGAGGAGGCCGAAGACGAGGGCGCCGATCGGCAGCAGCGCGATCTTCTCGGGGAAGAGGACGATGATCAGGATCGCGCCGAAGCCCGCCCCGCCGGTGACGCCGATCACGTCCGGGGAGGCCAGCGGGTTGGCGAGCGCCCCTTGGAGGATCGCCCCGGCCACGCCGAGCGCCGCGCCGACGACCAGCGCTTCGACCGTGCGCGGCAGCCGCAGGGACTCGACGATCTGGTGGTTCGGCCCCGTCTTGCCGCTGCCGAACAGGATGTCGAGCACTTCGCCCGGCGGCACCTTGACCGCGCCCAGCGCCAGCTCGGCGATCGCGGCCGCGAGCAGCAGGGCGACCAGGCTCGCCAGGACGATCAGGCGCCGCGTCAAGGCTCAGCCGGGCCAGTTGTGCAGGTACTTCTTGCGGACTTCTTCGATCGTCTTGCCGACGTCGGTCCCGGCCTGCAGGAGCGAGTTGTTGGTGGAGATGTAGATGTGTCCTTCCTTGGCCGCCTTGGTCGCGCCCCAGGCGGGGTCGTTTTCGAAGTACCTGGTGATCGCCGGGACGTCCTCCGGCTCGCCGTGCGGCACCACGATCAGGATTTCGGGGTCTTCGGCGATCACGACTTCGTCGGAGATCCGCTGGAAGCCGGAGCCGGAGTTGAGCCCGCCGGCGAGCACTTCGGCGCCCGCCTTGCGGACCAGGTCGCCGCCCCAGCTGTTGGGCAGGAAGGTGAACGGCGAGTGCCCGACGCCGAGGATCACCATCACCGACGGCCGCTTCGTGATCCCTTGGCGCGCCTTCCCGAGCCCTTCCTTCATCTTCGCGACGAGCTGCTTCGCCTCCGGCAGCTTGCCGACCAGGCGCCCGATCGCCAGGGTCTTCGAGATCACCCCGTTGACCCGCACGGGCTCGCGGGTGACGACGCGGATGCCGAGGTTCTGCATCGCCTGGTTCCCCTTCGCCCAGGTCTTGGTCGAGAGGACGAGGTCGGGCCGCAGGGAGACCAGCTGCTCGAGGTTGGGGCCGTTCGGGTGCGCGAGCGGCAGGACCGTCACCCCCTTCAGCTGCGGGGCGAAGCGTTCGTTGCCGCCGACCGTCTGGCCGATCGCGACGGGCGGGGCGCCGAGCTTCACCAGCGTGTTGGCGGCGAAGGGGGTGAGCGCGACGATCCGCTTCGGGGTCGCGGCCCCGGCGGCCGAGGCGACCCAGAGGCAGAGCGCGGCGGCCAGCAGCGGCAGGGCCACGGCCAGTCGGGACTTCCTCGCTTTCGGCAATGCACTGCTCCTCTCGCTTCGTCGCTGCTGGGACTTAGGGATGCCTAACAAATCTAGCGAGACTTTGTTAGGGTCGCCTTATTAGGTAACCCTAACAAGGCTTGGCAGGCCCTACTTCCTGGCTGCCGCCGCCGCGAAATCCCCCGAAAGGACCTCAATGCGAAGCACCGGAAGAAGATCCCTCTCGATCGGCCTGCTGGTTGCCGTAGGCGCGCTCCTTGTCTGCGTCGCCCCGGCGGGCGCGGCGACCATCCCGATCAAAGGCGGAGAGGTCGACTGGGGGATCAAGGAATCCTTCAGGAACTACATCAAGGGGGCCGCGGCGGGGGAGATCGAAGTCTCCGAGGGCGCCGTCGAAGCCGCCGACGGGACGTTCAGGTTCCCGGTGGGCGCGGGGAGCTACGACACGAAAACCCACCTGACGGAAGTCGAAGCGACCGGGACCGTGCACTTCACCGGGCATGCGGGCGCGCTCGAGATGACGTTCTCGGATCCACGGGTCGTGCTCAGCGCCGAATCCGGCGCCCTCTTCGCCGACGTGCACAGCAAATCGCTTGCCCCGGGAGGGGCCGAAGACTTCCCCGACGTCGAATTCGCGACCCTCGACACGAGCGGGGTGGCCCCCGTCTTCGGGGCGGAATCGGTGCGCCTCGACGCGATCCCGACGACCTTGACGGCCGCCGGTGCGGAAGCGTTCGCGGGCTTCTACTCGGCCGGCGCGGCGCTCGATCCCCTCGGTGTCACCGCGGCGTTCGAGCCGACCCCGCCGCCGGTCGAAGAACCGAAGGAAGAACCGAAGAAGCCGGTGGAAGAGCCGCGGAAGCCTGTCGACGGGGCGCCGTCGACATCCGTCCCCTCGCCGGAGGAGCCCGCGGTCGCGCCGGCCGCCCCGCGGAAGCCGGTGGGCCTCCGCGGTGTGCGGAAGCTCAGCGCGACGGGAGTCGCGACGGTGGCGAGGCTGACCTGCCCGCGCGGCGGTGCCACCTGCACCGTCACGGCGCCGAGGATCCTCGGCGTCAAGATCGCCGGCAAGCGCTACGCGCTCGGCGTGATGGCCCCCAAGAAGATCGGCGCCGGCAAGTCGTCGACCGTGCGGGTCCACGTGTCGAAGGCGGCCCGCGAGGCGCTCGGCGCCAAGCGGCGGCTGATCAAGGTGTCGATCGCCCTTCACGCCAACGGCCAGACCGCCAAGCAGCTGGTCAAGGTGAAGATCGCGGGGAGGCACTAGGTGTCGAGGGCGCGCGGCGCGATGGCGATCGGGGTGCTGGCCTTGGCCGGCGCCCTCTTCGCCGCCCCCGCGGCCGGGGCGGCGGCGAAGGTCCGCACCGTGCCGAAGAGCGGCGTGGTCAAGCTCGGCACCGTGCGCTGCGCGGCGAGCGAAGCCTGCGCTGTGAAGGCGCAGCCGAAGCGGATCGCGACCAAGGTCGCCGGCAAGAAGGTGAAGGCGCGCGTGGTCGCGCCGCCGTTCCTCGGCGCCGGTGGCAAGGCGACGGTCAAGCTGCGCTTCGGCAAGGGGGCGCTCGAACGCCTGGCGGGGCACTCGGCCACCTTCCGCGCGCGGGTGCTCGTGCGGGCGGAAGGTAAGACCTACTCGCGCGCCTTCAAGGTGAGGCTCAAGCGGCCCGCCGCGGCGCCGTCCAAGCCGAGCGCCGGTGGCGGCAACGGCGCCGGCGGCGAAGCGCCGCGCTCGGAACCTGTCAGCGGCGAACCCGCACCGCTCACCCGACCGCTCACCGCGAAGACCGTCGCGAACGTCAGCGTCAGGTGGTACCCGCGCGCCTCGTGGATCAACTACGTCGCGACCGGCGAAGGCACCGCCGCGTCCGGGGGCGCGTCGACCGTCAGCTCCACGGTCGCCCCATGTCCCGCGCAGCCGGGCAGCAACGAAGGCGGTGGGGTGAGCTCGGGGCTGAGCCTGCCGTACGAGGTCGACTTCACCGGCGCCGAAAGCTGGTTCGACCCGGCGAGCGGCACGGCCGCCGTCAACGGGACCGGAAGCGTCAGCTTCCGCTTCAGGGCGCACGGGATCGACCTCACCGGCTCCGACCCGGAAGTCCAGATCAACGGCGCCTCCTCGCAGGCGGTCTTCCGCTTCAGCGGCGGCGAAGGCACCGCCTATCCGAACCAGCGCGTCGCCCTCCTCAGTCTCAACGCGGGCGGGCAGCCGGTGCAGGAAGGCAGTACCTACACCTACAACCTGATGCGAGGGTCCCTCACGCCGAACGGGGAAAAGGTCTTCGCCGGCTTCTACACGGCGCCGGGCAACAACGGGTTCGGCTGTGTCTCCGCCTCCTTCACTTTGCCGTGAGGGAGGCGGCCCGCCCGCGAATGAGGTGACCGGCGGCTAGAGCCCCGCCGGGTGGCGCACCGCAAACTTCGGCAGGATGCTCGCTTCCGGGGCGGCCATCTTCCAGCGCGGGCCGCTGATGCCTTCGGGGTCGTTGCGGGTGTCGAAGCGGAGGCCGGCGACGACCATGAAGACGTGCTCGGCGTTGGCGTAGATGGTGATCCACCTGCCCGGGCCGGGGGAGCCGTAATGGGCGAGCTGGCCGCTCACCTGCGTGTAGCCGAGCAGATCGGCGCCGTGGAGCGCGTAGCTCACCGCGCCCGAGCAGTCGTACCCCTTGGCGATGAAGCTGGCGTGCCCGCCGCCCCATATATAGGGCCGGTCGTCGATTTCGTTGGCGGCGGCGATGACCCGCCTCACGACCGGCGGCGCGCCCCGCGGCGGCACCGCTTCCCCGTCGACCAGCGTCGCCCCGCAGTTCGCCGCCGTCCGCTGCGCGGCGCTCGGCGCCGGTTCGCACCCGGCGCCCCAGGGCACGTCCGGGGCCCAGGCTGGAGAGGAGTCCGCCGCGTCCGCGGCCGCGGGGAGGAAGAGCGCCACGCCGACCACCGCGGCGGCAAGAAGCGAAATGGTTCGCCGCATCAAGATGGCAGGAAGGGTAGGGCAGCCCGCCCGGTTCTGTGGCGTCTGCGGCCGGATGCACCGACGAGTTCGCACTTCTCCGCGCTATCCGCGGAGAAGTGCGAACTCGGGCCCCGAGGGCCGGGCCCTAACCGATCCCCCGCGGCCGGCGCCAGGTCGTGCTCCCGGCGATCTCCTCGAAGCCGAGGCGTTCGAGGTTCCTTGCCGCATCCGGGCTGGCGGACGGGGCATCACAGACCTCAGCCACGACGGTGTCGCAGCCCTCGGCCCTAGCGTCGACGAGGCGCCTGGTGATGAGGGCGGTCTGGCAGCCGTGGCCGCGCGCCTCGGGGAGGGTTGCGTCGAGGCCGATCAGCGCCACCTTGCCGAGCACCAGCATCGCGCCGCACGCCACCTCCTGGCCACCGAGGCTCGCCCGGTAGCAGTGCCATCCCTCGCGGGCCGGCAGTCCCAGGACGAGGATCGTCGCCAGGCTCGAGAGGCCGATGGCCTCGCCGAGGATGTGGCTCATCCCTTCGGTTTCGAGCGAGCCCAGTTTGGCGACCTCCACTGAGCTCGACCCGGGCGCCGCCGCCTGTGTCCCCGGATGGACGAAGCGGCGGACCAGTGGGCCGCGTTCGTAGCCGCGCGACTCGAGCCAGCTCTCCGCCGCTTTGGTGCCGGGACGGTCCTTGGCGACGGAGACGAAGTAGTCGACCTCGCGCGAGCGCACCCATTCGACCGCCGCGGCCAGGTGGCCGTCCTCGGTCGCGCCGGGCTCCGCCGCGCCCTGCACGAGGTTCATCAGGATCGCGTCGGGCAGGTCGCCGAAGACCGTGGCCAGGATCGGGCCGAAGCGGCGATGCCGGACTTCCGCCTCCTCGACGGCGTCCTTTGGCGCGGATCGCCACAGATCTTCCCTGAACCGGAGCTCGGCTGCGGCGATCGCGGCTCCGTCGTGACTGCAGATGCCTCCCACGGCGTCCTTCCCCTTTGGCCGTCGTCCACTATAGGAAGGAGAAACTTGCGCATCAAGACAGCTATTGAGTAGTGGACGCGGGTAGTGGACGTAAGCACGAGAAAGGGCGGCCCGGAGGCCGCCCTTTCCGTCACAGCGCTCTCGTCGGAGAGCTTTGCCCTGAGGCTTACTTCTTCGGCGTGCAGGCGCGGATGATTTCCGTTTCCGCCTTGGTGCCGTCTTCGAACTTGCCGAGGACGTGGACTTTCAGCTTCCCGTCCGTGCAGGTCGAGCTGATCGGGTTGTGGCCCGCGGCCTTCCGTTTGATGTTCAGGTTGAACTTGACGATCGAGCCGCTGCCGCCGGTGATCTGCGGGATCTTCGCGACCGCGAGGGTGCCGAAGCGACCGTGCTTGTGCTTGGTGATGGTCACCGTGGTGACGATCGCGCCGGAGATCGGGTTCGAGAAGTAGGCGTGGATGAACATCTTCGCCTTGCCGCCCTTTTCGCCGCCGTTGAACACGAGGATCTTCGAGTTCACGTTGATCGGCTTCTGTTCGGCGAAGGCCACCTGGGCGGTCGCCTGGCCGGAGCCGATCAGCGCCGACTTGCACGCCTTTTCGGCGGCCGTCGTGTCGGTCGCCTGGAGCTGGCCCGACTTGCAGGTCGGGATTCCCTTGAGGTGGACCTGGGCGTTCTTGTCGCCTTCCAGGATCACTTCGCGGACCGCCGGCGGGTGGGAGCCGTCGGCCTCTTTGACTTCGCCCGACGCCTTCAGTTCGATCGGCGTCTGCTTCGTCTTCGACAGCGCCTTCGGGCTGAACCCGCCGTTTGCCGTCAGTTCCAGATTGCCGACTTTGACCGTGACGGGCTTTTCGCCTCCCGCCGCGGTCGCGATCCCGACCACCGAGACGGCGATCAGGGCCCCCAAGGCGAGGACTATCAGCACGTGTTTGCGCATATCCGTATATCTCTCCTTTGCGGCCCGCCCATCGTGGGATGGCCGTCGAAAGCTTGCGTTAAACCGTGAAACGGTTCTTGGCGCGGGTCAACGTATACCACCCGTCCGCACTCCATAAACACGCCGGTGGGCCGGAAGGAGCGGTCCGACGCCCGCTCTCGGTACGCGAGCTATCCGTCGGGCGCGCTGGGGGTCAGGGACCGAGCGAGGTGATCGGGATCACCCGCACGCCGTCCTCGCGGACGTAGCCGTAGCCACCGGCGACGATCACACCCAGGACGCCGGGCTCACCGCTCCGCTCGGTGTCGATTTCGGAGGCGAACTTGAGCAGGCTCCTGGCGGCTTCGTCGATCGGCTTCTCGCCGCCGATCTTGACCTCGAACGCGCCCCAGCCGTCCGGGGAGACGACGACCGCGTCGACCTCGAGACCCTTGTTGTCCCGGAATTGTCGAACCTCGCCCCGTTGCGGCTGTGAGTAGATCCGCAGATCGCGGACGACCAGTGACTCGAAGAGGAAGCCGAGCAGGTTCAGGTCGCGCAGAAGGGCAGCAGGGTTTGCGCCGAGGGCGGCTGCCGCCAGCGAGGGGTCGACGAAGTGCCGCTTCGGTTCGGCGCGGAGACGTGAGCGCGAGCGGAGGTGGGGCTGCCAGGCCGGCTGGTCCTCGATGACGAAGAGGCGCTCGAGCGCCGACAGGTACTCCCCCACCGTGTGCCGTTTCAACGGCTCCTCGCCGCCGTCGGCGGAGTCCGCGGCGAGCGTGGTCAGCGCGACCTGGGTGGCCACGTTTCGGGCGAGGCTCTCCAGCAGCCGCCGTACCCGAGCCGGGTCGCGACGCACGCCGTCGACCTGGCTGATGTCCGTCCGGGAGATCTCGTCGAGGTAATCGGAGACGCTCCCGATCGCGTCCTCGACCGGCAGGTGCTGAAGGGCGGGCCAGCCGCCCCGGACGAGGGCCTCGGTCAGCTCCGCCAGCTCGATGCCGCGATCGGTGGACCTCACCTGGGCTCCGCCCAGGAGGTCCCGAAGAGAGATGGAGCCGTCACTCGTATCGGACTCGAACAGCGACATCGGCCGCATCCGGAGGCGGCTGATTCGGCCCGCCCCGGAGTGGCGCGTCGCGTCGTCCGCCGGGACCGCGGAGCCGGCGAGGATGAATTGGCCGGGCTCCCCACGTTCGTCGACCGCGCGGCGAACGTGGTTCCATACCCTCGGCTCGACCTGCCACTCGTCGATCAGTCGCGGTACATCGCCTTCCAGGATCAGGCCGGGGTCGATCGCGGCGGTGGCGCGGGCCCCCTCGTCGATATCCAGCAGGACTTCGCTTCCTGCCTGCCGTCGTGCGGTTTCCGTCTTGCCGCATGCCTTCGGGCCCTCGATGAGGACCGCCCCGCTCGTCTTCAGCCTTTTGGCGAGCTCCTGATCCGTTACGCGTGGGTCATAAGGCCGGTCTGGCATTGGTTCGACCTTAGCCAACGGCCACATTGCAAGTATTCCAGCGGCCACATTGCAAGGTTTTCAACGGCCACATTGCAAGGCCTCCGACGGCCACATTGCAATCCGGGCCGGATGGGCGATCGGCGGATCAGTCGACCCAGACGACCTGGTCGCGCGCGGGGCCGACGCCGGCGAGCTTGACCGGCACGCCGACGAACTCGGCGATGAAGCCCAGGTAGTCGCGGGCGGCGGTGGGGAGGTCGGCGAAGCTGCGGCAGTCGTTGATGTCCTCGTCGAAGCCGGGGAGCTCCTCGTACTCAGGCGTAGCCGAGTGGAGGATCGACTGGTGGTAGGGGAACTCGTTGAGGATCGCGCCTTCCTTGGAGCGGTACCGGACCGCGACGCGCAGGGGGCCGATGCCGCGGAGGACGTCGAGCTTGGTGATCGCCAGCGCGTCCATGCGGTTGAGGCGGACGGCGTAACGGAGGCCGACCAGGTCCATCCAGCCGGCGCGGCGGCGGCGGCCAGTGGTGGTGCCGAACTCGTGGCCCTGCTCGACCAGCTGGTCGCCGATCTCGTCCTCGAGCTCGGTCGGGAAGGGGCCGGCGCCGACCCGGGTCGAGTAGGCCTTGGCGATCCCCCACACTTCGTCGATGTCGGTGGGGCCGACGCCGGCGCCCACGGTCGCCGCGCCGGCGATCGGGTTCGAAGACGTGACGAAGGGATAGGTGCCGTGGTCGAGGTCGAGGAGGGTCGCCTGGGCGCCCTCGAAGATCACCGTCTCCTTGCGGTCGAGCGCGTCCCAGCAGAGCTTCGCCGTGTCGGCGATGTGGGGCTCGAGCCGGTGGCCGTAGTTGACGTGCTCCTCGACCATCGCGTGGAGGTCGGGGCGCGGGTCGATCACGCCGCCCATCGAGCCCTCCGCCGCGGCCTTCGCTTCGTCGCCGGCTTCCTTGCGCAGTTTGCGCCGCTGCACCGAGAGTTCGCGCAGGGCCTGCTGCTTGGGCTCCAGCGCGGCGCGGATCTTCGTCCGCAGGATCTTCTCGTCGAGCAGGTCCTGGACGCGGATGCCGAGCCGCAGCGCCTTGTCGGCGTAGGCGAGCCCGATCCCGCGCCGCGTGGTCCCGATCGAGTTCTTCCCCAGTTTCGTCTCACTCGCGGTGTCGAGGAGCACGTGGTAGGGCATGATCAGGTGCGCGTTCGCGGACAGTTTCAGGTTGGCGACGCTGATCCCGGCGCGTTTCAGCCCGTCGATCTCGCTCAGCAGCACCCGCGGGTCGACGACGACCCCGTTGCCGATCACGCAGGTCTTCTCCGAGTGCAGGATCCCCGACGGGATCAGGTGGAAGGCGAACGTCTCGCCATCGCGGACGATCGTGTGGCCTGCGTTGTTGCCGCCTTGGAAGCGGACGATCGTGGTAGCCCGCTCGGCGAGCAGATCGGTGATCTTGCCCTTGCCCTCGTCGCCCCACTGGGCGCCGACTATGACCACGCCCGGCACGTGGCCGGATTCTGACGGTTCCGGGCGTCGGGTGCGGTGCAGCACGGTGTTACACTCGCCCCGTGCCGACCACCAGGCCCCGTCACACGATCACCGAGACGCCGTCGGTCAAGGCTGCGTTGGACAAGTTGCGCGCAAAGCTGGGGAGGTCGGAGAGGATCGACTTCGCCGAGCTGGTCACGCTCGGGGCGCAGGTCAAGACGCGCCGACTGGCCGATCAAAGCGAGGAGGCAAGACGGGCGCGCCGCGAGATGATCGACTGGATCCTGAGCGGCAACGGCCCCAAGGTCGACGTCGAGGCCGCGGACGAGGTCAAGCACCTCGGTCTGATCGCTCGCTACGACGACGAGTAGTCGTGCTCCTGATCGACAACTCGGTGTGGTCGCGGCTCCTCTCGGGCGGGGTGCCGCGGGTCCGTCTCAACGCGGTGGTCGAAAAGCTCGACGCGGGGGAAATCGCCACCTGCCTGCCATTTCTGCTCGAGGCTGGCTACTCGGCGCAGTCCGCGGCAGACCACGAGCAGAGCATCGATCGACTTGGCACCTTGCCGTCGGTATCCATCGACGCCGACATCGAGGCAACCGCACGCAAAGCGCAGCGTGAGTTGGCCCGGGCCGGTCACCATCGCCTCTCGCCGATCGATCTGATCATCGCCGCCTGCGCCCACGAGGCCGGGGCCGGTGTCCTTCACTACGACCGCGACTACGACGTGATTGCCGAGCTGACCAGCCTCCGCTTCGAGAGCGTCTGGGTCGCCCCCGCGGGCTCGCTCTAGGTGATTGCGCCCTATGCAGGTCTTGGGGGCCCGCAAGCTGTCGCCCGGAAGGTCCAGGCCCCGCAAGCTGGCGCCCGGATAACGGACGCGCCCCTCTCGCCACGGCCCGGGCAGGCTGTGGCCGTGGCGAGAGGGGCGGGTGTGCGGAAGGTGTGGAGGGTCGTGCACGGG